>NZ_JBITLX010000001.1:267221-333854 GCF_044465625.1 Actinoplanes sp. NPDC049599
CGCAGCCGCCTCAGCCTTACAGTGCGCAGCCGCCTCAGCCCTACGGTGCGCAGCCGGCTTCGCCTTATGGCGCCCAGCCGCCTCAGCCCTACGGCGCCCAGCCGGCCTTGCCTTACGGCGCCCAGGCCGGACCCGCCTACGGAGCCCCGCCCCCCGGTGCCTACCCAGGTTTCCCGGGCTCCGGCCAGCCCGGCTACCCCGCCCCCGGCAGCGGCGGCACCAGCGGTTTCGCCGTTGCCTCGCTCATCTTCGGGATCATCGGCGGCATCCTGTTCAGCGTCATCTTCGGCATCGTCGCGCTCGTGCAGATCCGCAAGCGGGGCCAGACCGGCCGGGGCATGGCCATCGCCGGCCTGGTGCTCTCCGGCTGCTGGGTGCTGCTCATGGTCGTCGGAGTTACCGCCGGGATCATCAGCGACTCCCGCGACGGCAGCAGCGGCACCGGCAGTGGCAACGGCACGGTTGCGGTCACCACGCTCAAGCCGGGCGACTGCATCAACGGTATTCAGGGCTCCGCCGCCATCGAGGACCTGCCGGTGGTCTCGTGCACCCTGCCGCACGAGGGTGAGGTCTACGCCGTCTTCGAGCTTCCCTCCGGACCGTGGCCCGGTGACACCGCCGTGCAGGACCAGGCCGAGACGCGCTGCAAGTCCGAGTTCAAGAGCTACGCCCCGGACGCCGCTGACACGGCCGAGGTGCTGTACCTGCACCCGTTGCAGCAGTCCTGGTACCGCGACCGCGGCGTCACCTGCGTCGCCACCGACGAGCGCGGCACCACCACCGGGTCGGTGCGCGACTGACGGAGCGCTGCGAGAGGGGGTGCGGTCACGAGGACGGGAAGAGGAGTTCTCCCATGTCCGCCTCGTTCAGCGGTTCGGCGAAGTAGTAGCCCTGGCCCAGCTCGCAGTTGCCGTCCGTCAGCTCGCTCAGCTGGTCCGCGTCCTCGATGCCCTCCGCGATCGTGGACAGGTGCAGCGCCTGGCCGAGCTGGATGATGCCCAGGGTCAGCGCCGCCGCGGCCGGTACGTCGCCCACGTCGTCGACGAAGGACTTGTCGATCTTGATGATGTCGATCGGGAAGCGGCGCAGGTACGCCAGGCTCGAGTAGCCCGTGCCGAAGTCGTCGATGGCCAGGCGTACCCCCAGGCTTTTGATCTTTTCGAGCTGGTGCAGGGTCGACGGGCGGTGGTCCACCAGCAGGGACTCGGTCAGTTCGATCACCAGGCTGGTGGCCGGCAGGCCGCTGTTGCTCAGCGCCGACGCCACCACCTCCGGCAGGTCTGCCTGGTCGAGCTGCACCGCGGACAGGTTCACGCTCACGGTCAGCGGGCGCTTGCCCTCCCCCCGGCGTTCGTTCCAGCGGGCCGCCTGCCGGCACGCCTCGCGCAGCACCCATTCACCGATCGGGACGATCATCCCGGTCTCCTCGGCGAGCGGGATGAAGTCCAGCGGCGGGATGATGCCGCGTTCCGGGTGCTGCCAGCGGACCAGCGCCTCCAAGCCGGTGGTCTCGCCGGTCTTCAGGTGCACGATGGGCTGGTAGCGCAGCTCGAACTCGTGCCGGACCACCGCGCGGCGCAGGTCCGCCTCCATCTGCAGGCCGGCCTGGAACACCGCCTGCATGGCCGGCTCGAAGATCTCGTAGCGGTCCTTGCCCTGCTTCTTCGCCTGGTACATGGCCAGGTCCGCGGAGACCATCAGCTCCTGGCCGGTGTGCCCGGCGGCCACGCTGTGCGCCACGCCGACGCTGCAGCTGACGTAGGCCTCCTTGCCGTTGATCTCGAACGGCTCCCGGATGGCCTCGAGGATGCGCCGGGCCACCGGTACGGCCTCCTCCAGCCCGTGCACCATCGGCAGCAGGACGGCGAACTCGTCGCCGCCGAGGCGGGCCGCCATGTCGGCCGAGCGCAGGCACTTCTTGATCCGTTCGGCCGCCGCCACCAGCAGGTCGTCGCCGGCCGCGTGGCCCAGGGAGTCGTTGACGACCTTGAAACGGTCCAGGTCGACGAAGAGCATCGCGACGCCGGCGCTCTCCTGCTCGGCGGTGGCGAACGCGCGGTCCATCCGGGCCTGGAACAGCGCGCGGCTGGCCAGCCCGGTCAGCGAGTCGTGGAACGCCTCGTTCATCGCCTCGAGGGTGCGGGCGTCGGTCAGGGCCAGGCTGACGTGTTCGGCGAACGCCCGCAGTATGTCCTGGGCGGGCTTGTCCCACTCGCGGGGCCCACGGTAGGTGCCGACGGTCAGGCAGCCCACCACCTCGCCGTTCTCGTGCACGGGGACGGCCATCACGGCCTTCATGCTGGAGCGCACCACCTCGGGGATGGCGATCGGCGAGTTCGCGTAGTCCTCCACCATGATCAGCTCATCGCCGAGCACGGCCAGGCCCGCGACGCCCGCCGAGTGCAGCGGGACCCGCTTCATCCGGGGCAGCACGTCCGGGCTGAAGCCGACGCTGGAGACCATCGAGCCGACCGTCGGGTCGTCCCGCTCCAGCAGGTTCAGCGAGGCCATCTCCAGGTCGAGCAGCTCGGCGGCGCTGGCGGTGATGCCGTCGAGGATCTGCTGGAGCGGGGCGCGGCGGGCGATCAGCCGCTGGATCCGGGTCAGGTGTTCGAAGAGGCGCTGGCGCTCCTGCAGCGAGTCGGCCAGCTTGCCGTTCTCCCGGGCCTGCCGGCGCTCCGACTCGATCACGTGCAGGGCCTGCAGACTGAGTTCGAGGACCCGGGCCATGCCGCGGAGCAGGCAGACGTCCTGGTCGGTGAAGTCCGGCCCGGTGCGGCCCAGCACCAGGGCGCCGGGCGCCTGGCCGCCCAGGGTCGCGCCGGTGACCGCGTACGCGTTGCCGGCCAGTTGCAGGATGCTGCGGCGACCGGCGGCGATCTCGGTGAGCACGGCCGGGCCTACCTGGTCGGCGGTCACGCCGACGGTGGCGACCACGCGCTCGTCGATGATCAGCACGGCGACCTCGGCTTCGAGGGCGCGTGCCGCACATTCGACGGCCGCGTACTGCGCGGCCGGTCCGTCCGGCCGGTCAGCGACGGCGGAGAGGAACTCCGTCAGTTGCTGAGTTGCAAGCATGCCCATGACCCAGACTGTCGGTTCCCTCGGGGTGGATCTGAGGTGTCGGCGTGACCGTTTTCCGGGCGCCGCGGTTCCCGATCCCACACCGGGGGCCTGATAAAGCTCCGGTAACAACCCCGGAGGGGGCCGGGCGGGCGTCGAACGCCCGATCAGAACCGCTTCGGTCTACCGAGTTCACACCACCGGGCAGCGGTCGGGCATGAATTTTGATCATTCGGGCATGACTTTCATCCGGTTTCGACCGCCGATGGGATGATATCGAGCGGGTCGCGGCCGTACCGAAGCGGGCAGAGAACCACCGAATCAGCCGGGTCTGTGATGGGGGCCACACGTTTCCCCGGTGTTACAAATGGTCCACGGCAGCCGCGCACAAAGCGAATGCCAGCTGTGGGCGGCCGGAGGTGCGGATGTGAACGCGGAAGAACGCCAGCACCAGATCGTCGCCATCGCGCGTCGCGCCGGCGAGGTCGACGTCGCCAAGCTCGCCGCCGAACTGACGGTTTCCGCCGAGACCATTCGGCGCGATCTGCGATTGCTCGAAAAGCACGGACTGCTCCGGCGTACGCACGGCGGCGCGTATCCGGTGGAGACCGCGAAATTCGAGACCGATCTGGCCATGCGCACCACCCGGGGAGTGCCCGAGAAGAGGCGGATCGCGGCCGCGGCGGTCGGCCTGCTCGGGGACGCGGAGACCATCTTCATCGACGAGGGCTTCACCCCGCAGCTGATCGCGGAGGCCCTGCCCACCGACCGCCCGCTCACCATCGTCACCGCCTCGCTGAACACCGCGGCGTGGCTCGCCACCTCCTCACCGGCGACAGTCCTGCTGCTCGGGGGCCGGGTCCGGGGCCGCACGCTGGCCACGGTCGACCACTGGGCCAGCGGCATGCTCGCCGGGTTCGTCATCGATCTCGCCTTCGTCGGCGCCAACGGCATCTCCCGCGAGGTGGGCCTGACCACCCCGGACCCGGCCGTCGCCGACATCAAGGCGCACGCCGTCCGGGCCGCCCGCCGGCGGATATTCGCCGGCCTGCACACGAAATTCGGCGTTCGCACGTTCTGCCGTTTCGCCGAGGTATCGGATTTCGAATCATTGGTCACGGACACCGGCCTGCCGGCATCCGAGGCGCACCGCTATGCACGGCTCGGACCACAGGTGATCCGGGTCTAAAGCGAAATACCTTTCACCCTTTACTGCCGGCAATGGTGATCGCCGGCACGGCTCGTGCATGTCTGTATAACGGAGGATCTGCTGTGCAGAAACCAGGTAAGAAACTTTCTCTGCTGATTGCCGGAGCCACCGCCGGGGCCCTCGTGCTCTCCGGCTGCTCGGGCGCCGGCTCGACCGGCGGCGGCGACGCGGCCGACAACACCATCACCGTGCTCATGGTCGGCAACCCGCAGATGGAGGACATCCAGAAGCTCACCGCCGACAACTTCACCAAGCAGAGCGGCGTCACGGTCAAGTTCACGATCCTTCCCGAGAACGAGCTGCGCGACAAGGTCACCCAGGACGTCGCCAACCAGGGCGGGCAGTACGACGCCGTCACCGTCGGCGCGTACGAGGTGCCGATCTGGGCGAAGAACGGCTGGCTGCACGAACTGTCGACGCAGGCGGGCGCCGACGCGGCGTACGACACCGCCGACCTGATCAAGCCGATGGTGCAATCGCTGACCAGCGACGACGGCAAGATGTACGCGGCGCCGTTCTACGGCGAGTCGTCGTTCCTCATGTACAACAAGGAGATGTTCGAGGCCAAGGGCCTCACCATGCCGGAGAAGCCGACCTGGGCGCAGGTCGCGGACTTCGCCGCCAAGCTCGACGACAAGAACAAGGGCGTCGCCGGCATCTGCCTGCGCGGCCTGCCCGGCTGGGGCGAGATGTTCGCCCCGCTGACCACAGTGGTCAACACCTACGGCGGCACCTGGTTCGAGAAGGACTGGACGCCGAAGGTCAACGCGCCGGAGTTCAAGGAAGCCGCCAACTTCTACGTCGACCTGGTCAAGAAGCACGGCGAGGCGGGCGCCCCGCAGGCCGGCTTCACCGAGTGCCTGAACACGTTCGGCCAGGGCAAGGCGGCCATGTGGTACGACGCCACCTCCGCGGCCGGCACGCTCGAGGACCCGAACTCGTCCAAGGTCGCCGGCAAGGTCGGCTACGCGTACGCGCCGGTCAACAAGACCGAGTACTCCGGCTGGCTGTGGACCTGGGCGTTCGCGATGCCCAAGACCACCAAGAAGTCCGACAACGCCTGGAAGTTCATCTCGTGGGCGACCAGCAAGGAGTACGAGAAGCTGGTCGGCGAGAAGCTCGGCTGGTCCCGGCTGCCGTCCGGTAAGCGCACCTCGACGTACTCGATCCCGGAGTACAAGGAGTCCGCCAAGGCCTTCGCGGACATCACGCTCGGCTCGATCGAGAACGCCAACCCGACCAACCCCGGCCTGCAGCCCCGGCCCGCGCTGGGCGTGCAGTTCGTCGGCATCCCGGAGTTCGCGGACCTCGGCACCAAGCTCTCGCAGGAGCTCAGCGCCGCCCTCGCCGGCAGCAAGACGGTCGACGAGGCACTGAACGACGGACAGAAACTCGCCGAGGCAGTGGCGAAGAACTACAAGTAGTGCCCGCGGGGGTGCCGCTGCGGCGGCACCCCCGCACCGACCGGAAGGCCAGAAATGACCGACGTCATCACCCGGGCGGACGAGCAGACGCAGGCACCGCCGCCCGTCTCCCGCAAGGGGGGCGCCAAGGAACGCTGGGTGCGGCGCGCGCCGCTGCTGCCCGCACTCGTCTTCGCCATCATCGTGACCCAGGTGCCGTTCCTGGTCACGATCTACTTCTCCACGCTGAGCTGGAACGCGCTGCGCCCGGGTTCGAAGAAGTTCGTCGGCTTCGACAACTACGTCACTGTGCTCACCGATGACCGGCTGCGGTCCGCGCTGCTGAACACGGTGCTGCTCACGGCCGGCGCGGTCATCTTCTCGATGATCCTGGGGCTGGCCCTGGCCATCCTGCTGGATCGCAAGTTCCTCGGCCGGTCCATCGTCCGGACCATGCTGATCACGCCGTTCCTGATCATGCCGGTGGCGGCCGCGCTGCTCTGGAAGCACGGCATCTACAACCCGGACTACGGCCTGATCAACGGCATCTTCGGGGGCAGCACCGCGTGGGCGACCTCGTACCCGAAGACCGCCATCATCACCACGCTGGTGTGGCAGTGGACGCCGTTCATGATGCTGATCCTGCTGGCCGGTCTGCAGTCGCAGAGCAACGACGTGCTGGAGGCGGCCCGGGTGGACGGCGCCAACGCCTGGCGGATCTTCACCCGGATGACGCTGCCGCACCTGCGGCAGTACCTGGAGCTGGGCGCGCTGCTCGGCTCGATCTACCTGGTGAACACGTTCGACGCGATCTACACGATCACCCAGGGCGGTCCCGGCACGGCGACCACCAACCTGCCGTACGAGATCTACCAGACCATCTTCAGCAAGTTCGAGTACGGCGAGGCCTCCGCGGCCGGCGTCGTCGTGGTGATCCTGACGATCATCGTGGCGACCTTCGCCCTGCGGGTCATCTCGGGTCTGTTCCGGGTGGAGGAGGGCCGATGAGCACCGCTACCGCGAGCCGGCGGAAGATCGGGGACGCGGCCTGGGGCGTGGTGGCCTGGATCGCCGGGATCATCTTCGTCTTCCCGGTCATCTGGATGCTGTTGACCAGCCTCAAGCAGGCCAAGGACGTGACCACCAACCCGCCGGTCTGGTTCTTCACGCCCACGCTCGACCACTTCGCCAACGTCTTCGACAGCAACATCACGCCGTTCCTGCTGAACTCGCTGATGGCCAGCGTGTTCTCCACGCTGCTGGTGGTGGTGCTGGCGACCCCGGCGGCGTACGCGCTGAGCCTGCGGCCGGTCGCCAAGTGGAGCGACGCGCTGTTCTTCTTCATCTCCACCAAGATGATGCCGGTGGTCGCCGCCGTACTGCCGGTGTACCTGCTGACGGTGAAGATCGGCATGAAGGACAACATCTGGACGATGGTCATCCTCTACACGTCGATGAACCTGCCGCTGGCGATCTGGATGATGCGGTCGTTCCTGCTGGAGGTGCCGCGCGAGGTGCTGGAGGCCGGCGAGGTCGACGGCGCCGGCCTGATCACCTCGATTCGGAAGATCGTGCTGCCGATCGTCTCGCCCGGCCTGGCCGCCACCGCGCTGATCTGCTTCATCTTCACCTGGAACGAGTTCTTCCTGGCGGTCAACCTGACCGACACCAACGCCAGCACGGCGCCGATCTTCCTGCTCGGCTTCATCTCCGGCCGGGGCCCGTTCCTCGCCGACCTGTCCGCCGCGGCCGTGCTGCTCTCGCTGCCGGTGCTGCTGGCCGGCTGGGTGGCCCAGAACAAGCTGGTCCGCGGACTCTCGATGGGAGCGGTCAAGTGAAGGCAGCCGTCGTTGTCACCCCCGGCACGATCTCGGTGGAGACCGTGCCGGATCCCACCCCGGGGCCGTACGACGTGGTGGTCAAGCCGGCCGCGGTCGGGATCTGCGGCACCGACCTGCACATCATGGACGGCGAGTTCGCGCCCGCGTTCCCGATCGTGCCGGGCCACGAGTTCGCCGGCGAGATCGTCGCGATCGGGACGCGGGTCGACGGCTACGCGGTCGGCGACCAGGTCGCGGTCGACCCGTCGCTCTACTGCGGGTACTGCTACTACTGCAAGCGGTCCCGCGGCAACCAGTGTGAGAACTGGAACGCGATCGGGGTGTCCCGCAGCGGGGCCGCCGCCGAGTTCGTGGCCGCCCCGATGGCGAACCTGTTCCCGTTGCCGGCGCACCTGCCGGCCCGGGACGCCGCGCTGATCGAGCCGCTCTCCTGCGCGGTACGCGGCTTCGACGTGCTGCCCCGCCGGCTGGCCGACAACTTCCTGATCTACGGCTCCGGCACGATGGGGCTGATGATGCTGGAGCTGGCCAAGCGGGCCGGCGCGGCCACGGTGTCCATGGTGGATCTCAACCCGGACCGGCTGGAGACGGCCAAGCGGCTCGGCTGCAGCGCGGCGGTGACCGATGCCGCCGAGCTGGACGCGCCGCGCGGCTGGGACATCGTGATCGACTGCACGGGCGCCGCGCCGGCCATCCGCGACGGGCTCGCCCGGGTCGGCCGGGGCGGGACGTTCCTGCAGTTCGGGGTCGCCGGGTACGACGCGCGGGTGGAGATCGAGCCGTACGAGATCTACCGGCGCGAGATCACCATCACCGGCTCGATGGCCGTGCTGCACAGCTTCGACCGGGCCGGCGAGCTGATGGCGGCGGGGGTGCTGCCGCCGGAGGTCTTCATCAGCCACCGGTTCCCGCTGGACCGCTACGCCGAGGCGCTCGACCAGTTCCGGGCCGGGGTGGGCCGGAAGATCATCATCGAGCCGTGATGTGCCAATCTTGTCACTATCAGTTAGTAATTGATCACTAGTGGTTGTCAACGGCGGCCGGTCCGGGTGTCAATGAAGCGGTGCCCCCGCCTCACCCACCGGCCGCCGGGCGGCTCGCCGGCGCGCCCGTCGTCCTGCTCGCGCTGGCCGTCACGGCTCCGCTGGCCGTCGTCAGCGGCGTGGTGCCGGCCGGGTACGCCGCAGGCCTGACCGCCGAGCCGCTGCTCTTCGCCGGCCTCGGCCTGCTGCTGCTCACCTTCGCGTCCGGCTACCTCGCGGCGGCCCGGCGGATGCCGCACCCCGGCCCGCTGTACTCCGTCGTCGCCCGGGGCCTGGGCCGCCCGCTCGGTCTCGCCGCCGCCTGGCTGGCGCTGCTCTCCTACGCCACCCTCCAGCTCGCGTGTTACGGCCTGGCCGGCGCGGCCGCGGCGCCGCTGCTGGACACCTGGTTCGGCGTCGGCGTGCCGTGGTGGGCCGTCGCGGCCGGCTGCTGGGCCGTGGTGGCGGGCTGCGGCCTGGTCCGGGGTGCCGTCACGGCCTGGCTGATCGCGGTGCTGGTGCTGGGGGAGACGGTGGTGATCGTCGGGTACGGCGCGGCGAACCTGCTGCACCCGTCCGGCGCCGGATCGGCCTGGACGACGGTGTCACCCGCCGCGCTGGCCGACGTGCCGCGTCCGGTGCTGGGCCTGCTGCTGGTCGGCGCGGCCCTGAGCTTCGTCGGCTTCGAGACGGCCGCCGGCTACGGCGACCAGACGCGGCACCCGCGCCGGGCGACGTACCTCTGCGTCGTGCTGACCACTGTGCTCACCGGGGCGGCGGCGTGGGCGATGGGCGTGGCGGCCGGCCCGGACCGGATCGTGGCGCTGGCCGGTGCCCGCGGGCCGGAGCTGATGGTCGGCCTGGCGGCGGACCGGCTGGCGCCCTGGGCCGTCACCCTGGGCCGGGTCACGTTGGTCACCGGCCTGCTGGCGGCGGCGCTGGCGCTGCACCAGGTGATCGTGCGTCACTTGGTGGCGCTGGGCCGGGAACGGGTGCTGCCCGCGGCGTTCGGCCGTACCCCGGCGGTGGCCTCGCTCGCGCAGTCGGCGGTGCTCGGGGCGGCGCTCGGCGGGTGCGCGTACGCCGGCCTGGTCCCGGGGCGCGGGCTGGGCACGGCCGGTGGGCTGGGCATCCTGGCGGTGCTGACCGCGACCTCGCTGGCGGCGCTGCTGTTCCTCAACCGCAGCCCGAACGGCGAAGGGGCGTGGCAGCGGCTGTTCGCCCCGACGATCGGCACGGTCGGGCTGGGCGTGCTGGGCTATCTCGCCGCCCGGGACCTTCCGGCGCTGCTCGGCGTACCGATGCTCCGGGTGTGGATCGGCCTCGCCGCGGCCGGGGCCGCGGTCCTGGCCGGCCTCGGCTCCGGGCTCGCGCTGCGCCGCACGGCGCCGGTGGTCTACGCCGGCATCGGGCTGGGCGGCGCCGCGGTGGTGGTGACCCCGACCCTGCCCGCCCTGCCCCGGCAGCGCCTGCCCGGCGCCCACCGGCCGGAACGGGTCGGCGGCGAGGAACTCACCGGGCCGGCGGGGTCTCCTCGCCGAAGAACTCCCGGATCTGAGTGAGGGTCAGGTAGCCCTGCGGGTCCACCTCGCCGGTCTCCGGCGGCAGCGCCCGGCGGGTCACCGCCAGCTCGCGGGCGTCGTCCGGCAGGTCCGGCAGCGGCGGCACCGGCGGCAGCGCGCCCAGCCCCATCGCCTCGCGGATCACCTCGAACATGCCGGTGACCTCGTGCACCGCCAGCGGGAACAGCTCCGTCGGCCGGCGGCTGTCGGCGTCCGGCGCGGCGCAGGTGAAGTTGGCCCGCAGCTTGCCGCTGACCTTGCAGATGTCGGCGCTCGGGCGCAGGTGATCAAGCGGGCCCTCGGCGACGATCCCCAGCTCACACTCCGGTACGCCGGCCGCGTCCCACCAGCGCCGCCAGGCCGGGTCGCCGTCCAGGGTGACCACGACGTGCTGCAGGGCAACCATGTACGCCTGGGGTGCCCGGCCGTCCATGGTGGTGGTCCCCATCAGGGGATGCAGCCAGTCCATAACCGCAACGTTACATTTCGGTCATAGTTCACGTGGCATTCCCGCGCCGCGCGTCCGGGTGGCCGGCTCGGGTCGCGCCGGCCGCCCGGCGGCTCCGGCGGGCCCGGTCGACCAGCTCTTTCGTGGTAACCCCCCGGCGTGGACGGCTGTTAAGCAGTCGTCCGCGCCGGAGCATATGGGGCGAACCGACACGAAGGGCTGGGCATGAAGAGACTTCTGGCGACTGCCGCCACGTTCGCGCTGGCGCTGGGCGGCGCGGCCGTCGCGTCCGGCGCGCAGGCGGAGCCGCCACGCGGCACCTCCGGGTACCCCGCGATCTCCTGGGGCGCGTGCGAGAACGACACCCTCAAGGCCCGGTCGGCCGAGTGCGGCTTCCTCACCGTCCCGCTGGACTACTCGGCGCCGGCCGGCCGGACCATCAAGCTGGCCGTCTCCCGGATCAAGCACTCGGTGCCGGACAGCCGGTACCAGGGCGTCATGCTGATCAACCCCGGCGGCCCCGGCGGCGCCGGCCGGTCGCTGTCGGTGCTCGGCGAGCTGGTCCCGAAGCAGGCCGGCGCCGCGTACGACTGGATCGGCTTCGACCCGCGTGGCGTCGGTGCAAGCAAGCCGGCGCTCACCTGCGACATCAAGTACCTGCGGTATCCGCGGCCGCCGTACCTGCCCGGCACCCGGGCGATCGAGAAGGCCTGGCTGGCCCGGGCCAAGGGCTACGCGGCGGCGTGCGCCAAGAACGGCGGCGCGCTGCTCCGGCACCTGCGGACCACCGACACCGTGCGCGACATGGACGCCCTGCGGGCCGCGCTCGGCGCGGAGCAGATCAACTTCTACGGCTTCTCGTACGGCACGTACCTCGGCCAGGTGTATGCCACCCGCTACCCGCAGCGGGTCCGCCGGATGGTGCTCGACGGCAACGTGAACCCGGACCGGGTCTGGTACGACGCCAACCTGGACCAGGACATCGCGTTCGACCGCAACATCAAGGTCTACTTCCGCTGGGTGGCCGACCACGACGACGTCTACCACCTCGGCAACACCGCGAAGCGGGTCGAGAAGCTGTTCTACGCCGAGCAGGCGAAGCTGGCCCGCAAGCCGGCCGACGGGGTCATCGGCCCGGCCGAGCTGACCGACGTCTTCCTCCAGGCCGGCTACTACGTCTTCGGCTGGGAGACGGTCGCGGCGGCGTTCGCGAGCTGGGTCAACGACAAGGACCCGGCGGCGCTGCGGAAGCTCTTCGACGACGCCAACCCGGAGAAGGCCGGCGCCGACAACAACTACGCCATCTACCTCGCGGTGCAGTGCACCGACGTGCAGTGGCCCGCCTCCTGGCGGCGCTGGCAGCGGGACAACTGGCGGGTGCACCGGAGCGCGCCGTTCGAGACGTGGGGCAACGCCTGGTACAACGCGCCCTGCCGGGACTGGGCCGCGCCCGCCGGCGAGCCGGTGCGGGTCAGCGGCCTCGCGGCCCCGCCGGTCCTGCTGATCAGCGAGACCCTGGACGCGGCCACCCCGTTCTCCGGCAGCCTGGAGGTCCGCAAGCGCTTCCCGCGCTCGGCCCTGATCGAGGGCGTCGGCGGCACCACCCACGCGGGCTCGCTGTTCGGCAACGCCTGCGTGGACAACACGATCGCCGACTACCTGGCGACGGGCGCACTGCCCCGGCGGGTGAAGGCGGACCGGGCGGATAAGCGCTGCAAGCCGATCGCGCCGCCGGACCCGACCCCGGCCGCGGCCGCCGGTGCCACCGAGCGAGCCGGGAGCAGGGCCCTGCAGACCCGCCTCGAGCTGCAGCAGCACATCCGCTAGCCGGGCCGCACGCGCCGGGACCAGCCGCTCGGCTGGTCCCGGCGCTGTCTGCAGGCTCACACGGCCGGCGTGATCGGATCGGCGGCCCGCCCCGGTAGGGTGGCTTTTGCGAAGGGGAGTAGCTCCCAACGTCGTGGTCGACATACTGGCTCTGCGGTCCGAGAGCCCGGCCACGCGGCCTCGGTTCTCCGGGGCGAGCGAGACCTTCGACTTGGCCGCGTCTTCATGCCGGCCGGGTCGAGGTCGCCCCGCGCCCGAGTCCCGGTCTGCCGCTCACCGGGAGTTCTCATGGACGGTTTCCTCGCCGCCACCGCGGTCAGTTTCGCGGTGATCTTCGTCGCCGAGCTGGGTGACAAGTCCCAGCTCATGGCGATGACCTTCGCCACCCGCTTCAAGACCGTGCCGGTGCTGATCGGCATCACCGTCGCCACCGCGATCGTGCACGCCGTCTCGGTCGGCATCGGCTACGGCCTCGGCGCCGCCCTGCCGACCGGCTGGATCTCGCTGGTCGCCGGCCTCGCCTTCCTCGCCTTCGGCGCCTGGACGCTGCGCGGTGACAAGCTCACCGACGAGGAGAAGACCAAGGCCGAACGCTCGACCGGGTCGGCGATCCTGGCCGTCGGCGGCGCGTTCTTCCTCGCCGAGCTGGGCGACAAGACGATGCTCGCCACCATCACGCTGGCCACCCAGCACGGCTGGTTCGGCACCTGGCTCGGCTCCACCCTCGGCATGGTCGCCGCGGACGCGCTGGCCATCCTGGTCGGCCGGCTGCTCGGCCGGCACCTGCCGGAGAAGGCCATCAAGTACGGCGCCGCCGCGCTCTTCGCTATCTTCGGCGTCTGGCTGCTCGTGGAAGCCGTCATCGAGCTCACCTAGCAGGGGAGACATTGTGCTGCAGCACCGGGCCGAGTTCGACGCCACCGTCACGTTCAGCGCGGGCGGCGGCCTGCACGCGCAGGCCTTCCGGGTGGACGTGCCGCACGCCGAGCCGGCCGAGGCGGAGATCGCCGCGCTGTTCGTGGCGGCGTGCCGGCTGTCCGGGGTCGACCGGGTCGAGGTGCGCCACGTCCGGATCTTCGCCGAGCCGCACCAGGGCACCCCGGCCGGCCCGGCGGACCCGGACCGGCGGCGCTGGGTGGAGCTCAGCCACGTCATCGGCGCGGGCCTGGTCACGCTGCCCGGGCTGCCGGTCCCGGAGATCACCCCGCACCTGACCCGGGAGGCGTCCCGCGGGGTGTACGCCCCCGGCACCGAGTTCGCCATCGACCGGATCACCATGGTCGGCAACACCGGCACCTATCTGGACAGCCCGTTCCACCGCTACCCCGACGGCGCCGACCTGGCCGGCCTGCCCCTGGAACGGCTCGCCGACCTGCCCGCCGTCGTGGTCCGTACGGCGGGCAGCGGCGTCCGCGAGGTCGGCGTCGACGCGCTGGAAGGGCTGGCCGTGGCGGGCCGGGCGGTGCTGCTGCACACCGGCGGCGACCGGCACTGGGCCACCCCGGAGTACGCGGTCGAAGCGCCGTACCTCAGCGGCGCCGGGGCGCAGTGGCTGGTCGACCACGGCGCCGCGCTGGTCGGCATCGACGCGATCAACATCGACGACATGACGCCCGCCGGGCCCCGGCCCGCGCACACGCTGCTGCTCGCCGCCGGCATCCCGATCGTGGAACACCTCACCGGCCTGGAGAACCTGCCGCCCACGGGTGCCCGGTTCACGGCCGCACCGCCCCGGGTGTCCGGCTTCGGCACGTTCCCGGTGCGGGCGTACGCCTCGGTGCCCGACATCGAGCCGCACGACCACCTCAGGTCGGCGGGGTGGCTGCCGACGTCAGGCGGGTGACCCGAGACCTCGACGCCGCCGGGTACGACCGGCGGGCCCGCGCCCTGCTCACCGCCGGGCGGTTCGCCGAAGCCGAGGAAGCCGCCCGGACCGCCGCCGAGCTGGAGCCGGCCGGGGTCGACCGGCTGCTGATCCTGGCCGCGGCCCAGGCCGGTCTCGGCGACCGCGGCCGGGCCCGGCGCACGTTGTTCGCGGTGCTCGCCCGGGACCCGCGGCACGCCGCGGCGAGGCAGCAGCTGGCCGCGCTGAAGCCGCTCCGCCCACGGCGCGCCCGGCGCAGTTCGGGCAACCGGACCATGGTGGTCCCGGCGCTGGTTATGGTGCTGATCGGGACCGTGCTGCTGGCCTGCCGGGCGCCGGCCGGGGCGGCGGCCTGCCTGGCGCTGGCGGGGGTGCTCCTGCTGGGTGGGTTTCGCGGAAACCGCTCAGAATAGCGCCCGGCGTGCCGATGATGACGGTGTGAGCTTTAACTCCGGAGCAGGGCGATGACCGACCTGGACGCGGCGCGACCGCGGGTGCAGCAGCCCGGCGGGCCCGGGCTGAGCACGCCGACGGAGATCGGGGTCGCGCGGGCCGCCGCCCTGTTCGAGCGGGTCGACCCCGCGGCCGCGGCGGCGCACCTCGAGCCGGTGCTGGCCGCCGACCCGGAGTCCGCGGCCGGCTGGATCCTGCTGGCCCGCATCCGGCTGGTGCTGGACGAGGTGGACCGGGCGCTGGAGGCGGCCAACCGGGCGATCGCCCTGGTGCCCGAGGACCCCCGCCCGCTGGCCACCGCGAGCCGCGCGCTCACGCTGCTCGGCCGGCACGAGGAGGCGGTGACCATGGCCTACCGGGCCGTCATCGTCGAGCCGAAGAACCCGCTCTGGCACGACCGGGTCGCCTGGTCCCTGCTGGCCGCCGACCGCCAGTACGCGGACGCGGAGCAGGCCGCCCGGACCGCGATCGGGCTGGAGCCCAACGAGGCGCACTACTACTTCACTCACGGCGTGACGCTGGACGCGATGGGCCACGCCGACCAGGCCCGCCAGGCGTTCCTGATCTCGCTGCGGCTGGAGCCGGAGAACCCGGTCGCGCAGCACCGGCTCGCGGTGCTCAACGGCGAGAGCGTCCGGGCGCCGGAGAAGAAGAAGCGCGGCTGGAAGCTCTTCGGCAAACGCGGTGGCGCCGCGGCTACACCGGCACGCCCCGAGGAGTACCTGCCCTAGCCCGCATGATCAGCCAGACCAGCCAGCCCGTACCGATGATGAAGCCGAAGCTGATCAGCCGGTAGAGCACCACCGTCGCGAGCGCCGAACTGCTGGTCAGGCCGCCCGCGACCAGGCCGAGGACAAGCGCGCCGTCGACCACGCCGAGCCCGCCCGGCACGATCGGCAGGCTGGCCGCGGCCATCCCCGCGCAGTACGCGATGACCAGCTGCGCGGGATGGATGTCGGTGGCGCCGACCGCGATGCAGCACATCCACAGGCACAGCGCGTCCAGCAGCCAGTTCGCCACGGCCAGCACGACCGCGAAGCTGAAGTCGGCCGGGCGGACCCGCACCGAGCGCAGCTGGTCCACGAAGCTCACCAGCCGGGCGTGCCCGGACCCCGCGGGTCGCCGGCGCACCCGGTTGACGCCGCTGAGCATCCGCCGGGCCGGTCCGATCAGCAGCTCCGGGTGCTTGGCCACCAGGCGCACCAGGAACGCGACCACCAGCGCGCCGCCCATGTAGCCGACCAGGGTCTGCCAGCTGCCGGTGCTGCGGGTCAGGATGCCGAACACCGCGCCGATCACCACCAGCGCGCCCGCCGACAGCACCCCGCTGAGCGCGATGCACCAGGAGGCGACCGCCGACGAGGCGCCGTAGCGGCGCAGCGTCCGGAAGTTGAAGGCGGTGGAGAAGACGGGCCCGCCGGGCAGCGTCGCGCTCAGCGAGTGTGCCGCGTACGCCAGCGCCACGTGCCGGCGGACCGGGACGGAGGTGCCGGCGCCGCGCAGCAGCGCCTGCTGCATCCGCGCGTACGTGCCCATCGAGGCGATCTCGGCGAGCACGGCGCCCGCGACCCAGTTCCAGGCCGGGGTGCGCAGCTGCCGGATCGCCTCGTCCAGCGCCGACCAGCCGACGACCAGCTCAACGCCGAGAATGAGCACCACGACGGCCACCACGGCCGGGGCGCGGCGCCACCAGGCCGGCGGTGTGGTCTCCTCCGAAGCGACCATCGCGGATCATCGTCGCATCATCCGGGCCGGCCGACAGCGCGTTCAGCGGGTGTACGCCAGCAGGCCGAGCCCGCTGAGCGCGGCCGGCTCGCGGGCCCGCAGCACCAGGGTGAAGTCGGGCGCGAACAACCAGAGCCGGTGCGTGCCGTGCCGGACCGAGCGGACCAGCAGGTACCCGTCCGGGTTGAAGACGGCACCGATGATCTTGCCGGATACGGGCAGCTCGACGATGTCGCCGGTGACCGTGTCCAGCACCGCGTCGGCCGGTGCCGCCGCGTCTCCGCGCGCGAATTCCTCCGGCGCGGACTCCTCGAGCCGCACCGTGACCAGGTCGCCGGTGGCGTCGACGCTGACCGGGCGGCAGGCGGTGCGGCCGGCCGGGTCGCCGGACCCGGGCACCGGCGTGCCCGTCTGCGCGTCCGCCTCGGCCACCTCCAGCCCGCAGCCGGCGGTGGCGTAGACCAGCCGGGAACCGTCGCCGGACCAGCGGAACTGCCGCCCGTCCAGGCCGCTCGGCAGCGGCGTCAGCGTGCCCGTGGCGACGTCCAGCACGCCCGGCTCGGCGGCGCCGATGAGCAGCCGGCCGCCGTCCGGTGACCAGGCCGGGGCCTGCGCGGCCGAGGCGGTGCCCGGGTACGCCTGCCGCGGGTCGCCGCCGCCGGTGTCCACCACCATCAGGGCACCGTCCGTCACGTAGGCCACCCGCTCGCCGTCGGGGGAGACCCCGACGGTGGCGTACGGCTCGGCGAGCACCGTCTCCGGCTGCTCCCCGGGGGTCAGCCGGACCAGCCGGCCGGCGTCGCCCGGGTCGGTGTAGAAGACGCGTCCCGGCAGGTCGGCAAGGGCGGTGGAGCGCGGGTCGGCGGTGGTGCGCGCGGGGCGGGGCCGGGCCGGGCCGGACCCCTTCGTGGACTGCGAGCCCTGGGCCGGCGCGCCGGTGGCGGTGGGTGCGACCGGTGCGGCCGCCGAGGAGGCGAGCGCCGGGGCCGCCGCCGGCCTGACCGGCGCGGGGCCGGTCCGGGGCAGTTGCCACAGACCGCTGCCGAGCAGGGCCAGCGCGACGACTGCGGCCGTGGTGCCCACCACGGCCTCCCGGCGCCCGATCCGGCGCGAGCGGGTCAGCGTGCGCTCGTACAGGTCGGTGGGTGTGACCGTGTCGGCCAGCTCGCGCAGCTCGTCGCGCAGCGGATCGGGCCCGGTCATCGGCCGGCCTCGTGCACGTCGGCCAGCAACCGCAGGTCGGGCACCAGGGTGCGGAGCCGGTCCAGACCCCGGGCGCACTGGGTCTTGACGGTGCTGACCGAGACGCCGAGCAGCTGGGCGGCCTCTGCCTCGGTGCGGTCCTCGAAGTACCGCAGCACGATCACCGCGCGCTGTTTCGGGCTCAGCGTGAGCAGCGCCCGCTGCAGGGTGACCCGGCGGACGGTGGCCTCGGCGGGGTCGTCGGTGCTGCCGCCGTGCCGTTCCAGGCCGTCGCCGGGCAGCGCCTCGGCGACCTTCGGCCGCCGCCAGAGGGAGACCTGGGCGTGATACATGACCTTGCGGGCGTACGCCTCGGCGTTGCTCGGGCGCTCCAGCCGGGACCAGGCCCGGTGGGTGCGGGCCAGCGCCTCCTGCACGAGATCCTCGGCGAGGTGCTGGTCGCCGGTCAGCAGGAAGGCGGACCGGAGCAGGGCGTGGGAGCGCTCACGAACGAAATCCGCGTAGGCACGGTCGTGTGCGTCGTCCATTCCCCGTGGTCCGATCGGCGTTCGGAAGGAGACGTGAGCGTACAGCGGCCGGTCAATCACCGCGGTAACGCTCACGTCTCTCGTCTCCGAACCCGGCCGGTGCCCCCCGTTGCCGCCGGCACCGGCCGATGCGCGTACGCCACAAAGACGCGCGGATCCCGGGCGGCGGGTGACAGGACGTTCGGCTGATTCGGTGTGCCCGAACGGTCACCGCGTTCCGGACCGTTGACAGTCGGTGGTCCCGTCGGTAAAACAGACCGACTCGTCACCGTCCCGCATCCCGTTAGGAGTGCTCCGTGGCGGAGCAGTACGCACCGGCTGCGCAGGATTCCGGCGTCAAGGCCCGGGTGCAGCGGTTCGGCGGGCACCTCGCGGGCATGGTGATGCCCAACATCGCGGCCTTCATCGCCTGGGGCCTGATCACCGCCCTCTTCATCCCCTCGGGCTGGCTGCCGGACGAGCGGTTCGCCGTGCTCGTCGACCCGATGGTGCACGTGCTGCTGCCGATCCTGATCGGCTACACCGGCGGCCGGATGGTGCACGGCCAGCGGGGCGCGGTCGTGGGGGCGGTGGCCACCATCGGCATCGTGGTCGGCTCGGACGTGCCGATGTTCTTCGGCGCGATGCTCGTCGGCCCGCTCGCCGCGTACGCGCTGCAGCAGGTCGACCGGCTCACCGCCGACCGGATCCGGCCCGGCTTCGAGATGCTGGTGGACAACTTCACCGCCGGCCTGGTCGGCGCCGTGGCGGCGCTGGCCGGGGTCGCCGCGATCGGCCCGGTGGTCCGCGTCTTCACCCGGGCGGCCGGCGACGGGGTGGCCTTCCTGGTGACGCACCACCTGCTGCCCGGCGCGGCGCTGCTGATCGAGCCCGCCAAGGTGCTGTTCCTGAACAACGCCATCAACCACGGCGTGCTCGGCCCGCTGGGCGTGGCCGAGTCGGCCCGCACCGGCGAGTCCATCCTGTTCCTGCTGGAGACCAACCCCGGGCCGGGCTTCGGCATCCTGCTGGCGTACCTGCTGTTCGGGCCGCGGTCGTTGCGGCCCAGCGTGCCGGCGGCGATGACGATCCAGTTCCTCGGCGGGATCCACGAGATCTACTTCCCGTACGTGCTGATGAAGCCCGCCATGGTGCTCGCGGCCATCTGCGGCGGCGGCGCCGGCATCCTGACCTTCATGGTCACCGGCGCCGGCCTGGTCGCCACCCCGTCGCCGGGCAGCATCTTCGCCTACCTGGCCGAGACCCCGCGCGGCGGTTACTTCGGGGTGCTCGCCGGGGTGGCCGTCGCGGCCGTGGTGTCCTTCGTGGTCGGTGCGGCGCTGCTCGGCTTCGGCCGGTCGGCCGCCGCCGCGGAGGAGGAACCGGTGGCGGAGCAGTGAGCAGCATCGACGGCGCCGCGGTCCGCAAGCTCGTGGTCGCCTGCGACGCGGGCATGGGCAGCAGCGTCATGCTGGCCGCGCAGCTCCGGCGGGAGCTGCGCAAGCTGCCCGTGCTGGTCGAGCACCACCCGGTCGCTGCGATCCCGGCCGACGCCGACGTGGTGCTCTGCCAGGCCGGGCTGGCAGAGCGGGCCCGGGCCGGCGCGCCCGGCGCGGTGGTGGTCGGCTTCCGGATGTTCCTGGGCGACCCCCGGGTGGCCCAGGTCGTCGCCGCGGTCCGGCACGGCGGCCCGGTCGTCGGCACGCCGGGCGGCTGACCGTGCTCGGCTCCGTGCCCACCGAGCACGTGCTCACGATGCTCCGCGCGACCCCGCCGCGGCGCGCGGTCACCACGCTGCTGTCGATGCCGAAGGACCGCGTCGTGCGGTTGCTCGCCGCGATGGACGGCAGGCTGCTCGCCCGGCTGCTGCTTGCCGCGGACCCGGACCGCCGGGCCGGCCTGCTGCGGCACCTGGACGACGGCCGGCTCGGCGCCGAGCTGGCGCTGCTGCCGATGATCGAGGCGGCCGCCGTGCTGGCCGCGCTGCCGGCCGAGCGGGCCCGCCAGCAACTCGGCCGGATCAGCCCCGAGTACCTCGGCGTGCTGCTCGACATCCTGCCGGCCGCGCAGCGTCGCCGGCTGGTCGCCGTGCTGGACCCGGGGCGCGCGGCCGACCTGCGCCGGGTGTGCTTCGAGCGGGCGGTCATCGAGTCGCTCGGCCGCACCGCCGCCGCGCTGCGGTGGCTGCCCGACGACCCGGGCTGCAACCTGCTCGCCGCCGTCTTCCAGCGGCTCTTCGGGGTGGCGCTGTGCTATGTGGACGAGGGCCCGCTGGGGTGCGGCCCGGTCGTCCGGGCCCGGCAGGTGTTCGCGGACCAGCGGGTGGACGGGGTGCTCATCGTCACCAACGCGGCACCGGACGGTTCGGTCGCCGACCTGGTCGGCTGTGCCCCGCAAGATGACCTGAAAGCCCTGGTGGCGACGTGGGAATCCGGTGACAATGGCGGAGTGCTGGGACGCGCCCTGGTCAGGCTGGCCGGATGACCACCAATGTCCGACCCGTGCTCGAGGGGCGCGCGGTGCGGCTGGCCGAGGTCGCCGTCGACCGGGTCGCCGCCATCAACCGCTGCGCCGACGTGCTCGAGGAGATCGGTGCGGTGCACCCGGCGTACCGGGAGGCGATGCTCGACCGGGAGTGGGCGATGTCCACCTATCTGGGCGAGGGCGTTGCCATCCCGCACGGCCTCGACGTCTCCCGGGTGCTGGTCCGGCGGGACGCGCTCGCGGTGCTGCGTTTCCCCGGCGGCGTGGCCTGGGACGGCGGCCGGGTCAGCGTGTGCGTGGCGATCGCGGCCCGCGGTGACGGCCACGTGGCCGTGCTGGGCGCGCTCGCCGACATCCTGCTCGACCCGGAGCGGGCCCGGGCGCTGCGCGAGGCCACCGACCCGGCGGCCGTCCTCGCGATGCTGCACCCGGTGGCGCAGCCGTGATCCGGACGGTGCTGCTGGCCGGCCGCTCCGGCCTGCACCTGCGCGCGGCCGCGCGGATCGCCGAGGCCGCGGCCCGGCAGCCGGTGCCGATCACCGTACGCACCAGCCAGCGCCCCTCGGCGGTGCCGGCGGACAGCGTGCTCTCGCTGCTCAGCCTGGGTGCGCTCTGCGGCACGGAGCTGATCCTCGAGGCGTACGGGCCGGGCGCGGCCGTGGCCCTGGACAACCTGGCCGCCCTGCTGGCCGTGGACCCGGACGTGATCGGTGCCTGAGCTGCTGCGGGGCCTGGGTGCCAGCGCCGGTACGGCCACCGGGCCCGCGTACCGGCTGGCCGATCCGCCCCGCCTGCCCCCGCCCCGGCCGGTGACCGACCCGGCCGCCGAGATCCAGCGCGCGTACGCGGCCGTCGAGGCGGTGGGTGCGGAGATCCGGCAGCGCGCCGCGGCCGCCGCGGACGAGACCAGCGGCGACATCCTGCGGGTGCAGGCCTCGCTGGCCGAGGACCGGGTCCTGCGGGACGGCATCGCTGCCGCCGTACGGGCCGGGCAGGAGGCCCCGCACGCGGTCGCCGCCGTCCTGGCCGCCCACCGCTCCGCCCTGCTCGCCGCCGGTGGCGTGCTCGCCGCCCGGGCCGCCGACCTGGACGACCTGCGGGACCGGGTGGTCGCGCACTGCCTCGGCCTGCCGATGCCCACGCTGCCGCAGCCGGGCCGGCCGTTCGTGCTGGTCGCGGTCGACCTGGCGCCGGCCGACGCCGCGCTGCTGGATCCCGAGCGGGTGCTCGCCGTGGTCACCTCGGCCGGCAGCTTCGTCAGCCACACCGCGATCCTGGCCCGAGCCCGGGGCCTGCCGACGGTGGTGGCCTGCGGCGGCGCGCTGGAGATCGGCGACGGCACGGTCGTCACGGTCGACGGCACCGCGGGCCGGGTCTCGGTCGGCGTCACCGCCGACCCGCCGCCCACCTCCGCGTCGCCGGCCGCGCCCGCCGAGGAGCTGCGCGGCAGCACGGCCGACGGGCACCATGTCGCGCTGCTGGCCAACATCGGCTGCGCGGAGGAGCTGGCCGGTTTGGCGGTCGAGGGGGTCGGGCTGTTCCGCACCGAGCTGCTCTTCCAGCACCACCTCGACCCGCCGTCGCTGGCCGAGCAGGTCGAGGCGTACGCGGAGGTCTTCGCCGTGCTGGGCGACCGGCCGGTGATCGTCCGCACGCTGGACGCCGGCTCGGACAAGCCGCTGCCGTTCCTGCGGGAGACCGACGAGCCGAACCCGGCGCTGGGCATCCGCGGGCTGCGGGTGGTCCGGCGGCACGCCGAGATCCTGCGGACCCAGCTCGCCGCCATCGCCGCCGCGGCCCGGGGCTCGCGCGCCCGGGTGTCGGTGATGGCGCCGATGGTCACCACGGTGGCGGAGGCGGCCGAGTTCGCCGCGCTGTGCCGGGACGCCGGGCTGCCGACCGTCGGCGTGATGATCGAGGTGCCGGCCGCCGCGGTCCGGGCCGCCGAGATCCTCCAGGCGGTCGACTTCCTCAGCGTCGGCACCAACGACCTCAGCCAGTACACGTTCGCCGCCGACCGGCGCAGCGGCGAGCTGGCCGACCTGCTCGACCCGTGGCAGCCGGCGCTGCTGTCGCTGCTCGCGCTCTGCGCGGCGGCCGGCGCCGCGCTGGGCCGGCCGGTCGGCGTGTGCGGGGAGGCGGCGGCCGACCCGGCGTTCGCGGTGGTGCTGGCCGGCCTGGGCGTGACCAGCCTGTCGATGTCACCGGGGGCGATCCCGGCCGTCCGGGCCGCCCTGGCGGCGCACACCGTCGACGAGTGCCGCGCGGCGGCGCAGCAGGCGCTGGCCGCCGATGATCCAAGGACCGCGCGGGCCGCCGTGCCCCGGGTCCGGTGACACCCGCCCACCACGGCGTGCGCTAACCCTGCCGCAGACCCTCGCGAGCGCGGGCCTCGGTGGCCGCCAGCGCGTCCGTGAGGGTCCTCGCGGTGTCGATCAGCGGCACGTGGCTGAACGCCTGCGGGAAGTTGCCGACCAGCCGGCCGGCCTCGGTGTCGTACTCCTCGGAGAGCAGCCCGACGTCGTTGCGCAGCGCCAGGAGCCGTTCGAAGACCTCGCGCGCCTCGTCGTGCCGGCCGTTCAGCGCGTAGTTGTCCGCCAGCCAGAACGTGCAGGCCAGGAACGCGCCCTCGCCCGGCGGCAGTCCGTCCACGTCGGCGCCGGCGAGCCAGTCGGCCACGTACTCGTCGAGGCGGCGCTCGCCGGCCACGCCGTACATGGTCTGCAGTTCCGCCGGGTTGCCGGCGATCGCCCGCAGCAGCCATTTCCGCCAGGCCTTGGCCTCGCCCTGCCCTCGGTGGCGCCGAGCTTCTCGACCGGGTCGACCGGCTCGGGCGGCGGCAGGTGCGAGGGCCGCCAGGTCAGCACAAACGGGGTACGGTCACCGGCCGCCACGGTGAAGTCGGCCCGGGTGGCCAGGTTCTCGCCGGCCGGGCCCTAACGTGGAACCCATGGCCCGACCCAGGATCGTCATCGTGGGAGCCGGTTTTGCCGGCTTCCAGGCCGCCCGCACGCTGTCCCGGCTCGCCCGCGGCGCCGCGGAGATCGTCATCGTCAACCCCACCGACTACTTCCTCTACCTGCCGCTGCTGCCCGAGGTGGCCGCCGGCATCCTGGAGCCGCGCCGGGTCTCCGTCTCGCTGGCGGGTGCGCTGCCCGGCGTCAAGGTCGTCCTCGGCGAGGTGGACGGCTTCGACTTCGACGCCCGTACGGTCTCCTACGTCGACCCGGAGGGCGGCAAGGGCACCCTCGGCTACCACCGGCTGGTCATCGCCGCGGGCAGCGTCAACAAGCTGCTCCCGGTACCCGGCGTCACCGAGTACGCGCACGGCTTCCGCGGCATCGCCGAGGCCCTGTTCCTGCGCGACCACATCACCCGGCAGATCGAGATGGCCGACATCGCCGTCGACCCGGCCGAGCGCGCGGCCCGCTGCACGTTCGTCGTGGTCGGCGCCGGCTACACCGGTACGGAGGTGGCGGCCCAGGGGGTGCTGTTCACCGAGGCGCTGACCCGGCGCCGGGAGACGCTGCGGGGCCGGCCGCGCTGGCTGCTGCTGGACACCGCCGAGCGGGTGCTGCCGACGCTGGACAGCCGGCTCGGCGCCGCCGCCGACAAGGTGCTCCGCGAGCGCGGGGTCGAGCTGCTGCTCAAGACCTCGGTCCAGGAGGCCTCCGAACGCGGGGTGGAGCTCAGCGACGGCTCGTTCGTGCCCACCCGGTCGCTGATCTGGTGTGTCGGCGTCCGGCCGGACCCGCTGGTGGCCGACCTCGGGCTGGCGACCGCCCAGGGCCGCCTGGTGGTGGACGAGTTCCTCACCGTGCCGGGCCGGCCCGACGTGTACGCCTGCGGGGACGCCGCCGCCGTGCCCGACCTGACCCGGCCGGGCGAGATCACCGGGATGACCGCCCAGCACGCCACCCGCCAGGGCGCGCTGGTCGCGAAGAACATCGCCGCCTCGTACGGTCGCGGCCGGCGCCGGGCCTACCAGCACCACGACCTCGGCTTCGTGGTGGACCTCGGCGGGCTGGACTCGGCGGCGAACCCGCTCGGCGTGCCGTTGTCGGGTCTGCCGGCCAAGGTGGTCACCCGCGGCTATCACCTGCTGTCGATGCCCGGCAACCGGGTCCGGGTGGCCACCGACTGGCTGCTCGACTCCGTCCTGCCCAACCAGGGGGTCCAGCTCGGACTGGTGGCGGCCGGCGCGGTGCCGCTGGACAGCGAGTCGCCGTCCTGAGGCCCGCCGGGTGCGAGCCGCGTCTCATTCGCAGCTCAGCACCGGTGCCCGGGGCCGGATCTCAGTAGTCTCGCGCTGGTCGGGTCGGTGCGCGTGACGGCGTTGCGGCCGAATCCGCCGACCGCTGAAAGGACCGAGCGATGACTGCTGCCGCAGAAGCCCCAGGGGTGCGCCCGGAGCACCGTCCGGAGCCGCATCCCCGGCGCTGGGCCGCGCTCGGCGTGATCGCGATCTCCCAGCTGATGGTCGTGCTGGACGCCACGATCGTCAACATCGCGCTGCCCAGCGCGCGGCTCGACCTCGGCATCACCGAGGCCGACCAGCAGTGGGTCGTCACCGCCTACACCCTGGCCTTCGGCGGCCTTCTGCTGCTCGGCGGCCGGATCGCCGACTACTGGGGCCGCAAGCGCACGTTCATCGTCGGCGCCCTCGGCTTCGCGGCCGCGTCGGCGATCGGCGGCCTGGCCACCACCGGCCCGCTGCTGTTCGGCGCGCGCGCCCTGCAGGGTGCCTTCGGCGCCCTGCTCGCCCCGGCCTCGCTGGCCCTGCTCACCGTGCTCTTCACCGAGGCCCGGGAACGCGCCAAGGCGTTCGCGGTCTACGGCGCCATCGCCGGCGGCGGCTCGGCGGTCGGCCTGCTGCTCGGCGGCGTGCTGACCGAGTACGCGAGCTGGCGCTGGTGCCTGCTGGTCAACATCCCGATCGCGCTGGTCGCGCTGGCCCTGGCGGTGCCGCTGGTGCCCGAGAGCAAGGCGCACGGCGACACGTCGTACGACGTGCCGGGCGCGGTGGTCGTCACGCTGGGCCTGACCTCGCTGGTCTACGGCTTCACCGAGGCCGCCAAGCCGGACAAGGGCTGGGACGCCGGCACCACCTGGGCGTTCATCGGCGGCGGGCTGGTGCTGCTGGTGATCTTCGTGCTGATCGAGCGGGTCAGCCGGAACCCGCTGCTCCCGCTGCGCATCGTGCTGGACCGCAACCGCGGCGGCGCCTACCTCACCTCGATGCTGGTCGGCGCGGGCCTGTTCGGCGCGTTCCTGTTCCTGACGCTCTTCCTGCAGAACGTGCTCGGCTACACCCCGCTGGAGGCCGGCTTCGCCTCGCTGCCGGTGACCGTCGGAGTGCTGATCTCGGCCACCGTGGCGTCGAACCTGCTGCCCCGGATCGGCCCGAAGATCCCGATGATGATCGGGCCGGTGCTCGCCGCGGCCGGCATGATCTCGCTGCGCTTCATCGACCTGGACACGTCCTTCTGGGCCCACCTGATGCCCGCGCAGGTGCTGCTGGGCCTGGGCCTGGGCTTCACCTTCGTGCCGCTGTCCAGCCTGGCGCTGGTCGGCGTGCCGGAGCACGACGCGGGCGCGGCCAGCGCGGCGCTGAACGCCACCCAGCAGATCGGCGGCTCGCTGGGCACCGCGCTGCTGAACACGATCGCGACCAGTGCCATCACGGCGTACGTCGCGAGCCACCTCACCGCCCCCGACCAGCCGCCGGCGCCGCGGGTGCTGCTGGAGGCGCAGGTGGACGGTTACGCCGACGCGTTCACCTGGGCGGCCGGGCTGATCCTGCTCGCCGGGATCGTCACGTTGATCTTCATCAAGGCCGGCAAGGCGGACCTGCCGACCGGCGAGACCGCAGTCCATGTCGGCTGAAGTCCCCCGGTAGGGGCGCCGCCCGGGCGTGATTAGTCCGAAAAGTCACCAGGATCGGCCATGCGTCGTAGGCGGTTGAGTGACCCCGGAAATGGTTGACAAGTAATAATTCGGACATGCGATCTCGTTCTTTCGTCGTTCCAGCGGTTCTTGCCGGTCTGCTCGCCGGCGCCGCCCCGGGCGCGGCCTCGGCCCATGAGCAGGTCAGCACCCCCGCCACCCGGACCGCGGTGGCCGCGGCCGGCGGGGGGACCCTGGTCGCGCGGTACGGCTTCGACGCCGGCCGGGCCGTCACCGTCACCGACGAGTCCGGCAACGGCCACACGCTGCGCCTGATCACCCGCAACGGCGGCACGGTGAGCATGGTCCGGCACGGCCAGGGGCGCGCCCTGCGCTTCCCGGCCAAGTGCGGCGGCCAGCCGAAGTGCCCGCACGCGGCCCTGCAGAGCCCCAGCGCGTCCCGCCTGAACCCGGGCACCCGGCCGATCTCGTACGGCGCCAAGGTGCTGCTCTCGCGCAGCCAGACCAGCAAGGGCCAGAACATCCTGCAGAAGGGCTACTCGGCGACCAGCAGCCAGTACAAGCTCCAGGTGGACGGCGCCGCCGGGCGGGCGAGCTGCGTGCTCGTCGGCGCCCGCCCCGGGATCAAGCTGGTCACCAGCTCGGTCTCGGTCGCCGACGGCACCTGGCACGCGGTGGAGTGCCGGCGCACCGCGTCGGCCCTGACGGTGCTGGTGGACGGTGCGGTCCGCGGCAACCGGGCGCTCGCCCCGGGACTCGCCGTGGCCAACAACCGCCCGCTGAGCATCGGCGGCAAGGGCGCCTACTCCGACAACGACCAGTTCCAGGGCACGCTCGACGACGTCTGGGTCCGGATCGGCTGACCCCGGCGCTACTTCGGGGTCCGCAGGCCGCCGGCCATCGCGCCGACGAGCTGGGCGTCCGCGGTGTCGCCGGAGAGCTCCCAGGCGAACGCGCCACCGAGACCCCTGCCCCGGGCGTACGCCATCTTGGTCCGGATGGTCTCCGGGGTGTCGTAGCCCCACCACTGGCCGCGACAGAGCGCGTAGGCGGTCCCGCCGATCGTTCCGGTCGGCGGGCACGTCTCGCGCAGCACCGCGTAGTCCTCCATGCCCTTCTCGTAGCTGCCCGGCGCCGGTCCGGTAGCCGCGCTGCCCGGGGCCGCGCTGCTGACCCCGGCCCACCCCCGGCCGTAGAAGCCCACGCCGAGCAGCACCTTCGCGGGCGGGACCCCCAGCTCGATCAGCTTGCCGACCGCGGCGTCGGTGGTCGCGGTCTCCCGCGGGATGCCCGGGTACGCGGTGAGCGGCGAGTGCGGCGCGGTCGGCCCGTTCCCGGCCCCGGTGCCGAAGAAGTCGTACGTCATGGCGCTGAGCCAGTCGGCGCTGCGGGCCGCGGTCGCGTAGTCGGTGGCCGTCAGCTTGCCGAGGTCACCCGGCACCGCCGCGGTGACCAGCGCGGCCGGGCCCAGCTCGGAGCGCAGCGCCGCGAGCAGGCCGGCCAGGGCGCCCGGCCCGCTGGTGTCGCAGACCAGCCCGCAGGCGTTCGGATACTCCCAGTCCACGTCGATGCCGTCGAAGACGTCCGCCCAGCGGGAGTCGGTGAGCAGGGCGCGGCACGACTCGGCGAAGGCGCCGGGGTCCCGGGCCGCCGCGGTGAACCCCTTCGAACCGGTCCAGCCGCCGAAGGACCAGAGCACCCGCAGGCCCGGATGCCGGGCCTTGAGCTTGCGCAGCTGGCCGAAGTTGCCGCGCAGCCCCCTGCCGGCCACGTCCGCGACGCCGTCGACGCTGTCCGCCGCCGCGATCGGTTTCTCGTAGTCGGCCCACTTGTCGCTGGTGGTGCAGCGGCCGTCGGTGACCTTGCCGAAGGCGTAGGTGAGGTGGGTGAGCCCGGCGGCCGCCCCGCTGGCGTCGACGTTGCGGACCTGGAAGTTGCGGCCGTAGACGCCCCAGTCGGTGAAGTAGCCGACGACGCGCTGCGCCGCGGCGGCCGGTGGGGGCGCCGGCGCGACGTCCTTCTCGGCCGGCGCGTCACAGGCGCCGGTCAGCAGCAGCGCTGCCGTCAGAACGACGGGTACGACCCGCATGCGGGCCTCCCCAGTCCCTCGCCGAGATCCGAACCTATCGCGACGGCGACGGCGCCGGGCCGCCCGCTAACCCGATCGTGTAGTCCTCGATCGTGTAGCACGCCTCGTCGTCGATGGCGTTCCGCTCCGGATCGATCTTGATGCGGGTCGGATGCAGGTCCACCGGGTCCCGCACGATCTCCACCACGTCGGCGCCGTCCCGGCGGGCGGTCTCGGCCTCCGCCTCGAGCGCGTTCAGCGTCGGCACCAGGTCGGCCATGCGCAGCATCAGCGCCCGGCGCGCGGCGTCGTCCAGACCGGTGGCGCGCACCACCTTGTTGTTCTCCACGGTGACCTGGAACCGGCCGATGAGCGCGCGTTCGCCGCACTGGGAGTCGAGCGTGAAGCCGTACTTGGCGGGGGTGGTCCAGGTCGGGGCCGAGGTCTGCATGACGTTGGGCTCCGCGCCGGCACACGCGCCGGTCAGCGTGCCCAACAGGATCGCCGGCAGAACCGTCTTTACGCGCACAGTGCCCTCCAGGAAGTCGACGCTACGGGGGTCCGACGGCCCGGGGCAGGCGCCGGTTCCGCCGCACCTGGGTGAGTGGCGTTCGCTACGGGAGGAGCGGGAGCCGCACCGGCTGTGCGATCGTTTTCCGGTGGCCGTAAGCACAGGGGACAGCCCGCGAGATCCCGTGCCGGTGCCCGGCGTCCGGCACCGGCGGGCGGAGCTGCGTGCCCTGTTCGCCTGGCGGCGGGTGGTCGACCGGGCCCGGGCGGTCTTCCGCAGCGCGGTCACCACCTTCGTGGTGCTCACCTTCACCCTGTGGCTGATGCCCGGTGTCCGCAGCACCGACGTCATCGACACGCTCGGCCTGGTGCTGCTGGTCGCCGCCGTCGGCGCGGTGCTGCGCCCGCTGCTGCTGGCCGGTGTGGTCGCGCTGGGCGGCTGGGGCGCGATGCTGCTCGGCGTCACCGCCCAGGTCATCGTGATGGTGGTGGCGCTGGAGCTGGACCCGTCCAAGCGGCTCAGCGGATGGCCCACGGTGGGCTTCGCGGCGCTGCTGGCGGTGATCTGCGCGGCGATCCTGGACTGGATGGCCGACAGCGGCACCGAGGACACGTTCATCAAGGAGGCCCGCCGGCTGATGCGCGGCATCCGCCGGCGCCAGGCCCGGCAGTCGGGCGGGCGGTGGCTCACCCTGCGCCGGCCGCTGCCGGGCACCGAGCCCGGGCTGCTGATGGTGCAGCTGGACGGGGTCAGCGAGCCGGTGCTGCGCTGGGCGGTCCGCGCGGGCAACCTGCCGACGATCGGCCGCTGGCTGCGCACCGGCACGCACGCCATGCGCGGCTGGCACACCGGCCTGCCGTCGACCACACCCGCCGCCCAGGCCGGCATCCTGCACGGCGCCTCCCGGCAGATCCCGGCCTTCCGCTGGTACGAGAAGGACACCGGCCGGCTGATGGTGTCGAACCGGCCGCGGGACGCGGCGATGATCGAGCCGCGGCTCTCCGACGGCCGGGGGCTGCTGCGCGACGGCGGCGTCAGCATCGGCAACGCGTTCTCCGGCGACGCGGCGATCAACCTGCTCACCGTCAGCCACGCCGCGCTGCCCGGCCGTTCGGCCCGGGGCTGGGCGGCGTTCATGGCCAGCCCGTTCGGCTTCACCCGGGCCCTGGTGCTCGGCGTCGGCGAGGTCTTCACCGAGCTGCACCAGGCCCGGCTGCAGCGGCGCCGCAACCTGCAGCCCCGGGTCAGCCGGTCCGGCGCGTTCCTGGCGTTGCGGCCGGCCTCGATGCTGCTGCGCGACGTCAACGTCTCGCTGATCGCCGAGCAGATGGCCCGCGGCGCCCCGGCCGTCTACTGCGACCTGGTCGACTACGACGAGGTGGCGCACCACGCCGGCCCGGCCCGGCCGGAATCGATGCGGCAGCTGGAGAGCCTCGACCGGATGCTCGGGGTGATCGAGCGGCTGGGTTCGGAGGCGGCCCGGCGGTACCGGATCGTGGTGCTCTCCGACCACGGGCAGAGCCAGGGCGCCACCTTCCGGCAACGCCACGGGGAGACCCTGGAGCAGGCCGTCGAGCGCTTCTCCGCACCGGACCTCGCCGACGCGCCGTCCACCCCGGCCGAGGACGAGGCCACCGCGGAGCCCGGCTTCCCGCCGTCCCCGGTGGCGCCGCTGCTGGTCGTGTCGTCGGGCAACCTGGCGCTGATCTATCTGACCCGGTTCCCCCGGCGGCTCGACCGGGCCGCCATCGACCGGGAGTATCCGCAGCTCATCCCCGGTCTGGCCGGGCACCCGGGAGTGGGCCTGGTGATCGTCGACGACGGCGGGCCGGTCGCGATCGGCGCGGCGGGCAGCCACCGGCTGGGCGACGGGACGGTGCGGGGGGTGGATCCGCTGCTGCCGTACGGGCCGCACGCCCGGGGTGATCTGCTGCGGCACCAGGAGTCCGCGCACATCGGTGACCTGGTGCTGATCAGTTCGGTCGACCCGGTCACCGACGAGGTGGCGGCGTTCGAGGAGCTGGTCGGCTCGCACGGCGGGCTCGGCGGCTGGCAGACCGACGCGATGCTGGTGCACCCCGCCGACTGGCAGATCACCCATGGCGACCTGATCGGCCCGGACGCGGTGCACCGGCAGCTCGTGGAGTGGCTGGCCGGGCTCGGCCTGCGGACCCAGACGGTGGCCCAGGACGAGTTGGTCGCGGGCGAGGCGCTCCAGCTGGCGGATCTGAGCCCGGGCGGCGGGGAGCGCGACGGCGCGGCGGCGCGACTTTCGTCCAGCCGGGACGGTTAGGCCTTTGTGCGTTTCTTCCAGTTCGTCAGCAGGGTCCTGAGCGTCAGTGCCGTCGCCGTTGTCGCCCTCACCTGCGCGGTAGCCCCCGCGCAGGCGATCAGCGCCAGCCCGGAGCAGGCCCCGGCCTTCAACGGCTCCGTGTACGCGGTCGTGTACCGCGGCAGCACCGTCTACGTCGGCGGGTCCTTCACCAGCGTCGGATGGGGCGGGCGCACGTACGACCGGGCCCGGCTGGCGGCCTTCGACGCGGCCTCGGGGGCGCTGCTGGACTGGGCGCCGGCCGCCGACGCCACCGTGCGCGCCCTCGCGGTCAGCGGCACCTCGATCTACGCCGGCGGTGACTTCCACCGGGTCTCCGGCCTGCGCCGGGACGCGCTGGCCCGGATCGACGCGACCTCCGGCCGGGTGGGCGACTTCTCGCACTCGGTGGCCGGCGCGCCGTACGCCCTCGCCGCCGGCCGCGGCCGGCTGTACGTCGCCGGCAGCTTCACCTCGATCGACGGCATCACCCGCCGGAACCTGGCGGCGTTCTCGCTGGCCCGCGGCGGCCTCGACCGGGGCTGGCGGGCCGGCGCCGACGACTCGGTGCACGCGCTGGCGCTGGCCGGCTCGCGGGTCTACGCCGGCGGCGCCTTCCACCAGGTCAACGGCGTCAGCGGCACGCTGCGGATCGCCGCGCTCTCGGCCACCAGCGGCAGGGTGTTCAACGCCTTCCGGCCGCCCGCGCCGGCCCAGGTCAACGCGCTCGCCACGGACGCGCACGGCGTCTACGCGGCCACCGGCGGCCAGGGCGGCAAGGTGATCGCGTACGCCGGCGGCGGCGCGGTGCGCTGGGCCCGGGTCTTCGACGGCGACACTGTGGCCGTCACCGTCCTGGCCGGGACCGTCTACGTGGGCGGACACTTCGACCGGGCCTGCCTGACCAGCCGCAACGGCAGCCAGGGCTCCTGCACCGACGGCGCGGTGAACCGGGTCAAGCTCGCGGCGATCGACAGCCGCGGCGCGCTGACCCCGTGGGCCCCGCAGGCGAACGGGGTGATCGGCGTCCGCGCGCTGGCCGCCGACCGGGCCCGCGCGACCATCGCGGCCGGTGGCGACTTCACCATCATCAACGGCACCAGCCGGAAACGCCTGGCATTCTTCAGGTGAGTCGGAGCGCCCGGTCGGGTCGGCGCCTCCCGACGACAACGGGTGGATCCGACCGGGGGTGGGAGCGGCTGTGCCGGCGATTACCACGTTGGGGGTGCTGGCCGTCGACGGGCGGCCGGTGCGTGGTGAACGGCTCGCCGCCCTGGTCCGGGAGCTGATCGAGGCGCGCGGCCGGGTGGTCTCCACTGTGGCCCTGGCCGAGGCGGTCTGGCAGGGCAGCCCGCCCGACGACGCCGCCGGTGCGCTGCAGGCCCTGATCTCCCGGGTGCGCCGGCTCGGTGTGCCGGTCGACGCCGTGGCCGCCGCCGGCTACCGGGTGCCCGCCGACCGGGTGACGGTCGACGCGGTCGCCGTACGGATGCTGATCGAGAAGGCGCGCGCCGCCGGTGATCCGGTCGCCGCCCGGGCCGCGGCCGACGAGGCCCGGGCGTTGTTCCCCGAGGTGCCTGAGCTGAGCACGGCCGAGCACACCCGCCTCTTCGCCGAGCTGGCGCAGGTGCGGGCCGAGGCCGCGCTGGCCGGCGCGGGCGCGTTCGACGAGGCTGACCTGCGGCGGCTCGTCGCGCACACCCCGCCGGACGAGCCCGCCGCGGCGCTGCTGGTGCGGGTGCTGGCCGCGCAGGGCCGCGAGGCCGAGGCCCTGGAGCTGGTCGAGCGGCTGCGCACCGAGCTGGCCGACCGGTACGGCGCGGACCCGGCACCGGTGCTGGCCGAGGCCCAGCTCGCGCTGCTCCGGGGCGAGCTCCAGGCGGCACCCACCCGCCGGACGGCGGCCACACTGCCGCGCGGCTGGCGGCGACCGGCGACCGCGCTGGTCGGCCGCGAGCCGGACGTGCGGGCCGTGCTGACGGCGCTGGCCGAGGCGCCGCTGGTGACGATCGTCGCGACCGGCGGCGCGGGCAAGACCCGGCTGGCCGCCGAGGTGGTGCGCCGCTCGGCCGGTCCGGTCCGGGTGATCGAGCTGGCCGGCCTGCGCGCGCCGGAGGAGGTGCTGCCGGCGGTGCTGGCCGTGCTGGGCGGGGCGGACACCACCACCGCCGGCCCGGGGATCAGCCTGGAGCGCCGGGTGATGAGCCCGCAGGAACGGCTGCGCGCCGTCGCGGCCGACCTCGACGGGCTCGTCGTGCTGGACAACTGCGAGCACGTGCTGACCGCGGCCGCCGCCGTCGTCGCCGACCTGCTGGCCGCGACCGGTCCGGAGGTCGCGGTGCTGGCCACCAGCCGGGCGCCGCTCGCGCTGGTGGGCGAGGTGGTGCACCGGCTGGTGGCGCTGCCGGAGGCGGAGGCGCTCGCGTTGCTGGAGTCCCGCGCCCGGGCCGGTGGCGCGGCGCCGACCTGGGACCGGGAGCGAGCGCTCGCCCTCTGCCGCCGCCTGGACCACCTGCCGCTGGCGCTGGAGCTGGCCGCCGCCCGGCTGCGGCACATGCCCATCAACGACGTGCTGGCCGGGCTCGGCGACCGGTTCGCGCTGCTCGACGACGCGCTGCGGGGCCTGCCGGAGCGGCACGCCAGCCTGTGGGCGATGGTCGACTGGAGCCGGGAACTGCTCGGCCCGGAGGCCCGCGAGCTGCTGCAACGCCTCGCGGTCATCCCGGCCTCGTTCTCCGCCGAGCTGGCCGCCGCGGTTGCCGGCACCCCGGACGTGCGCCGCCCGCTGGCCGATCTTGTCGAGCAGTCCCTGCTCACCCTGGACGGCGACGACGCCACCCCGCACTACCGGATGCTCGAGACCGTCCGCGAGTACGGCGAGGCCCGGCTCGGCCCCGGCGCGCAGGCTGCCGCGTCCGGGCTGACGGAGTGGGCCCGGAGCCAGGCGGTCCGGCTCGGCGCGCGCTTCGTCGGCCCCGGCCAGCTCGACGCCCTCGCGGAGTGCGCCGCCGAGCAGGACAACCTGCTGGCCGGCCTGCGCTTCGCCCTGGCCCGCGCGGACGAGGCCGCGGCCGTCGACATCGCCACCGCGGTGTTCCACGTGTGGACCGTGCGTGGCCTGCACGTCGAGGTCAGCACCTGGGCCCGCGAGCTGCTGCACACCGACGATCCGGGCGCCCGGGTGCGGTCCGCGCTGCTGCTCGGGCGGGCCGCCGGACGCGAGCTGCCGAACGCCGACCGGCTCGCCTGGATGTGCCTGCTGATCGGCATCAACGCCGGCATCACCGGCCCGCCGCGGCTGCTCGCGCTGGCCCGCCGGGCGCTGGCCCGGGTGCTGGCCGAGCGGCCCGGCGAGGTGTCGGCCCGGCAGCGGGCGCTGGCCGAGGCGCTGCCCTCGTTCGACGTCTTCGACCCGGAGCGCGGGCTGGCGGGCGCCGCCGTGCTGGTCGCCCATCCGGACCCGTACGTGCAGGGCCTCGGGCTGTTCCTCCGGGCCGCCATCCGGGAGAACGACGGCCATCCCACGGACTCGGTGGCAGACGCGGAGCTGGCGTACCGCCGGTTCGAGGCGGTCGGCGACCACTGGGGGATGGCGATGACCGCCCAGGCGCTCGGGCACTGGGTGGCCGTGCCGGGCGACGGCCGGTCGATCGAGTGGCTGGCCCGCGGCGTCCGGCACATGGAGCTGCTCGGCGCCGCGCAGGACGCGCGGTCCATCCGGGTGCTCCTGGACGTGCAGCGGGCGCTGGCCGGCGACCCGGACGCCGAGCACCGGCTCCGGGTGCTGGCCACCTCCGGCCAGGCCGAGGGCGGCGACGCCGCGCAGGCGTACCTGGGACTGGCGCGGCTGGCCTGGTTGCGGCAGCGGTACGACGAGGCGCTCGCCTACGGTGACGCGGTCGTCCGCACGGTGGCCGCGTCCGCCGAGCCGACGCCGCAGCCCCGGGTCATCTTCCGGGTCGCGGTGGCGGTGCTCCACCTGTGGCTGGCCGCGATCCGCCCGCTCCCGGCGGCCGAGGCGACCGCGGCCGCCCTGCTGGCCGAGGCCCGCGCCGACGTGGTGGGCGGCCACGACAACCCGCTGATCGGCGGCTGGGCGCTGGGCGGGGCGGAGCTCGCCGCCTTCCGGGGCGAGGACGCGACCGCGCGGGAGCTGTGGGCGCTGGGCGTACGGTTCGGCGCCACCGTCAGCAGCCTGTTCCCGTTCTCGGCCGGCGAGCAGGGCCGCCTTGCTGCCGTGCTCGGCAGCGAGGAGCAGCGCAAGGAGCTGCTGGAAGCCCTGCCGACCCGGCAGCTGGCGGCCATCAGCTCCCGGATCCGGGAGCTGATGGCCGCCCTGCTCGGCTAGACCTTCTTCCGGTACGCCCGCAGCGCCAGCGGCATGAACACCACCACGAACCCGGCGCACCAGGCCAGCGTCCACCACACGTGGTTACCGAGCGGCGCGCCGAGGAAGAGTCCCCGGACCGCGCCGACCAGGTGGGTCAGCGGGTTCACGTCGACGAAGCCCTGCATCCAGCCGGGCAGCGTGCTGGTGCCGACGAACACGTTGGACGCGAAGCTCAGCGGCATGATCAGGGCGAACATCAGGCCCTGGACCGCGCCCGGCGTACGGACCTTCATCGAGACGTAGACCGGCAGCCAGCTCAGGCAGAGGGCGAAGAGCACCGCCAGCCCGCAGCCCGCGACCGCGCTCAGCGGGTCGGTGGTGATCCGGAAGCCCATCACGTAACCGATCGCCAGCGTGGAGAGCGTGACGATCACGTACCGGACGATGTCGCCGAGCACCGCGCCGAGCAGCGGCGCCGAACGCGGCACCGGCAGCGAGCGGAACCGGTCGAAGATGCCCTTGGCGAGGTCGGTGTTGAGGTTGACCCCGATCGCGATGCACCCGGTGGCGATGGTCTGCGCGAGGATGCCGGGCAGCAGGAACTGCAGGTAGTCGTGGGTGGACCCGGCGACCGCGCCGCCGAAGACGTAAACGAAGATGATCAGGAACAGCACCGGCTGGAGCGTCACGTCGATGAGCGCCTCGGGGGTCCGGGCGGTCTTGATCAGGCTGCGTTTGGCGAGCGCGAGCGAGTGCCGGATGAGCCGGAACGGCCGCGGGTTGGGGGTCACCGCCGCGGGCATCACAGGGTGGCTGGTCCGGGGGGTGCTGAGCGTGGTGGTCACGCGGCTACCTCTTCCTCGATGGCGGTGCGGCCGGTCAGGGTGAAGAAGACCTCGTCGAGGCTGGGCAGGTGCAGGGCGAGCTCGGTGACCGCGACCCCGGCCGCGGCGAGCCGGGCGACGGCCTCGGTCATCGCGGCGTCATCGGCGACCGGCACGGCGAGCATGCCCTTGCGGATCTCGTCGGCCGGGGCGCCGGTGGACACCTCGGCGAGGATCGCGGCGGTGAGGTCGAGCTGCGCCGGCTCGGCCGGGCGCACCGACAGGGTCTGGCCGCCGACCACCCGCTTGAGCCCCTCGGGGGTGTCGTGCGCGATGACCCGGCCGTGGTCGATCACCGTGATCGCGTCGGCGAGCGCGTCCGCCTCCTCCAGGTACTGGGTGGTCAGCAGCACCGTCGAACCGGCCGCGACCAGCGAGCGGACCACGTTCCACATGTCCTCGCGCTTGGCCGGGTCGAGGCCGGTGGTGGGCTCGTCCAGGAAGATCACGTCGGGGGAGCCGACCAGGCTCGCGGCCAGGTCGAGCCGCCGGCGCATGCCGCCGGAGTAGGTCTTGGCCTGGCGCCCGGCGGCGGCGGTGAGGTCGAACCACTCGAGCAGTTCGGCGGCCCGCCGGCGGGCGCCGGCCCGGCCCAGGTCGAGCAGCGTGCCGAAGAGCTCCAGGTTCTGCCGGCCGGTCAGGTCCTCGTCGACCGAGGCGTACTGGCCGGTCAGGCCGATCACCTGGCGGACCCGCTCGGCGTCGCGGACCACGTCGAAACCGCTGATCCGGGCGCTGCCGGCGTCGGGGGTGAGCAGGGTGGAAAGGATGCGGACGGCGGTGGTCTTGCCGGCGCCGTTGGGGCCGAGCACGCCGAGCACGGTCCCCCGCGGCACGGCGAGATCAACACCCTGGAGGGCCTTGGTCGACCCGAAGTGCTTGACGAGGCCCTCGGCCTCGATCACGAGATCAGCTGTCATGCCCCGAGCGTGCGCGGGGTCGCTGACACGGCACCGACATGCCGCCTACATGAGCCTGCGGTGTGCGGCCCGCGTCGGTCAGCCGGCGGTCAGCGCTTCGGTGGGGGGCAGGCGTCCGGCGCGCATGGCCGGATAGAGCCCGGCGATGGCGCCGATGGCGATCGAGGCTGTGACGCCGCCGGCGATCGCGGTTGCCGGGATGACCGTCGGCCAGCCCTGGTAGGTGGCGTAAACGGTGACGACGGCGAGCCCGATCGCGGCGCCGGCCAGGCCGCCGAGCACCGAGAGCGCGACGGCCTCGGTGAGGAACTGGAGCAGGATCTGGCGTCGTCGGGCGCCGAGGGCGCGCCGTAGTCCGATCTCCTGGCGACGTTCCAGCACCGAAATGATCATTGTGTTGGCGACGCCGACGCCGCCGACCAACAGGGATACCGCGCCCAGCCCGAGCAGGAGGCTGCTGAAGGTGTTCTTGGCGGCCAATTGCGCGGTGAGCGCGTCCGATGGTCGGCTGACCTGCACCGCACTCGGATCCCGCGGGTTGGCCGTGCGCGCCAGGACTGCTCGCACCGCGTCCACGGATGCGTCGACGGAGCGGGTGTAGACGCGGGTCGGGTGGCCGTCGAATCCGAGGCGGGCGGCGGCGACCTCCCAGCCGAGCAGGGCGGAGTTATTGATCTCCGGGGCCAGCTCTAGCGGCTTCAGGATGCCGACCACGGTGAACCACTGGCCGGCGATGAACACCTGCTGTCCCGGCCCGGTGCCGAGCAACCGGGCAGCCGTCGAGCCCAGGACGACGGCCGGGTACCGGGCGGTTGCCTGGTTCAGCCAGGTTCCGCCGGCCAGCTTGCCGTCAAGGGTTTCCAGGAGATCCAGGTGGGCGGCGGCGACCTCGATGCCCTGCGACTCGCGAGGGTCGATCTTGTCGGTTCGCCGTACGGTTGCGCCCTTGACGGTTCCGGTCGCGGTGGCCGAGCGGATGGGGCCGATCCGCTTGACCATGTCGACGGCCTCGTCGGGCAGCGGGGGGTTCTGGCCCACCAGGTTCTGTCCCGGTTCGACCGTCAGCAGGTTGGTGCCGAGGCTGGCGATCTTGTCCAGGAGCTGAGCCTGGCCGGCTGCGCCGATGCCCAGCACCGCGACCATGGCGGCGATCCCGATCGCGATGCCCAGGCCGGACAGGATCGCGCGCAGCGGCCGGCCGCGCAGTCCGAGCAGCCCGACGCCGATGAGGTCGCTCGTGCGCAGCCGTGCCGTGCGGGGCAGCAGCGGCGAGGACGCGGGTTTCATCCGACGCCCTCCCTCGCACTGTCGGAGCGGATCTCGCCGTCGAGGATCTCCACCTGACGGTCGAACGCGCCGGCGATGCCGGTGTCATGGGTGATCACCGTGATCGTGGTGCCCGCATTGTGCAATTCGTGCAGCAACTCGATGATGGTGTCGCCGGAGCGTGAGTCCAGCGCACCGGTGGGCTCGTCGGCGAGCACGATGGCCGGCCGTGCCACCAGCGCGCGGGCGATCGCGACCCGCTGACGTTCGCCGCCGGAGAGTTCCTGCGGGCGGTGTCCCAGGCGATGGCCGAGGCCGACCCGCTCCAGCGCCGTGGCCGCCTCGCGCAGCCGTTCCTTGCGGGCGATGCCGTGATAGAAGAGCCCGTTGGCGACGTTCTGCACGGCCGTCAGGTGGGCGGTGAGGTAGAACTGCTGGAAGACGAAGCCGATCCAGTTCGCGCGTACCGCCGACAGCTGGACGTCGTCGAGTCCGGCGACATCGTGCCCGAGGATGCGCACCGTCCCGCTGGTCGGGCGGTCCAGGGTGCCCATCAGCTGCAACATGGTGGACTTGCCCGATCCGGAGGGCCCGACGATCGCGGTCAGCTCGTCCGGCCGGATCCGCAGGGAGGCGTCGCGGAGCGCGCGCACGCCGCCGGGATACGACTTGCTGACCCGGTCCAGTTCGATGACCGGAAGTGCTGCTGTCATGGCGCCGGCACCGTCACTTTCAGGCCCGCCGTCAGCCCGTTGCCCTTGATCTCGACCCGGCCGTCGGCGAAGGCGCCGAGCTCGACCGCGACGATCCACTTCGTGCCGTCGCCGCGAACGGCCTGCACCCCGAAGCCGCCCTCGGCCAGTGCCAGCAAGGCGTTGACCGGCACGGCGAGGACCCCTTTGTGCACGGCTCCCCGGAAGCCGACCGTGACCGGCGCACCGTCCAGGGCGCCCGTCACCGCGGGATCGTCCAACGCGATGACGACGGGCAGGGTGGGGGTGTCATCGCCACCGTCGTCGCCCGGGGGAGCCTTGGCCGTAGTGCCGACCGTGACGACTTTTCCACTCGCGTTCATGCCGTCCGGCAGCCCGACGGTGACCTTGCTGCCCCGGACCGCCAGAGCCGACTTGGTGGCCGGCAGGTCGACAGTCACCTGCTTCCTGACACCGGTCGCCGTGAGGATCTCACCGGCCGCGCGCGTTCCCGTCCTGGCCTTGACCTGGGCCACCCGGATGGCGCCGGGGAGCACGACCACGTCGCCGACCTCGACCCCGCCGGTGCGGTCGGCGCCGCGAGCCTTCTGCCACTTCCGCACCGCCGCCGCCGTGGCAGCGGTGAACCGGTCGTCGACGGTCAGGCCACCGCCGAAGCCGAGCTTCCGCAGGTTCCGCTCGAGGATCAGCACATCCGGACCATCAGCCACGCCCTCCTGCAGTTCACGCCAGAACGGCAGTTTCCCGTACAACAACGGCACCGGCTGGTTGTCGCCGTCGTACACGTGCTCTCCGCGGGTGATGGTGTCACCCGGCTGCGGAAGCCAGGTCACGATCGAGCTCCGGTCGGTCTCGACGGTGACCGTCCCCGCATAGCCGAGGGTTCCGTCGACCTGCTGGGTCTCCACCAGATCGGTCTTCACGACCGGCACAGCCGGGTCCTGACCCGCCGCGACCCGGTTGGTCCGGCGGTCGTTGCGGTTGAGGATCAGCACGGACGTGCCGATCAAGGCGGCGACCACCGCGGTGACCACCGCCACCGACACCTTCGTCCGCTTCCTCACTTGCTGCCGTCCACCGGGACCTGCTGCATGCACTTCTGGAACGCGGCCGCGAGTTCCGGGGTCTGCTTCACCTGCATCGGCTGACCCGGAACCGGGTCGGGCCAGTCGACGCCCTGGTCGCGCATGCACTTGGCGAACTTGAGCCGCTGTGCCGCCTCCTGGGGATCGCTCGGGTCGAGTCCGGTGCTGCCACTCTGCCCGGCGCTGTACTGCTTGCACTTGTTCATTGCCGCCGTGAGCGCCGGGCTGTCGGGCGGCAGCTGCACCGTTCCCCCGCCGGCCTCCGGGTCCTTGACGTCGATCCCGTTGTCCCGCAGGCACTTCGTCCACCTGGCGGGGTCGTTGGTCGCCGCCGACGCGCTCGGGGCAGCCGTGGCACCCGTCCCGCCGCCGCTGGCGATCCCGTCCGTCGACCCCCCGGAGTCACCACAACCGGTGAGCATCCAGCTAACGGTCAGTATCAGGCCGAGCGCGGCCGTCCGGATCAGGGGCCGGTGGTTCGATGTCACGTTGCGCATATCCACTCCTCCGGGTCGTGCTCGACCGGCAGCCGCCGGTACGACCCGAAGTTCTACGGCGTCCGGTGTTTCACCGGCGTTTCACCGCGGTCGGCCGGCTGCTGTTATGCCGGTGAAACACCGGCGGAGCTAGGGTCGGCCCGAAGACCGGCACCCGGAGGCGGTTATGCGCGTACTTGTGGTGGAGGACGAGAAACTCCTCGCCGGATACATCGCCGAAGGGCTGCGTGACCGGGCGATGTCGGTCGACGTCGCCCACGACGGCAGCACCGCACTCGACAAGCTCGTCACCGACTGTTACGACGTTGTCGTCCTCGACCGGGACCTGCCCGGCACCCACGGCGACGAGGTCTGCCGACGCATCATGGCAAGCGGTGGACGCGCCCGCGTGCTGATGCTCACCGCACTCGCCGAGGTCGCTGAGCGCGTTTCCGGTTTGCGGCTCGGCGCCGACGACTACCTCGGCAAGCCGTTCGACTTCGACGAACTCGTCGCCCGCCTGGACGCGCTCGGCCGCCGCTCCCAACCGGCCGTACCCCCGGTGTTGCGCCACGAAGACATCACGCTCGACTCGGCCCAGCGGCAGGTCACCCGTGGCGGCCGCCGGGTGCCGCTGTCGAACAAGGAATTCGGTGTGCTGGCCGCCTTGATGGCCGCGAACGGGACGATCGTCAGCGCCGAGGAGTTGCTGCGTACGGTCTGGGACGAACACGCGGATCCGTTCACCAACGCCGTACGGGTGACCATGTCCCGGTTGCGGGCGAAGCTCGGTGAGCCCTCGATCATCGACACCCTGCCCGGCGTCGGCTACCGGCTGGCCGGCCCGGCATGCTGAACCGCCTCACGCTGCGCTGGCGGCTCACCCTCATGCACACGGGCGTCTTCGTCGTCGTGGCCGCCGCGGTGGTGACCATGGTGTTCGTCCAGAACCGTATCGTGATCACGAAGGTCGGCAGTCTCTCCCCGAGCGACCTCGCGACCCTGCAATCCGGCACGACCAGACCGATCGGGAAGCCCTCGGCCTCATCGATCCTGGACTCGATCTCCCTTCAGCGCAACGATGCGATCGGCACCATCCTGATCCAGTGGATCGTGGCACTCGCGGTGATGACCGTCATCGTCGGGCTCCTGGCCTGGTGGGTCACCGGACGGGTGCTGAACCGGGTCCACGCGATGACCACCCAGGCGCGCCACATCTCCATCGCCAACTTGCACGAACGGATAACCGCACCGGGGCCGGCCGACGAACTCCGCGAACTCTCCGACACCTTCAACGACCTGCTGACCCGGATCGACGACGCCTTCAGCGCACAGGCCCGGTTCATCGCCAACGCGTCGCACGAGTTGCGCACCCCCCTGGCGGTGGCCCGTACGACGTTGCAGATCGGGCTGGCGACCACCGATCCGGGCCGGGTCCGGCGCGTTCGCGACGAACTGCTCCGCAACAACGACCGGTGCACCGCACTGATCAACGGCCTGCTCACCCTGGCCCGCGGGGAACAGGGCCGATGCGGGCGGGAGAGAGTGGAGTTCGACGACGTCGTCCGCCAGATCACCCGGGAAGCGGCGACCGACCACCGAGCCGGCCCGGCCGGGCTGCGGCTCGACGTGGCCGGCCGCTGCACGGTCACCGGAGACCGGCTACTGCTCGCCCAGCTTGTCCGCAACCTGACGGACAACGCCCTGCGCTACAACGTGCCCGGCGGCGAGGTGCTCGTGCGGCTCACCCCGGACGGCCACCTGACGGTGAGCAACACCGGCCCGGCGATCAGCGCCGCCGAAGCGACCCGCTTGTTCGAACCGTTCTACCGGGGCGCCGACCGCACCGCGCGGACCGACGGCGCGGGACTCGGGCTCTCGATCGTGCACGCCGTCGCCGTGGCCTGCGGAGGCAGCGCCACCGCCACCCCACGAGACGGCGGCGGCCTGGTCGTCGAGGTGTCCATCCCGCCCACGACATGAGCAGGCCACCCGAACGTGACGGTCAGGATGATGTGAGGCCTCTCTTGTCCAGCTGACGCTGCACGACGTTCCAGTAGCGGGCCGGCGCCACCCGGGCCAGCAGGTCGGCCAGCTTGGCCACCTTGGTGATCACCAGGCGTGGCTTGCGGTCCCGGACCGCCGCCACGATCAGCTTCGCCGCCTCCTCCGGCGGCAGGGTCAGCGCCCTGCGGGTGAACTCGGCGGCCTGGGCGGCCTGCGTGCCGTCCTCGTCCGCCCCGCTGAGCCGGGCGCTGGTGGCGATGTTGGTCTTGATGCCGCCGGGGTGCACCACCGTCACGCCGACCTTGCCGGCCAGCTCGTGCCGCAGCGACTCGGAGAAGCCGCGGACGCCGTACTTGCTGGTCACGTAGGCGACCTGGGTGGGCGGGGCGATCAGGCCGAAGAGGCTGGAGATGTTCACGACGTGGGCGCCGGGACGGCTCAGCAGCTGCGGCAGGAAGGCCTTCGTGGTGCGGATCACCGCGTGCAGGTTGATCTCCAGCAGCCAGTCGAAGTCCTTCATGCTGACCTGGTCGAAGGTGCCGTTCAGGGCCACCCCGGCGTTGTTGACCAGCAGGTCGGCGCCGCGGTGGCGCTCCGCGACCGCGGCCGCCAGGTCGAGCCGGTCGCCGCCGTCGGAGAGGTCGACCAGGTGCGTGCTCACGTCCTGCGCGCCCAGCTCGCGGGCCAGCCCGGCGACGCGTTCCAGGCCCTCGGCGTCGCGGTCCACCAGCGCCAGCACCGCCCGGCGGCGGGCCAGGTCGAGGGTCAGCGCCGCGCCGATCCCGCTCGCCGCCCCCGTGATGACACACGTGCGCCCAGCGAAGGTGAAGCGTTCCACGATCAATCTCCCGTCCTGGTCCGGGCGAACATCATGTCACCGTCGTCGATCCTGCTCAGTCGCATCCGCGGCAGATCGAGCAGGTAGTTGTTGAGCATCCGCCAGGCGCGGCGGTCGCTCTGCCGGGGCAGCACGGCCGCGGCCCGCCGGACGTAGCCGGAGGAGAGGTTCATCAGCGGCTCGCCGGTGTCGTGGGCCGCGGCGGGCAGCCGCGGGGTGGCGATGTCGATCCGGTGCCGGGCCAGGTAGTTGAGCAGCCGGCAGACGTAGGTCGAGGTGAGGTCGGCGCGCAGCGTCCAGGAGGCGTTGGTGTAGCCGACGCACCAGGCCAGGTTGGGCACCCCGTCGAACATCATTCCCTTGTAGACGTGCAGCTCGTGGGAGTCGACCGGGCGGCCGTCGACGCTCAGCGCGATCTCGCCGAACGCCACCATGGTCAGCCCGGTCGCGGTGACGATCACGTCGGCGTCGAGCTGCTCGCCGGTGCTCAACCGGATGCCGTGCTCGGTGAAGGTGTCGATCGTCGCGGTCACCACCGAGGCCCGGCCGGCCCGCATCGCGGCGAAGAAATCCCCGTCCGGCACGATGCAGAGCCGCTGGTCCCACGGGTCGTAGCGGGGCACAAAATGCGGATCCACCGGTACGCCCGCAGGCAGCTGTTTCGCCACCCCCTCCCGCAGCGCCTTGGCCACCCGGGCCGGCCAGCGCCGCGACGCCTGATAGAGCGCCCAGGTCAGCAGCACGTTGCGGGCCCGGATCAGCTGCGGGCCCACCCGGCTCGCCCCGCCCTCGCGCGCCGGCAGGGCGAGCAGGTAGCTGGGGGAGCGCTGCAGCATCGTCACGTGCGCGGCCTGCTCCGCCAGCGCGGGCACCAGCGTCACCGCGGTCGCCCCGCTGCCGATGACCACCACACGCTTGCCGGCGTAGTCCAGCCCGGCCGGCCAGTGCTGCGGGTGCACGATCTCGCCGGCGAACCGCTCCCGGCCCGGGAAGTCCGCCTCGTAGCCGCTCTCGTAACGGTAGTAGCCGGTGCACAGGTACAGGAACGAGCAGGTCCACTCCTCGCCGGTGTCGGTGCGTACCGTCCAGCGCGCGTCCGCCGTCGACCAGGCCGCGCCGACGACCCGCCGGCCGTAGTGGATGTGCTTGTCGATGCCGTATTCGGCGGCGGTGTCGCGCAGGTAGTCGAGAATGGTCGACCCGGCCGCGATGGCCTTCGGCTGCCGCCAGGGCCGGAACGGATAGCCCAGGGTGAACATGTCGGAGTCGGACCGTACCCCCGGATAGCGGAACAGGTCCCAGGTGCCGCCGCTGGCCTCGCGCGCCTCGAGAATCGCGTAGCCGCGCCCCGGGCACTCGGTCTGCAACCGGTACGCCGCGCCGATCCCGGACAGCCCCGCGCCGATGACGAGGACCTCCCTGTGCTCGATCATGGGTTGATTATCGGCCCCGCGGCCCGCCGGGCCGGCCGGTCCGCGACGCCCGGTCCTTCTCCTTCTCCCGGCGGACCAGGTCCGCCAGCAGTTCCTTGTCGTACTTCGCCTCGGCGGCCGCGGCCTTGGCTCGGGCCCGGTCCGCCCGCGCGGCGGCCTTCTTGCGTTCCATGACCAGCTCGCTCCGGCGCTTGCCGGCGGCCTTGAGCGACCGCTTGAGCCGCGCCGTCTCCTCGACGGCCCGGTGCAGCGCCAGTTGCTGCTGCTCGGCCAGGTTCGCGACGGTCTTGAGCTGGTGGTCGATGTCGGTGACCGCGGTCCGGGCCGCGACGGCGGCAGCACCTGCGCTGCCCGCCTTGTCCCGGCGGCGATCCAACGGTCGGGCGGTGGTGGTCACGACTATCACTCCCATCCGGTCAGAACTGTCCCGTACCCGCGGGGGTGATAGGCAATCGTCAGGCCTGGACGTCTTCCACCGCGGCCGGCGTGAGGACCGCTTCCCGGGCGCGGCGGCGCCGCAGGTGCCACCAGACGTATCCGCCGGCCGCGAGCACCCCGGCCGCGATCGCCCAGTACAGATACTTGTGCAGCTGCTCGATGATCTCGACCAGGTGGGTGCCGAGCAGGTACGAGATCGTGCACCACCAGCCCACCCAGAGCGCCGCCCCGATGGTGTTGTAGATCAGGAACGTGCGCCAGGGCATTGCCGTGATGCCGGCGATGACGCCGTTGAGCTGGCGCAGGCCGTCGATGAACCGGGCCACCACCACGATCCGGTTGCCCCGGCGGGCGAAGAACCGCTCCGCGCGTTCCAGCCGGGCCGGCGTGATGAAGATGTACTTGCCGAAGCGGTGCACGGCCCGCCGGCCGCCCCGGACGCCGATCCAGTAGCCGATGTTGTCGCCCAGCACGGCGGCGACGAACGAGATCGCGGCGACGGCGAAGATGTCCAGCCGGCCCCAGCTGGAGTAGATCGCGGCGGCGACCATGATCGTCTGCCCGGGCGCGGGCACCCCGAAGCTCTCCACCCCGATCACGCCCGCGATGGCCAGGTAACCCCAGCGGTCCAGGATGGGCGCAACACTGTGCAGGAAGCTGGGCAGATCGTCGACGGGCGGCATGGGCTGAGCAGTCTCCCGTCCTCGGTATCGGGGCCTGCGGCCCGTCCCCACGGTATCCACCCCGGCGGAACACAAACGTGGGGGTGCCCTGACGATCCCTCGCCAAGGCACCCCGTGTCCCGCTCGCACCTTTAATACAACCGGCCCGCAACTAGTTCTGCGGCGGGGTGTCTCCCGGGCCGCTGCCCCAGGTCAGGCTGGGGGTGGCGGCCAGCTGGTAGGTGAGCTCGGCGCCCTTGGTCAGCGCCCCGGCGGGCAACCACCCCTTCGTGGTCGTTCTGCCGTTCACCGCGAGTTCCCGTACGTAGATCGACTTTTCCTCGGCGCGGGGTGCGGTGATCGTCAGGTCCCGGCCGCTCGCCAGGTGCACCACCGCCCGCGGGAAGAGCGGGCTCGTGAGGGCGAGCTCGGCGCGGGTCGGCACGGTCGGATAGAGGCCCAGCGCGGAGAAGACGTACCAGGCGCTCATCGTGCCCGCGTCGTCGTTGCCGGGGATGCCGCCCGTGCCGTTGCTCCACTTGCCGTCGAGGATCGCCCGGACCGTCTCCTGCGTCCGGTACGCGGCCCCGAGGTAGTTGTAGAGGTACGGCGTCTGGATGTCCGGCTCGTTGGTCGCGTCGAACCTGGTGCTCTTGGTGGCGCTGAGGTCGAACGTGCCGTCCGGGTTGCGGAAGAACGCGTCCAGCCGCTCGACCGCCACGTCCGTGCCGCCCATCGCCGCCGCCAGGCCGACCACGTCCGAGTAGACCATCCAGGTGTACTGGGCGCTGCTGCCCTCGACGAAGCCGGCGCCGGTGGACGGGCTGAACCCCTCGGCCCAGTGCCCGTCGGCATAGCGGTCGCGCATCCAGCCGGCGTACGCCCCGTCGGCGGGCACCGGGGTGGGTACGGCCGGATCGGCCAGTTCCAGCTCGGCCAGCTGCACGATCGGGGCGCCGCCGTTGGCGTCCACGGTGAGCCGGTAGTACGCGTACGGCTGCGGGTCCGCCACGGTGAACTCCCGGGTCTCGCCGCGCGCCGCGAAGCTCTGCCCGGTCTGCGTGTCGAGGGTCGTCCAGGTCGTGCCGTCCGGGGAGCCCTGCAGCCGCCAGTCCCGCGGGTCCCGGGCCGGCACGTCGTTCGCCGAGGTCAGGGCGTACCGGTCGACGGTCAGCGGGGTGGCCGTCCGGGCCTGCACCCAGCCGGTGGCCGCGAAGGTCAGCCACTTGGTGCCCTTGTCGCCGTCGAAGACCTGGGCCTTGGACTCGCCGGGCGGGTTGTCCGCGCTCGCGGTGATCCCGGTGATCCGTTCCCGGATGTTGTGCGCCAGGCCGGGGTCCGCCCGGGCGGCCGGGTCGAAGACGTTACGCCAGTTGTGCGAGCGGTCCAGGAACTCCCGGTGCCGCTCCGGCTCGTCCAGGGCCTTGGCCAGCTCGGCGATGCCGTAGTCGGCCGCCGCGTCCTCCAGGGTCTCGGCCGCACCGCCCCAGCAGTGACAGTTGTCGGCCGGCACGTAACCCAGCGACAGGTACTTGTCGAGCGACGGCCGCTGCCCCACACACTCGACGTTGCAGCCGGCGTCGCTGGAGTCGTTCTCGGTCGGTACCGTCGCCGCCGTCACCAGCGACTCGAACGCGCCCCGGACGTCGAAGTCGCGGGCGCCGAAGGCGTACATGCCGGCCACCGCCGCCGCCGACGGGTCGCCGGACATCACCGCGGTCTTGCCGTGTTGCAGCAGCCAGCGGTCCCATTCGCCGTCCCGCTGGGTGGCGTAGGTGAACAGCGACTGCGCGAAGTCACCGGCCATCCGCGGGTCGAGCAGGGCCAGCAGCTGCACCTGCGCGCGGTACACGTCCCAGCCGGAGAAGGTCCCGTACTGGGCCTGCTGCCCGGGGGAGAGCGGGTGGACGGCGTCGTCGGCGCCGTAGTATCGGCCGTCCACGTCGCTGGTCAGCGTCGGCTCCAGCATGGCGTGGTAGAGCGCGGTGTAGAAGGTCGTCTTCTGATCCTCGGTGCCGCCGCCGATCCGGATCTTCTTGAGCCGCCGTGACCATGCGCTGCGGGCGGCGGCCTGGATCGCGGCGAAGCTGAGCCGCTCCGGGGACTCGGCGGCCAGGTTGGCCTCGGCGCCGGCCAGGCTCACGTACGAGATCGCGACCCGCATCCCCACGCTGGTCGTGCCCGGGGCGAAGCGCACGTAGCCGCCGGAGCCCCGGCCCGGGTTGGGGCGCCCGGTGCTGCTGTAGCCGCTGCCGCCCGTGGCGTCGGTGCTGCCCGGCTGCAGGGTGCCGTCGGTCCAGGTGCCGGTGGCGGCGAACGGCTGGTCCAGCTTCGCGGTGAAGTGCAGCGTGTAGTACGCGTGCGAGTTGTCGGTGCTCTGCGGCCCGCAGAAGTTGCCGGCGCGCACCGACCCGCTGACCGTCCGCGTGGCCGGGTCGAGGTGCACGGTCGCGGCCTCGCTGCCGGTCTCCGACAGCGAGGTGCGGAACAGCAGCCCGGCCGGCTTGTCGGCGGGAAAGGTGAACTTGCCGTAACCGGTCCGCGGGGTGACGGTCAGCTCCGCGCCGGCGCCGCTGTCCAGGCCGACCTGGTACCAGCCGGGCTTCGCGGCCTCGTTGGCGTGCGAGAACGTGCTCGCGAAGATCGCGTCAGCAGCGTCCGCGGTGGGCGAGCTGGTGATCTCACCGACGTGCGGCATGACCGGGATGTCGCCGTTGGCGCCCGAGCAGCCCACCCCGCTGAGGTGGGTCAGGCTCAGCCCGCGGATCCGGGTCGCCGTGTACTGGTAACCGCCTGGTGCGGGGATCGAGAGCTGGTTGCCGCGCGAGGTCTGCGGGCTCCAGGCCAGCATCCCGAACGGCGTGACCGCGCCCGGGTAGGTGTTGCCGAGGTTGGTCGTGCCGATGAACGGGTTCACGTACGCCGCGGGCTCGGCGACCAGCGGTGGAGGTGCCGCGGCGTGGGCCGCCGCGCCGAACGGCACGCTCAGGGCCACCCCGGCGAGCACGGCGACGGTACGGGATCGGAACATGCGCTGCCCCCAGATGACATCGATGTCAGGCCATGACGAAGATCAGCCTGTATCGATCCACTCCGATGTGTCAACCCATCCGCCCAGCCCGCGGGCCCTGTGGACAACCTGTGGACAGCCGGGGCGTCAGGCGGCCGGCTGGTCCTCCTCCTGCCACCAGCCGATGTCGTGCAGGACGAGCTCGATCCGGCCGGGCCCTCGGGTGCGTCCACGAGCGCCGATTGAACTACATGCGGCCGAGATCCGTTCCCCTCATCGGGATGTCCCGGAGGAGGGCCAAGTCTTGTCTGGTTCGGTACGTGAAGCACTCGCCGCCCGTTTTCGTCGTGCTCCGCAGGTGGAGGCGCCGGTGACCGCGGAGCCCGTGGTGACCACGGAGTCCGAGGCGACGGTTGCGGCCGAGCCGGCCAAGCAGCCCGGCCGGCTGCGGAAGATCGCCGCTCAGACGCTGACCGTGTCGGCGTTCATGCTGGTCTTCGCCGCGTTGATCATGCCGAACATCCTCAGCAGGTTCGAGCGGCCGGGCACCTACGTGCGGCTCCCGATCGAGGGCTTCGTCGCGATCGGGCTGGTCCTGCTGCTGCCGGGCCGGTGGAAGCGGATCGCCGCCGGGGTGCTGGGCGGCGGCCTCGCGCTGCTGACCATCGAGAAGATCATCGACATGGGTTTTCACGCGACCCTGTCGCGCCCGTTCGACCCGGTCCTCGACTGGGTGCTCTTCGACGACGCACAGTCGTTCCTGGCGGACTCCGCCGGGCGGGCCGGCGCGATCGGCGCGGTGGTCGGGGTGATCGTGCTGGTGCTGGCGATCCTCGCGCTGATGAGCCTGGCCGCCATCCGGATCACCAAGGTCGCCGACCGGCACCGGCGCGCGTCCTTCGGCACCGCCCTGACCGGTACGGCCGTCTGGGTGGTCCTGCTGGTGCTCGGCGTGCAGGTCTTCGGCACGATCCCGGTCGCCGCCCGCAGCTCGGCGATGTACGTCTGGGACCGGGCGAAGATGATCAAGGGTGGCCTGCGCGACGAGAAGGCGTTCGAGAAGCTCGCGGCCACCGACGCGTTCAGCGGCGTGCCCGGTGACCAGCTGCTCACCGGTCTGCGGGGCAAGGACGTCATGGTCTTCTTCGTGGAGAGCTACGGCCGCTCGGCGATCGAGGACCCGGCGCTGAACCCCGGCACGGTCGACGTGCTGGCCGAGGGCAACGCGACCCTGAAGCAGGCCGGCTACGTGAGCCGGAGCGGCTGGCTGGGCTCGCCCACCGCCGGCGGCGGCAGCTGGCTGGCGCACTCCACCCTGCTGTCCGGGCTGTGGATCGACAAGCAGAACCGCTACCGCAACCTCACCTCCAGCAACCGGCTCACCCTGACCAGCGCCTTCGCCAAGGCCGGCTTCGACACCATGAGCGTCATGCCGGGCGCCACCCGGGCCTGGCCGGAGGGCAACTTCTACGGCTACGACAAGGTCTACGACTCCCGGAACACCGGCTACCAGGGTCCGGCCTTCAGCTGGGCGCCGCAGCCCGACCAGTACACGTTGTCCTGGTTCGAAAAGAACGTGCACGGCCCGGCGCACGACCCGATGTTCGTCGAGATGCCGCTGGTCTCCAGCCACACGCCGTGGGCGCCGCTGCCGCAGTTCATCGACTGGGACGACGTCGGCGACGGCTCGATCTACAAGCAGATCCAGGAGGAGGGCAAGAAGGTCGGCTCGATCTGGAAGGACCCGGTCAAGCTGCGCCGCGAGTACTCCCGGTCGATCCAGTACACGCTCACCACCGTGATCTCCTGGCTGGAGCGCTACGGCGACGAGAACACCGTGATGATCCTGCTCGGCGACCACCAGCCGTCGTCGCTCATCGTCGGCGACGGCGCCAGCCGGGACGTGCCGATCACGCTGCTGGCCAAGGACAAGAACGTCATGGCCAAGGCGTCGGACTGGGGCTGGACCGCCGGCATCGCGCCGGCCCCGCAGGCGCCGGTCTGGCCGATGGACCAGTTCCGCGACCGGTTCATGACCACCTTCGGGCCCCCGGCCGACGTCAGCCGGGTGCTGGCCCCGCCCAAGCGCTGACCGCCCGGCGCGGCCGGTGATTGGAAAATCGGCGCCCTGGGTATCAGGAGGCCGGCGGACAAGCCGCCCCCTGGAACGGAGCCCCCCATGTTGATTCTCGGTCTCATCCTCCTGCTGCTGGGCATCTTCCTCGACGTCTCGATCCTCTACACGATCGGCGCCATCCTGCTGGTCATCGGAGCCGTGCTGTGGATCCTGGGCGCCGTCGGCCGCCCGGTCGGTGGCCGAAAAGTATGGTTCTGATCCGCTGAGCCGCTGAAAAACGCCCGCCCTTCGGCGGGCGTTTTTCATGCCTCCAGCACGGCCCAGCCGTGGGCCGGCAGCACCACCGCGGCGTCGGCCGAGCCGGCCAGCCTGAGCTCGGCGGCGCCGTGCAGCACCGATTTCCCGTACGGCACCGGCAGCTCGGCAGGCGCAGCACCGACGCTCAGGGCCACGACGAGCCGGTGGGTCCCGTCGGTGGCCGCGTAGGCGAACTGCTCGTTGGTCAGGTGCACCGTGCTCGTCCGGGCGCGATGCAGCCACGGGTGCCGGCGGCGCAACCCGATCAGCTCCTGGTGCAGGTGGTAGAGCGACCAGCCGTACGGCGCCAGGTCGGCCGGGGTGGCGGGGAACGCCGGACGGACGGAGTCGTCGCCGTGCTCCCGGTCCTGCTTGACGCCCTGGAAGCCCTGCTCGTCCCCGGAGTAGACCGACGGGGTGCCGCCCACGGTGCACAGCAGCGCCAGGGCCAGCGGCACGTGCCGGGTGTCGGCGAGCATGCTGGCCAGCCGGGTCACGTCGTGGTTGCCCACGAAGGTCTGCGGCACGAAGTGGTCGAGGAACCCGTTGTGCCGTTCCAGGGCCCAGCTGAGCTCGAAGAAGTTGGCCGCGTTCAGCGCGCTCCAGACCGCCTTCCACAGCTCGTACTGGGTCACCGAGTCCACGCCGGACTGCGTCACGAACTCCGCGTAGTCGCCGTGGATGACCTCGCCGACCACGTACGCGTCCGGGAACTCCGCCCGGACCCGGGGCAGCACCGTGGCCCAGAACCCGGTCGGCACCGAGTACGCGGCGTCGAGCCGCCAGCCGTCCGCGCCGCGGCGCAGCCAGTGGGTCAGCACCTCGGTGACGTAGTCGGCGACGGCCGGCTCGGCGTGGTTGAGGGCGACCAGCGCGCCGTGGCCCTCGAAGGTGTCGTATCCGGGCTCGCCGCCGCCGTCCGGCCAGGTGAGGTTGAACCACCCGGCGGTCGGCGCGTCCCGGCCCTGGTCGAGGACGGCCTGGAAGGCGGCGTGCCCGCGCCCGACGTGGTTGAACACCCCGTCGAGCAGCACCCGCAGCCCGCGCTCGTGCGCGGCGGCGACGAGCGTGTCGAAGTCGGCGTCGTCACCCAGCCGCGGGTCGATCCGCAGGTGATCGGTGGTGTCGTAGCCGTGCGTCTCGGCGGCGAACACCGGCCCGAGCAGGATGCCGGAGGCGCCCAGCTCGACGGCGTAGTCCAGCCAGGCGGTGATCCGGGCCAGCCCGCCGTTCTCCCGGCCGGCGGGGTACGCGCCGACAAAACCCAGCGGATAGACCTGCCACCACACCGCGTGCTCGACCCAGCCAGGCTCACTCACCGTGTCACTCCTCCCGATACGCAGAAACGCCGGCCCGAACCGGGCCGGCGTTCAGTCTGCGGGTTGATCAGATGGTCTCGCTGGCGAGCTGCGTGCGCAGCTTCGTCAGGGCCTTGGTGAGCAGGCGGCTGACGTGCATCTGGGAGATCCCGACCTGGTCGGCGATCTGCGACTGGGTCAGGTTGCCGTAGAAGCGCAGGGTGAGGATCTTCTGTTCACGCTCGTCGAGCATGGCCAGGGCGGGGCCGAGGGCGACCCGGGTCTCGGCGAGTTCGAACTCGTGGTCCTCGCCGCCGAGGGTGTCGCCGAGTTCGGTGGTGCCGTCGGCGCTGATCGGGGTGGACAGGCTGGTGGCGTTGTAGGCGCGGGCGCCTTCCAGGCCTTCGAGGACTTCTTCCTCGGTGACGCCCAGGTGCACGGAGATGTCGGCGACTGTCGGGGACCGGCCGAGGGTGTGGGTCAGGGTGCTGTTGGCCTCGGTGATGGCCAGGCGCAGCTCCTGCAGGCGGCGGGGCACCCGCACGGACCAGGTGCGGTCGCGGAAGTGGCGCTTGATCTCGCCGATGATGGTGGGGATGGCGTAGCCGGCGAAGTCGACGCCGCGTTCGGGGTCGAACTTGTCGACGGCCTTGATCAGGCCGACGGTGGCGGTCTGGATCAGGTCGTCGGTGGGTTCGCCGCGGCCGGAGTAGCGGTGGGCGAGGTGGCGGGCCAGCGGCAGCCAGGCCTCGATCGCCCGGTCCCGCAGCGACGCGCGGGAGGGGTGACCGACGGGCATGGCAGCCATCGCATTCAGGAGATCGGCGGCGCTGTCCTCCGGCGCCTCGCTGATCTTCGACTTCGTCTCCGAGGTCTTTACCGTCTGAGTGGCAGTCATCTCGTGGTCCTTCCTGGCACCTGTCCGGAGAGCCGGCCCGGTTTGCACCGGGCCCGGTCGGGCAAGGTATCGCTATCGGTTCCACGGGTGACGGCGATCGATGTGATCACCGTCGTCCGCGCACGCTTGGCCGTTCGGTTATGACGACCTTAACCGAGTGGACCATAGATGACTAGCCGAAAGTATGAGTCACTTTATGTAGTCGGTCGGTCACAGTGGATCGTTGTCCGATTACTCCTCGTCCTTCTGCTTCTTCTCGTCCTTCTTCGCCTCCCGGGCCAGCGCCAGGTCGAGAGCGAGCACCCCGGCGATGACCAGCAGCGGGTCCTCGCCGGGCGGCACCTTCACCGCGTACGTGTCCCGGATCGTCAGCCAGCGCTTGGACACCGCGGCCACCTCCTGACCGTCCCGCTCGATCACGTACTCGTGGTCGAGCAGGTCACCCTTCATGGTGAGGTCGTCGGGGCCGGGCACGTCGATGGTGAACTTGTCCCGGAACGGCGTGAAGAGGTTCTTGCGGACCTCCGCGGCCTTCTCCCCGCCGATCCGGATCTCGTACGTCGGCCGCAGCGCCACCAGGTGCCGGTGCACGCTGGCCACCTCGGCGCCGGCCAGGTCCTCGATCACGACCTTGTCGCGGGCGCTGAACACCTTGCCGCGATCCTTCCCCATCGGGCGGGCCGGCAACCAGGATCAGGGCTTGAGCACGACCTTGATGCAGCCGTCCTCCTTCTTCTTGAACATCTCGTACGCATGTGGGGCCTGCTCGAGCGGCATCCGGTGGGTGGTCAGGTCGTCGACGCCCAGCGGGTCGTCGTCGCCGGTCAGCAGCGGCAGGATGTCGTCCACCCACTGCTTCACGTGCGCCTGGCCCATCCGCAGGGTCACGCCCTTGTCGAACAGGTCGAACATCGGGAACGGGTCGGCCTGGCCGCCGTACACGCCGATGATCGAGATGGTGCCCGCCCGGCGGACGGCGGCGAACGCCGTGCGCAGCGCGCCCATCCGGTCCACGCCGGCGGTGTCGATGGCCTTGCGCGCGACCGCGTCGGGCAGCAGCCCGGCGGCCTTCTGGGCGAACTCCTGGAACGGGGTGCCGTGCGCCTCCATGCCGACGGCCTCGACCACGCTGTCCGCCCCGCGCCCCGAGGTCAGCTCCAGGACGGCGGCCGGCACGTCGTCGACCTCGTCGAAGTTGATCGTCTCGATGCCGTGCCGCGCGGCCATGGCGAGCCGCTCCGGCACGTTGTCGGTGGCGATGACCCGGCCGGCGCCCAGGTGCCGGGCGATCCGGGAGGTCATCTGGCCGATCGGGCCGAGGCCGGTGACGAAGACCGTGCCGCCGGGGGTGATGTCGGCCCACTGCGCCGCCTGCCAGGACGTGGTGAGCACGTCGGAGAGGAACAGGTAACGCTCGTCGGGGTGGCCGTCCGGCACCTTGATCGGCCCGAAGTGCGCCTGCGGCACCCGCAGGTACTCGGCCTGGCCGCCCGGCACCTGGCCGTAGAGCTTGGTGTAGCCGAACAGCGACGCGCCCTTGCCGTGCTCGGTGACCTGGGTGGTCTCGCACTGGGCGAAGAACCCCCGGCGGCACATCCAGCAGCGACCGCAGGAGATGTTGAACGGGATGACCACGCGGTCGCCCGGCTTGATGTGGGTGACCTCGGCGCCGACCTCCTCCACGATGCCCATCGGCTCGTGACCGAGGACGTCACCCTGGTCGAGGTACATCCCGAGCACGTCGTACAGGTGCAGGTCGGAGCCGCAGATGGCGGTCGACGTCATGCGGACGACGGCGTCCGTCGGCTCCTGGATCTTGGGGTCCGGAACCGTCTCGACCGACACCTTGGACGTGCCCTGCCAGGTGAGTGCTCGCATCGTGATGTGCCTCCGTCTCGGTGGATTCACCGGAGGGGTGCCCCGAGCGCGGCGGGATATTCCGTATCGGGCGGCGCGGGCCGCGGGACAGCCCGACGTGCCGGTCAGATCCGGTACGGACGGATCACCGGTCCCTGGACGAGCCGAGGCGCCGGCCTCGGGTGGAGCCGGCGCCATCGGTCGGGGGGACGTGCTGTGGGGACGGTGGTGTCAGTTTCATCGATGCATTACGTAACACGCAAGCAATCTGGGTTCCGGAACTTCGTCACACCCGTCCAGTGAGGTGGGTCTCCCTCGCCGGGTTCCACCGGGCCTGATCGGGCATGCTGGTCGCTCGGTCCGCATCGAGAGCCCTCGTGGCCGAAAGGTGATTTGACAGTCTTTGGGGCGGACGCGAAGGCTGTCCAGGGCATCCTGTTCTGCCGTGGAGGTCCCTTGTTCGTCCTGTCCCGACGACAGCTGCTCGCGCTGGCCGGTGCCGGCGGCGTCGGCGGCGCGCTGAGCCTGCCCACGCGGGCCTCGGCGGCGCCGGCCGACCCGGTCGCCGACGTCTACCGTGAGTTGCTGCACCTGCACACCCGGTGGGTCGAGGAGCAGTGGGACACCGAGATCGGCGCGTACCGGGCTGAGGACTTCCGCTTCGCCGTGGTGCTGGGCAACGCCGTCCTGCTCGGGTTGGACGACTTCGACCCGCGGCTGGCCGACGTCGACGCCGGCACGCTCAAGGCCAAGACGGTCGCCACGATCCAGCGGTACGCCGCCACCAACCGGTTCGCCGGCGGCACCGAGTGGGGCCGGCGGCTGTTCTGGGACTCCACCTTCGAGGTGTACTTCGTGCTCGCCGCCCGGCTGCTCTGGGCGGACCTGGACGCGCAGACCCGGCAGAACGTGCAGCGGATCGCCGTCGGGCAGGCCTCGTACGCGTACGGCCTGGGCTCGGACGACGATCCGCTCAGCGGCGACTGGTCGCCGCACGGCACGACCGGCGGCTGGCTCGGCAACACCAAGCTCGAGGAGATGGGCGTCTACGCCCAGGCCCTCGCGCCCGGCCTGGCCTGGGCCGGCGACGACACGGCCGCCGAGGGCTGGCGGGAACGGTTCCTGCTCTGGGCCACCAACGCGAGCGGGCTGCCCGCCGCCGACCTGGCCAACCCCGCGGTCGTCGACGGTGAGCGGATCGACCAGCGGGCCACCGCGCACAACCTGCACGACACCTTCATCGTCGAGAACCACGGCTCGGCCAGCCCGCACTACCAGGCGGAGCTCTGGCGCACCGCGGGGCGGGCGGCGATCCACTTCCTGGTCGCCGGCCGGCCGCTGCCCGAGGTGCTCACCCGGCAGCCCAACGGCACTGAGCTCTGGGCCACCCTGCGCCTGCTGGCCAGCGACGCCGGCGAGCCGGTCATGCCGATGATCGCGGACCGCTACCACCTGTACGGCCGCGACATCCTCCCGCTGGCGTTCCTGGCCCAGGTGCAGGGCGACCGGGACGCGGCGCGCGCCGAGGCGGACCTGGCCGAGCGCCTGACGCCGTACCTGCGGTACGAGCCCAAGTACCAGCTGACCAAGTTCAGCGGCGAGGACAAGTACGAGCCGGAGGCCCGCGCCGAGCTGGCGATCTCGTACCTCTTCCACCGGCTGCGCGACAAGCCGGTGGCGCCGGTGAGCAAGGCCGAGTTCTTCCGCCGCGCGAGCGGCACCCGGAATTTCGGCCGCACCGTCGGCCTGACCGCGCACCAGTCGGAGCGCGCCTTCGCGGCGGCCGTCACCAAGGCCGGCTTTGTCAACTTCCTCTGGCAGCCCGGCCACGACAACTGGCTGATCGACACCCGCGAGCCCGCCTTCCTGCCCGGCGGCACCGCGCCCACCGCGCAGTGGACCAGGGCCTACAGCAAGGTCCGCGACGGGGTCGACGCGACCGCGACCGTGCTGGCCGTCCCGGGCGGCCGGGCCGGGTTCACCACGCTGCCGACCGGCACGGTGGTCTACGCGAGCACCGGCCTGCCCGGCGAGGGCCGGCTCTCCCTGTTCAACCTGACCATGCCGGGTGTGCCCGGCCTGACCGGCAGCCGCACGTTCACCACGCCCACCGGCACGGCGCTGCTCGGCGAGCAGGACGACGGGGACATCACGTTCACCCCCCGCGACGCCCGCTGGGTGCGGATGCTCGGCCGCGAGCCCGGCACCGAGTACGGCTACTCGATCTTCACCTTCGCCGTGCTGGACACCCGGGGCGCCGACCTGGCGCAGGGTGCGATGCCGACCGCCTCGTCCGAGGACATCTGGAACCCGGCCCGCAACGCCACCGACGGCAACCCGGAGACCCGCTGGGCGGTCGCCCGCGAGGAGCGTGGTCGCGCCGACAGCTGGCTCGCCGTCGACCTGGGCTCGGCCGTACGGGTGGCCGGCGTGCGCATCTCCTGGGAGGCCGCGTACGGCAAGAGCTTCCTGATCCAGACCTCGACCGACGGGCTGACCTGGACCGACGTGGCCGCCGTGCCGGAGACGCGGTCGGCGGCGGGCTGGGTCGGCATCGACGGCCGGGCCGGCATCGTCACGCACGGGGCGAAGCGCAAGATCGTGGTGAGCGCCTCCGGGGTGGCCGCCGCCGCACCGATCATCGAGGGGTATGCGGGCCACCGCACCGACCTGGCCACGCTGGCCGCCCGCACCCTGCCGGCCGGCCGCGGCCTGCTGATCAGCGACGCCGACGGTTACCTCAGCGTCTTCAACCTCACGCCCCGCCGGGCGGGTTCCGTGCCGGTGCGCATCCCGTCCGCCCGCCGGCTCTACCGGGGCACCCAGGTGGCCCGCCACCGGGGCCTGGACTGGACGGTCAGCGTCGCGGGCGGCACGGCGCTGGTCGAGCCGCCCCGGTTCACCCTCGAGGACGCGGTGCCCGACGGCACCCGGTTCGAGGTGACCGACTCGCACCACCTGACCATCACGGCGCCCGCGGAGCGCAGGGTCGTGGTCACGGTCCGGGCCGGCTCCTGGTCCTCGACCGTCCGGCTCCGGCCCGGCCGGTCGCGCGCCGTGGTCGTGCCGGGCGCGCCGATCACCCCGACCGCCGACCTGGCCCGGGGCCGGACGACCTTCCCGACCTCGCCGCTGCCGGCGGGCATGACAGCGCCGGCACGCGCGGTGGACGGCGACCCGCGGACGGCGTGGCGGCCGGGCGGGCCCGGCCGGATGGTCGTCGACCTGGGCGCCGTCGTCGCGGTCTCGGACGTGCGGCTGACCTGGTCCAGGGGCCGCCGCCGCCCGGTCCGGGTGGAGGCCTCCAGGGACGGTCTGACCTACGCGCCGCTGTCCGGGCAGGCCCGCTATGTGGCCGTGGCGGTTGACGGCTGGCGGCCGGGCGACGCCGAGCTGGTCCATCTCGTAGTGGTTTGACCAGCTTTCGCGTTCTGCCCCACTTCCGCCTTTTCGGGAGCGATGATTCATCGCGAGCGGAAGGTGGCGGGGATGTTCCATGCACAGCTGAACGACGCCGAGCGGGTCACGGTCAAGCGCAACCCGATCACGGGCCTGCTGGCCGACCGCAGCCTGGCCGTGAAGAACACCGTCGCGGTGGTCGCGATGGCGATCGTCGCCGTGGTCATCGGCGGGCTCGGCATCTACCGGACCGCGGAGATGAGCGGTGACCTGGACCGGATGAAGGTCAACCACGTCGACAGCCTGCAGCAGGTGGCCGAGCTGCGCGGCGGCATCGCCGAGATGTTCCGCGGCATGCTGCTCTACCAGATCGGTGCCGACGCCGCCGGCAAGAAGCTGGGCCGGGACGCCGTCAGCGCCGCCGACGTCCGGATCGAAGCCGCCCTGGGCGCCTACTCGCGGATCGCCGCGGATTCGCCGGCCCGCGAGCAGAACCTGGACACCTTCAGCGAGGCGATGAAGCACTACCGCGCGCTCCGCGACACCGTGCTGTTCCAGGAACCGATGGCGAGCGGATACACCCTGCCGGCGCCGGAACGGTTGCTCGCCGAGTTCAACAGCGTCGAGGGCGCGATGAACACCGCGGTGGCCGACCTGCAGAAGCTCGAGGACGTCGAGGCCGACGCCCTGGCCAAGGAGGCCTACAACGAGTTCCGCAAGTCGCGCGCCATCATGATCGCCTCCTTGATCATCGGCATGCTGCTGGCCGGCGCCATCGCGCTGCTGGTGGTCCGGCTGATCAAGCAGCAGCTCGCCACCGTCGCGACCGCGCTGGGCGCGGTGGCCGACAACGACCTGACCATCGCCGCCGAGGTGCGCTCCCGCGACGAGCTGGGCCGGATGGCGATGGCGGTCAACCGGGCCCGGGAGGGTCTGCGGGCCACCGTGTCGTCGCTGACCTCCGGCGCCCACAACCTGGGCGCCAGCACCCAGCAGCTCACCGGCGTGACCGCCCGGATCGGCGAGAGCGCCCGCGAGGCCGCCGCCCAGGCCGGGCTGGTTGCCGGTGCCGCCGGTGACGTCTCGGCCTCGGTGCAGTCGGTCGCGGCCGGCAGCGACGAGATGGGCGCCTCGATCCGCGAGATCGCGCAGAACGCCAACAACGCGGCGCAGGTCGCCTCCAGCGCGGTCGGCGTCGCGCAGAGCACCAACGACACCGTCGCCAAGCTCGGCACCTCGTCCGCCGAGATCGGCGACGTGGTCAAGGTGATCACCGCGATCGCGGAGCAGACCAACCTGCTGGCCCTGAACGCGACCATCGAAGCGGCCCGGGCCGGCGACGCGGGCAAGGGCTTCGCGGTGGTGGCCAGCGAGGTCAAGGACCTGGCCCAGGAGACCGCCCGGGCCACCGAGGACATCTCCCGGCGGGTCGAGACGATCCAGGCGGACACCTCCAGCGCGGTCGAGGCGATCGGCGAGATCTCCCAGATCATCCAGCGCATCAACGACTACCAGGTGACCATCGCCTCGGCGGTGGAGGAACAGACGGCGACCACGGCCGAGATGAGCCGCAGCATCGGCGAGGCCGCGGAAGGCAGCTCGACCATCGCGACCAACATCAACGGCGTGGCGCACTCGGCGGAGCAGACCAGCAGCACGCTGGTGGAGGCGGACGCCGCGGTGAGCCAGCTCAACGGGCTGGCCGAGGACCTGCGCCGGGTCGCGGAACGCTTCCGGGTCTGAGCCCACCGCGGCGCAGCCGTTCACCGCCGTGGGGCGTCGAGCAGCCGGAACAGCGTCAGCCACTGCTCCGGCCAGACCGGGCCGACCGGCACCTCGGCGGGCAGGCGTGCGGCCCGGAACGCCGCGGTGACCCGGCGGGTGCCGTACCGGCGGGCCAGCGAGGAGTGCAGAGACCCGCCGAGGCCGGTGAAGCCCAGCTCCACGAAGCGCTGGTACGCCTGCAGGGCCGCCGGCTCGACCAGCGCGACCGGCCGCCGCTCCAGCCGCAGGATGCCCCCGTCGACGCGCGGCACCGGACGGAACGCCGAGCGGGGGATCCGGCCCGCCAGGGTCCAGCTCACCACCGGCCAGGTGCCGACCGTGAGCCGGGTCCACCGGCCGTAGTCGCCGGTGCGTTTGCGGGCGTACTCCAGCTGGGTCAGCAGGGTCGCCGCGGTGAGGTGCTCGGCGCGCAGGCACCAGTCCACGACGGCCGAGGTCAGCGCGTACGGGATGTTGCCGACCACCCCGAACGGCCGGTCCGGGGGCGCCGCGCGGAGAAAATCCGCCACCCGCACGGTGACGCCCGGCAGCCGGGGCAGCTCCGCCGCCACCTGCGGGTCCACCTCGTACGCGACCAGCCGCCGGGTGTGCCGGGCCAGCTCGCCGGTGAGCACACCGCGGCCGGCGCCCACCTCGTACACCAGGTCACCGGGGCCGATGCCGGCGACCGCGACCAGGCGGCGGACCGCACTCGGGTCGGCAAGGAAGTTCTGGCCGAACGCCCGGCGGGTGCGGGCGTGTTCTCGTCTGGGTAGCGCCATGACCGTGGTCCTGTCTGCCGCCGACCGGCGGCGAACGCGGACAGGCGTCATCGAGGCCCGTCCGGGGGAAAAGGACGCGGAGGGCCCTGGCGCGGTGCTCGATCAGTCGGCGACGGCCGCCAGGGCGCGACGCCGGAAACGTGGGCGGGACGAGAGCAGCGGTCCCCACGCCCCGGGCGTCGAGGCCCCGGCGAGGAGAGCATGCGTCGTGATCATCCGGCGACCCTAACCGCGCCCGGCCGGGTCCGGCACGCCATTTAAAACCGGTGGCGGGTGCGGACCGGGTCTGATTGCGTCGGGGGATGACCGACTTCGATGACCCGGCGTTCTTCGGCGACCGCTGGGCGAGTCGCTACGACGACCTGAGCCAGGGCCCGGACCCCACCGCCGCCGTGGAGTTCCTGGCCGGGCTGGCTCCGCCGGGCAGCCGGGTGCTCGAGCTGGCCATCGGTGGCGGCCGGGTGGCGCTGCCGCTGGCCCGCCGCGGCTACGCGGTCGAGGGCGTCGAGGCCTCCCAGGCCGTGGTGGACCGGCTGCGGGCCACCCCGGGCGGCCGGGACCTGCCCGTGCTCACCGCGGACCTGGCGGACGTGCCGAACACCGGGCCGTTCCCGCTGGTCTACGTCGTCTGGAACAGCCTGTTCAACCTCACCAGCCAGGCGCGCCAGGTGGACACGTTCCGCAACGTGGCCCGGGTGCTGGAGCCGGACGGCGCCTTCGTGTGCGAGTGCTACGTGCCCGACCCGGCGGCGTACGACCGGCAGTTCCAGACCGACGAGGTGCTGGAGGACTCGGTCGGTTTCACGCTGACCCTGCACGACCGGGTCGCCCAGCGCATCCGGATGCAGCACGTCACCGTCGACACCAAGGGTGTCCAGCTGCTGCCCACCGCGCACCGCTACTGCTGGCCGGCGGAGCTGGACCTGATGGCCCAGCTGGCCGGCCTGCACCTGCGCGAACGCTGGGCCGACTGGGACCGCAGCCCGTTCGGCGCTACCAGCGAGAGCCACATCTCGGTCTACGCCAAGCCCTAGACGTCCGCTGTGCGGGCGGCGGCCTGCCGCAGGTCGATCTCGCCGATCAGCCTGCGGGTGGTCTCCTCGTCCAGCTCACCGCGCATCATCGCCTCGCTGAGCGCGCGCCGCTGCCCCTCGTAACCAGCACCCACCGCCGCGGCGATCTCCTGGCCGCGGACCCGCATCACCCGGGCGTCCTCGGCCTCGGCGCTGGTGTCCACCCCCAGCCACCGGATCAGCGTGCGGATCGTGGTGCCCTGCACCAGCAGCGTGCCGAGCGTGACGATCAGCGCGATCGCCTGGATGGCACCCCGCCCCGGCACCGACTCCGGCACCGCGGCCGCCGCGGCGAGCGTGAGGATGCCGCGCATGCCGGTCCAGCCCACCAGCACGGTGTCCCGGGTGGTCGGCGCGTCCAGCCGGGTGCGGTTGCCGCGCTTGCGGCGGCCCCGGGAACGGCGCTCGGCCAACCGGTCGGCCAGCCCGGGATCGCGGGCGAGCCGCGCCCGCAGCAGCCGGTCGCTCAGCTGCCACCGGCCGAACAGCAGGAAGACGCCCACCAGCCGCACCACGATCGCGGCGAGCAGCAGCACCACGGCGGCGATCAGGGTCGGTGCCAGCCCCGGCTCGTCGCCGGCGGCCAGGTCGTCGATCACGAACCCCAACTGCAACCCGATGTACGCGAACACGAACGTCTCCAGCAGGAAGTCCATCACCGGCCAGAACGCGTCCTCCTGGAGCCGGGTCCGGTAGGCGTCCGGGTACTGGTGCCGCGGGTCCAGGGAGGTGTTCGCGCTGATCAGGAACGCCGCCGAGACCACCGCGATGATCCCGGAGGCCGCCACCTGCTCGGCCAGCAGGAAGGCGGTGAACGGCACCAGCAGCACGAGCGTGGTCTCCAGCGTCGGGTTGCCGAGCCGTTTGCGCAGCCACAACGTGAGCGCCGACAGCACCCCGCCGATCGCCGCCCCGATGGCCGCGTTGCGCAGCAGCTCCAGGGCGCCGGAGCCGAAGCTGGCGTGCTCGCCGCTGACCGCGGCCACCGCGATGCTGAACAGGGTCAGCGCGGTCGCGTCGTTGACCAGGCTCTCCCCGGTGAGAATGGCGGTCACCCGGCGCGGCAGGCCCAGCTCGGCGCCGTGCGACACCGTCGTGATGGTGTCCGGCGGCGCCAGCACCGCGCCGAGCACAAACGCGGCCGTCAGCCCGATCGAGGGCAGCAGCCACGAGGTCAGCACGCCGAGCGCGCCCGCGGTCAGCACCACCAGCAGCACGCCGAGGTCGAAGATGGCCCGCAGGTTCTGCCCGAACGCGGTGACCGACGCGCCCCGGGTGGCCGAGTACAGCAGCGGCGGGATGACGATGGCGAGGATCAGCTCGCTGTCGAGCTCCAGCCGCGGCACCCCGGGCAGGAAGCTGACGACCGCGGCCAGCACCACGATGATCAGGCCGGGCTGCAGGCCGCGGCGGTGGGCCAGCGCGGAGACGGCGATGCCGGCACCGACGATGAGCAAGATCTGCACGCCGTTCACGATCGTCAGGCTAGTGGCCCCGGACCGGACGATCGGGCTGCCCGGGCTTTCCCGGCGGACGCGATCGGCGGCGCCGCCGGTATGCTGGTCGGCGGGCCGTGACTGGCGCGTTCGGATGGGCCAACCATCGGGGAGCGGCCCCGTCCGTTCTTGGGGGACGACCTGCCGTGCGCCTGGGCCTCTTCACCTGTGATAGGGAGGTCCGATGTCTGCACTGAACGCCGAATCGACCGCGTTCCGCTCCGCCCTGGAAGCGGTCCGCGCCGTCGAGCCCCGGATCGCCGACGCGATCGCCAAGGAGCTGACGGACCAGCGCGAGTCCCTCAAGCTCATCGCCTCCGAGAACTACGCGTCCCCGGCCGTGCTGCTCGCGATGGGCAACTGGCTGAGCGACAAGTACGCCGAGGGCACCATCGGCCGCCGCTTCTACGCCGGCTGCCAGAACGTCGACACCGTCGAGTCGGTCGCCGTCGAGCACGCCAAGGCCCTGTTCAACGCGCCGTACGCGTACGTCCAGCCGCACTCCGGCATCGACGCCAACCTGGTCGCGTACTGGGCGATCCTGGCCGACCGGGTCGAGGCGCCGGCGCTGGCCAAGGTGCAGAAGCGCAACGTCAACGACCTGACCGACGCCGAGTGGGCCGAGCTGCGGGCCGCGTTCGGCAACCAGCGGATGCTCGGCATGAGCCTGGACGCGGGTGGCCACCTCACCCACGGTTTCCGCCCGAACATCTCCGGCAAGATGTTCGACCAGCGCAGCTACGGCGTGGACCCGGCCACCGGCCAGATCGACTACGTGGCGCTGCGGCAGACCGCGCTCGACTTCAAGCCGCTGGTCATCGTGGGCGGCTACTCGGCGTACCCCCGCAAGGTGAACTTCGCCAAGATGCGAGAGATCGCCGAGGAGGTCGGCGCGACCTTCATGGTCGACATGGCGCACTTCGCGGGCCTGGTCGCCGGCAAGGTCTTCACCGGCGACTTCAACCCGATCGAGCACGCCCACATCGTCACCACGACGACCCACAAGAGCCTGCGCGGCCCGCGCGGCGGCGCGGTCTTCTGCCAGCCGGAGCTCTCCGACCAGGTGGACCGCGGCTGCCCGATGGTGCTCGGCGGCCCGCTCGCGCACGTCATGGCGGCCAAGGCGATCGCCTTCGCCGAGGCCCGCCGCCCCGAGTTCGCCGACTACGCGCAGCGCATCGTCGACAACTCACAGGCCCTGGCGGCCGGCCTGACCCGCCGCGGCGCCACGGTGGTCAGCGGCGGCACCGACAACCACCTGGTGCTGATCGACGTCGACAAGTACGGCCTGACCGGCCGCCAGGCCGAGCAGGCGCTGCTCGACTCGGGCATCGTCACCAACCGCAACTCGATCCCGCAGGACCCGAACGGCGCCTGGTACACCTCCGGCATCCGGATCGGCACACCCGCGCTGACGACGCGAGGCCTGGGCACGGCGGAGATGGACCAGATCGCCGAGCTCATGCACACGGTGCTGACCAGCACCAAGGCCGGCGCCTCCAAGGCCAAGTTCGACCTCGACACCGCCGTCTCGGACCGGGTGTCGAAGCAGGCCACGGAGCTGCTCGCCGACTTCCCGCTCTACCCGAGTGTGGATATTTCTTAGGGGTTTCTCTGGGGCGGGGATTGCCTGCGCCGGGATCACGCTTGATCTCCGCGTGGGTGGTCTCCGCCCTTTCCTGCTTGTGGGCCTCCTTGGCGCTGGCGCGGGGTTGTACGTCGTCGCTGTGGTCTCCTGCCGACGCCTCGACCGAATCCCAGGCAGATCTTGGATAGCGGTGGTGCGGAGCTGACCCGAATTCCACAAGTTCGCCAGCAAACCGGCCGCGCTGGCGTTGCCTGGTCGATGTTGTAGCGCTGCGGCGCGGAGCGAGCCTGACCGCTACAAGGTCCGCCGGGCCGCCGCCCCGCATCGCGCTTCGCGCCTCGCCTCGCGCCCCTGCCCGGGCGCCCGAACCGGATTCCAGGTAGATCTTGGATAGTGGTGGTGCGGAGCTGACCCGAACTCCACAAGTTCGCCAGTGAGCCGGCCGTGCTGGCGTTGCCTGGTCGATGTTGTAGCGCTGCGGCGCGGAGCGAGCCCGACCGCTACAAGGTCCGCCGGGATGCCGCCCCGCGCCTCGCTTCGCGCCTCGCTTCGCGTCCCGCATCGCGCTTCGCGTCTCGCCTCGCGCCCCTGCCCGGGCGCCCGAACCGGATTCCAGGTAGATCTTGGATAGTGG
>NZ_JBITLX010000001.1:333951-422694 GCF_044465625.1 Actinoplanes sp. NPDC049599
TGGTGCGGAGCTGACCCGAATTCCACAAGTTCGCCAGCAAACCGGCCGCGCTGGCGTTGCCTGGTCGATGTTGTAGCGCTGCGGCGCGGAGCGAGCCCGACCGCTACAAGGTCCGCCGGGACGCCGCCCCGCCCCGCCCCGCCTCGCCCCGCCTCGCCTCGCCTTTGTCTCGCGCCTCTGCCTCGCGCCTCGCGGCCCCTTGCCGGGGCGCCGGGCTGGATTCCAGGTAGATCTTGGATAGTGGTGGTGCGGAGCTGACCCGAACTCTTCAGAGTCCGCCGCCGAGCTGACGTCGCCTGGTCGATGCTGTGGCGCTGCGGCACGGAGTGAGCCCCACCACCACAAGGTCCATCGCAAGAAGGCCGCCCACAATGCCCCGAACCGACGCCGTCTCGCCACGCGGCTCCCGGCGGATCTTGACGCGAGGCCCCAGACCTCATCGCTCCAAGATCCACCAGCCGCATGCCACCTGAAGCACGGAACCGGCGACCGAGCCAACCTCGACTCTCCAAGATTGCCACTGTGGAGGATGCCCCTCGAGGCGATCAGCCCGGCCACAGCCCGGACCCAGGCGACCCGCCCACTTACGGACCGCTACCCGCGCACCCTGTCGCCATCAGCAACCCCACCTGACCCCGACAGCAACCCCGCCCGACCCCGACAGCAACCCCGCCCGACCCCGACAGCAACCCCGCCCGACCCCGACAGCAACCCCGCCCGACCCCGACAGCAAACCCACCCTCACCCTCGCCCGGCAACCCGATGCAACTCCACCTCCACAAGAACCCCCTCCAGCACCACAGCGGTCTGAAAAGTCGCATAAGGCTGCCGCCGTCGATCCGTAGGCGACCCCGGATTCAGCAACCGCAACCCAGTCTCGGCAGTGGTATTCCACGGAATATGAGAGTGCCCGAAAACCAGCACATCCGTCTCCGGAAACCGATCAGCGCAACGCCGCTCCCGCCCCGCAGCCGGCCCCGTCTCATGCACCACGGCCAGCCGCAACCCGTCAATCTCCACCCGCCCGATCTCCGGCAACCGGGCCCGTAATGCCGGCCCGTCGTTGTTGCCGTAGCAGCCGACCAGCCGTTTCGACCGGGCCGTCAGCTCGTCCAGCAGCGGTACGTCCACCCAGTCGCCGGCGTGCACCACCAGGTCGGCCGCCGCGACCGCCGACCACAGCTCGGCCGGGAGGTCGCGGGCCCGCTTCGGAAGGTGGGTGTCCGCCATCAGTACCAACCGCATGACGCCACCCTAGAGCCTCAGATTTGAGGAAGCGCTTCCTGCAAGAAGCACCACACCGTCCCCTTTGGGGTCTCTGCGGCTTTCGAGCCTCTTTCAAGAGCGGGCCCATTCGGGCACGGCGAGCCGCGCCGAAGAACCGTTATCGAGGCCGGTCCCGGCCGTCGTGGGCGGTGCTCGTGCCGACGGCCGCGGGGACCTGTCGCGGCGGCATCGGCGCACGTCGGAACCGGTTCCGGAACCGGTACAGGGGATTCTGGGTCGATCTTGCCGTCCCGCTCCGGCGCAGCTAGGGGCGCAAGTTCCGGGAAATCCGCGCGGCGAAACCTTTCCGCCGATCCTTTGACACATGGCCGTAACGAACTTAGCGTCCAGGAAGCGGTGGAGCGCTCTCTTCGATCGCTCCGCCAGCCATCCCCATCGGGCGCTTTCCCCGGCTCCCGCCCTCGGACGCGTACCCCCGCGCCCGTACCGCTGTGTCTAGGAGAAGCAATGGTCATCCCCGCTCCCTCCGTCGCCCCCGAAGGGCGATCGCGTCGCCGCTGGCGGCTCGCCGCCGGCGGCGCCCTGGTCGCCACCGTCGTCGCCGGCTTCGGCGCGATCACCGCGCTGAGCGCCGAGGCCGCCGAGACCCTGCTCTCGCAGGGCAAGCCGGTCACCGTCTCGTCCTCGGAGAACGCCGGCGCCTTCCCGCCGGCCGCCGCCGTCGACGGCAACACCGGCACCCGCTGGGCGTCCGCGTTCAGCGACCCGCAGTGGTTGCAGGTCGACCTCGGTGCCAGCTCGGCCATCACCCGGGTCGAGCTGAACTGGGAGGCCGCGTACGCCAAGACCTTCCGGATCCAGACCTCGGCGAACGGCTCCACCTGGGCCGACGCCACCGCGGCGACCGCCGGCAACGTCGGCGTGCAGAGCCTGCCGGTGACCGCCACCGCCCGCTACGTCCGGATGTACGGCACCGAGCGCGCCACCCAGTACGGCTACTCGCTCTGGGAGTTCAAGGTCTTCGGTGGCACCCCGACCACGCCGCCGACCACGACCCCGCCGACCGGGCCGACGCTGCCGGGCGGTGGCAGCCTCGGCGCCAACGTGACGGTCTTCGACCCGGGCATGTCGATGGCGTCCATCCAGGCCACCGCCGACACCATCTTCAAGCAGCAGGAGACGAACCAGTTCGGCCTGCAGCGCAACCTGCTGGCGTTCAAGCCGGGCACCTACAACGGCCTGAACATCCAGGTCGGCTTCAACACCTCGGTGATCGGCCTCGGCCAGAACCCGCAGGACGTGCGGATCAACGGTGACATCACCGTCGACGCCGGCTGGTTCCAGGGCAACGCGACCCAGAACTTCTGGCGGTCGGTGGAGAACATGTCGGTCTACCCGGTCTCGGGGGCGAACCGGTGGGCCGTCTCGCAGGCCGCGCCGTTCCGGCGGATGGACATCCACGGTGACCTGAACCTCGCCCCGAACGGCTACGGCTGGGCGTCCGGCGGCTACATCGCCGACTCGCGGATCAGCGGCGTCGAGGGTCAGTACTCGCAGCAGCAGTGGTTCACCCGCAACAGCACGATCGGCTCGAACTCCAACGCGGTGTGGAACCAGACCTTCGTCGGGGTGCAGGGCGCGCCGGCGGCCAGCTACCCGACCCCGCCGTACACGGTGATCGGCCAGACCCCGGTGATCCGGGAGAAGCCGTACCTGTACCAGGCCGGCGGCGCCTACCAGGTGTTCGTGCCGAACCTGCAGACCAACGCCGCGGGCGTGACCTGGGCGAACGGCAACACCCCGGGCACCAGCATCCCGCTGACCCAGTTCTACGTCGCCAAGCCGGGCGACTCCGCCGCGACGATCAACCAGGCACTGGCGCAGGGCCTGAACCTGATCTTCCAGCCCGGCGTCTATCACGTGAACCAGACCATCAACGTGACCCGGGCCAACACCGTGGTCATGGGCCTGGGCTACGCGACGATCATCCCGGACAACGGCGTCACCGCGATGCAGGTGGCGGACGTCGACGGGGTCAAGCTGGCCGGCCTGTTCTTCGACGCGGGCACCACCAACTCGGCGAACCTGCTGGTCGTCGGCCCGAACGGGTCCTCGGCGAGCCACGCCGGCAACCCGACCACGGTCCAGGACGTGTTCTTCCGGATCGGCGGCTCGATCGCCGGCAAGGCCACCAACAGCCTGCTGGTCAACAGCAACAACGTGATCATCGACCACATCTGGGCGTGGCGCGCCGACCACGGCAACGCCGGCACCTACGGCTGGACGGTCAACACCGCGGACCACGGCCTGATCGTCAACGGCCAGAACGTGACCGCGTACGGGCTGTTCGTCGAGCACTACCAGAAGACCGAGGTCATCTGGAACGGCAACGGCGGCCGCACGTACTTCCTGCAGAACGAGCAGCCGTACGACCCGCCGTCGAACGCGGCCTGGCGCAGTGACGGGGTCGGCTACCCGGCGTACAAGGTGGCCGACAGCGTCTCCACCCACGAGGCCTGGGCCATGGGCAGCTACGCCTTCTTCCAGAACAACCCGGCGGTGCACTCGGCGAACGGCTTCCAGGCGCCGGTCAACGGTGGCGTGAAGCTGCACAACATCTTCACCATCTCGCTGGCCTCCGGCACCATCGACCACGTCGTCAACAACATCGGCGAGGCGGCCACGGCCGACGCGGTCGTGCCGCGTACGGTCACGAACTTCCCGTAGGTCCACCGGATATCTCTCCGCTGCCGCGCGGGATCAGGGCCGTCGGAATCCTGATCTCGCGGGGCGGGTCGTCCCGGCCGTCGATACGCTCGAAGAGCGCGTCGGCGGCCGTTCGGCCGATCCGGGCCGGGTCCTGGGCGACCGCCGTGACCGCCGGGTCGAGCAGGTCGGCGAGCGGCAGATCATCGAGGCCGACCAGCGCCACCGACCGGTGCCGGCCGAGCCCGCGCAGCGCCCGGATCACGCCCACGGTGATCGGGCGCCGGCCGGTGACGATCGCCGTCGGGGGATCGGGCCCGTGCAGCAGCAGGATTGCCGCCCGTTCGGCCGCCGGCGGATCGGGCAGGTCGTGCACCACCGGGCCGGGCCGGTCGGCGAGCGCGCGCAGAAAACCGCGCTGCCGGTCGCGGCCGGTTGCCGACCGCCGGTCGCCGCCCAGGTACGCGATCCGCCGGTGGCCGTGCCGCAGGAGGTGCCGGACCGCCTCACCCGCCCCGGCCTCGTCGCCGGCCAGCACGGTGTCGCCGGCGAAGCCGCGGGCGGGCCGGTCCACGAAGACCACCGGGATGTCCGGCGGCAGGTCCAGCGCCAGGTAACCCTGGTCGGGGCCGACCGGCGCGAGGATCAGCCCGTCGGTGTGCCGGCGGGCGAAGGCCCGGGCCTGTTCCCGCTCCCGGTCGGCGTCCTCGTCCAGGCTGCCGGTGAGCAGGAGCAGCCCGCGTGATCGGGCCGCGTCCTCGACCGCCCGGTGCAGCACCGCGGAGAACGGGTCGCCGACGTCCTGGAGCAGCAGGCCGATGGTCCCGGTCCGGCGGTCGTTGCGGCGCAGCAGGCTGGCGCCGAGGTGCGGCCGGTAGTGCAGCGTGGCGACCGCGGCGCGGACCCGGGCGACCAGTTCGGGATCCACGGTGGTCTCGCCGTTGACCACCCGGGAGACGGTCTTCAGGCTGACGCCCGCGTGGCGGGCGACGTCGTTCATGGTGGGCCGCCCCTCCGTCATGGTCCCCCCATCGATCGGGTGTCGCCGATGTTGATCACGGAGCGCAACACTGTCGAAACTTATTGTTGACACCCGATGCGCCGAGTCGTCTACTGCAAGACAACGTTGTCTCTCGATTTCTGCTAAATCGATTTGGAGGGGACATGCGCCAATCAATGCTGATGCAGCGCGGGCGCCTCGGGCCGGCCCTGATCGCCGCGACGCTGGTGCTCGGCGCCGCGGCCTGCGGTGGCGACTCCGGGTCCGACGGCGACGCGATCGTCGGGCTCATCACCAAGACGGACACCAACCCCTTCTTCGTCAAGATGAAGGAGGGCGCGCAGCAGGCGGCCGACAAGGCCGGGCTGAAGCTGCAGAGCTTCGCCGGCAAGCAGGACGGGGACAACGAGGCCCAGGTGCAGGCGATCGAGAGCCTGATCTCGGCGGGCGCCAAGGGCATCCTGATCACCCCGAGCGACTCCAAGGCGATCGTCCCGTCGATCGACAAGGCCAAGCAGCAGGGCATGCTGGTCATCGCGTTGGACACCCCGACGGACCCGGCCAACGCCGTCGATGCGACGTTCGCGACCGACAACTACCAGGCCGGCAAGCTCATCGGGCAGTGGGCCAAGGCGAAGTTCGACAAGGAGAGCAAGCAGGCGAAGATCGCCATGCTAGACCTCAATGCCAACCAGGTCTCCGTGGACGTCAAGCGGGACCAGGGCTTCCTCGACGGCTTCGGCATCCCGGTGGGCGACGCCAACAAGATCGGTGACGAGTCCGACCCGCGCATCGTGGGGCACGACGTGACCGACGGCGCCGAGGACGGCGGCCGGACGGCGATGGAGAACCTGCTGCAGAAGGACCCGTCGATCAACCTGGTCTACACGATCAACGAGCCCGCGGCGGCCGGCGCGTACCAGGCGCTGAAGGCGGCGGGCAAGGACAAGGCGGTCACGATCGTCTCGATCGACGGCGGCTGCCCCGGCGTCGACAACGTCAAGGCCGGCGTCATCGGTGCCACCTCGATGCAGTTTCCGCTGAAGATGGCCTCGCTGGGCGTCGAGGCCGTCGCGGCCTTCGTCGACAACGGCACGAAGCCGCAGGCGACCCAGGGCAAGGACTTCGTGGACACCGGCGTCACCCTCATCACCGACCAGCCGCAGACCGGCATCCAGGCCGAGGACTCGGCCTGGGGCAAACAGAACTGCTGGGGCTGATCATGACGACCGTCACCAAGGAAACACCGCCGCCGCCGGACTTCGAGGTCCGCCGGCACGACTCCCTGGGGCTGCGGCTGCAGCACCTGCTGCACGGCAATCCGACGCTCGGCCCGCTGGCGGTGCTGATCGTCGCGATCATCGCCTTTTCCTTCGCGAACACCCGGTTCTTCTCCGCCGCGAACCTGTCGCTGGTGCTGGCCCAGGTCACCGTCATCGCGGTGCTGGCGCTGGGCCAGACGCTGATCATCCTGACCGCGGGCATCGACCTGTCGGTCGGCGCGGTGGCCGTCTTCTCGTCGATCCTGATGGCCAGCTTCGCCACCAAGATGGGCATGCCGGGCCTGCTGGCGCTGCTGCTCGGGCTCGTCGCGGGCACGGCGATGGGAGCGCTCAACGGCTTCCTGGTCACCCGGATCAAACTGCCGCCGTTCATCGTCACGCTGGGCACGCTGAGCATCTTCTTCTCGCTGAACTCGGTGGTGTCCAAGAGCGAGACGGTCCGCGGCTCGGACATGCCCGACCTGATGACCTGGACCGGCACCACGATCCCGATCGGCGGCTTCCGGCTCACCTACGGCTCGATCATCATGCTGCTGCTGTTCGCCGGGTTCTTCTACGCGCTGAGCTCCACCGCGTGGGGCAAGCACGTGTACGCGACCGGCGACGACATCGAATCGGCCCGGCTGGCCGGCATCAGGACCAACCGCGTGCTGTTCTCCGTCTACACGGTCGCGGGCCTGCTGTACGCGGTCGGCGCCTGGATCCTCATCGGCCGGCTGGCGTCGGCCAGCCCCAACGTCGGCGTCGACTACAACCTCGACTCCATCACGGCCGTGGTGCTCGGCGGCACCAGCCTCTTCGGCGGCCGCGGCGGGGTGCTCGGCACCCTCATCGGCGCCCTGATCGTCGGCGTCTTCCGCAACGGCCTGCAACTGGCCGGCGTGGAGGTCGTCTGGCAGGGCTTCGCCATCGGCCTGCTGGTGCTGGTGGCGGTCTCGCTCGACCAGTGGATCAGGAAGGTGAGGACGTGACCACGCCGGTACTGCAAGCCCGCGGCATCACCAAGCGGTACGGCCGAGTCACCGCGATCGAGAACAGCGACCTGGAGCTCTACCCGGGCGAGATCCTCGCGGTCATCGGCGACAACGGCGCCGGAAAATCGAGTCTGATCAAGGCGCTCTCGGGCGCGGTGGTACCGGACAGCGGCGAGATCTATCTCGACGGCACGCGGGTCCACTTCCGCACCCCGATGGACGCACGGGCCGCCGGGATCGAGACGGTGTACCAGACGCTGGCGGTCGCGCCGGGGCTGGACATCGCCGACAACCTGTTCCTGGGCCGCGAGGAACGCAAGCCGGGCATCCTCGGCTCGGTGTTCCGGATGCTCGACAAGGCGCACATGCGCTCGGAGGCCAAGCGCCACATGAACGAGCTGGGCGTGGCGACGCTGCAGAACATCGGCCAGGCGGTGGAGTCGCTCTCCGGCGGCCAGCGCCAGGCCGTGGCGGTGGCCCGGTCGGCGGCGTTCGGCAGCAAGGTGGTGATCCTGGACGAGCCGACGGCGGCGCTGGGCGTCAAGGAGGGCAACCGCGTCCTGCAACTCATCCGGGACGTCCGGGACAAGGGCCTGCCGGTGATCCTGATCAGCCACAACATGCCGCACGTCTTCGAGGTGGCGGACCGGATCCACATCCAGCGGCTGGGCCGGCGGGCGACCGTCATCACCCCGAAGAGCCACTCGATGTCCGAGGCCGTCGCCATCATGACGGGCGCGGCCGAGCCACCACCGCACGCGGCCTGACCGCAGGGCGGGGCCGTAAGGAACCGGTAATGAGCTGGATGGTTCCGCCGGCTCCGCCCGCGGTGTTGACTCGGGAACGTGCTGAAACGCGTGTTGTCCAAGCCCGTGACCTGGGTCGTGGTCGTCCTGCTCGGGGTGGCCGGCCTCTACTGGTTCCAGCCCTGGCGGCTGTTCACCGACACCACCGTCACCGAGACGCTGTCCACGGTTGCCACCCCGAGCCCCGGTGAGTCGTCCGCCGCCGGTCCGCCGGCCGAGGCGGTGGTCGTTCGCTCCGGCTCGTTCATCACCCACGAGCATGCGACGGCGGGCACCGCGCGGCTCGTCCGCAATCCCGACGGCAGTCACCAGGTGGAGCTGGTCGGCCTCGACACCTCGAACGGGCCGGATCTGCGGGTGTGGCTCACCGACCAGGAGGTCCGGGAGGGTTCGGCGGGCTGGCGCGTCTTCGACGACGGCAAGTGGTCCGAGCTGGGCCGCCTCAAGGGCAACCGCGGCGATCAGGTCTATCCGGTGCCGGCCTCGGTCGCGGTCGACGACTACCGCAGCATCAGCATCTGGTGCAAGCGCTTCGCCGTCTCCTTCGGAGCCGCGACTCTGCGGTAGGGCGGGCGGGTGCCGTCACACGGTGATGACGATCTTGCCGGCCGAGCGGCTCGCGGCGAGGTCGCGGATGGCCTCGGCCGCGTCGGCGAGGGCGTAGGTGTTCCCGACGTGCGGGGTGACCCGGCCCGACTCGATCAGGCCGGTCAGCTCTTCGAGCTCCGGGGTGCGCACGAGGGCGGTCACGCCGCACAGGCGCTGGCTCAGGAAGGGCGAGATCACCGGTGCGGCCATCTGGCGCTGGAAGCCACCCATGATCCGGCCCTTGGCGTGCCCACCGCCGACCAGCGCGATGGTCCCCTTGGGCGTGGCGGCGCGGCGCAGCAGCGACAGCGGCCGGTTTCCCGCCAGGTCGAGGATGACGTCGTACCGGCCGCCGTCGCGGTCGATCTCGTCCCGGGTGTAGTCGATGACCTCGTCGGCGCCGAGCGAGCGGACCAGCTCGACCTTCGAGGTGCTGCACACGCCGGTCACGCTCGCCCCGTGAGCCTTGGCGAGCTGGACGGCGAACGATCCGATGCCGCCGCCCGCGCCGGTGATCAGCACCCGCTGCCCCGCGCGCACCCGCCCGTCCCGGATGCTCTTGAGCGCCGTGACGCCGGAGACCGGGGTCGCCGCGGCCTGGACGAAGGAGATGTTCGCCGGCTTGACGGCGAGCCGGGTCTCCTTCGCCGCCGCATACTCGGCGAACGAGCCTGACTCGCAGACGCCGTACACCTCGTCGCCGGGCCGGAACCGGGTGACGCGGGTGCCCACCGCCGACACCACGCCGGCGACGTCCATCCCGCGCACCGGCACCCGGGGCCGGCGCAGCCCGAAGGCGAGGCGGGCGGCGTACGGCCGGCCGGTCATGACGATCCACACGCCGGGGTCGACCCCCGCGGCGCGGACCTCGACGAGCACCTCGTCGTCGCCGATCGACGGCCGGTCCATGGTGCGCGGCTTCAGCACTTCGGCCGGGCCGTAGGCGTTCTGAGCGATGACTTGCACGGTCACTCCTGGGAGGTGTCGGGATACTGGAACACGTCGTCGAGGGGGACGCCGAAGACCCGGGCGATCCGGAAGGCCACCTCCAGGGACGGCGAGTAGCGGCCCTGCTCGATCGCGATGAGGGTCTGCCGGGTCACGCCGACGCGTGCGGCGAGGTCGGCCTGGGTCATCTCGCCGTGCGCGAAACGCAGTGCTCGGATGCTGTTGGTGACCTGCGTCGCCTTCACCATTGCGGCAGGCTCCGGCGGTAGACGACGACCTTGGTGACGCCGGCGAGAATCGCGGACAGGACGAAGCAGAGGTAGACCACGTTGGCGATCCAGAAGTGGTCCCAGTCCGCCATCGCCATGAGCATCGCCGCGACCGCGCCGATCACCACGAACGACTGGCCGACGTGCTCACCGAGCCGGCCGATCTCGCGATCACGGTCGTCGGTCACCCGGGAGGCGCGCGGGTTGCCGGCCGCCATCGCGGCCTCGGCCAGGATCGCGGCGACGATGGCCGCACCGACCGTCCACAGCAGGATGCCCGCGTAGGGCACCGACGCCAGCGGGCGCCCGTTCCGCCCGGCCAGGATGACGGTCACGTACGCGGCGTAGCCGAGGACGGCGACCACCAGCCGGATCCAGGCGCGTTTCTCCTCGTGTGTCACGGTCGCCCCTCGCTGCGATGTACAGAATCTTTGACATCACGAAGGTAGCGAATTCTTGACACAATGTCTAGAAAATTTGACATGCCCCACCGGATGGGCGGGCGGGAGCCGCCTTCGGGCCGCCCCCGCCCGATGCGTCAGGCGCCCCAGCCGGCCTGTTCGCCGCCGACCCGGTCCTCGACGATCTTTTCCTGGTAGCCGCTGCGCCGGTACGCCTTCACCGGGTCCGGGTCCAGGCCCGCGTCCGCGCGCACCTCGGCCAGCAGTGGCCGGACGTCGGTGTTGTACGCGTCCATCAGCACCGCGTTCGCCTCCAGCACGTCGCCGTCGGTCTGTGCCTTGCTCAGCGCGTCCCGGTCGACCAGCAGGGCCTTGGCCGTGGCTTCCTGGATGTTGAGCACCGAGCGGATGATCGCCGGGATCTTCGCCTCGATGTTGTGGCACTGGTCCAGCATGAAGTTGATGCCGTAGGCCGGGTCCAGCGCGTCGCCACGGACGATCTCGTACATGATCCGGAAGAGCTGGAACGGGTCCGCGGCGCCGGCCATCAGGTCGTCGTCGGCGTAGAAGCGGCTGTTGAAGTCGAAGGCGCCGAGCTTCCGCTGCCGCAGCAGGAACGCCACGATGAACTCGATGTTGGTGCCGGGAGCGTGGTGGCCGGTGTCGATGCACACCGTCGCCTTCTCGCCCAGCTCGATGCAGTGCGCGTACGAGGTGCCCCAGTCCGGGATGTCGGTGGCGTAGAAGGCCGGCTCGAAGAGCTTGTACTCCAGCAGGATGCGCTGGTCGGGGCCGAGCCGGTCGTACGTCTCGCGCAGCGCCGCGGCCAGCCGGTCCTGGCGGTGGCGCAGGTCGTCCTGGCCCGGGTAGTTGAGGCCGTCGGCGAACCACAGCTTCAGGTCGCGCGAGCCGGTGGCGTCCATGATGCCGATCGCCTCGAGCAGGTGATCGGTGGCCTTGCGCCGTACCCCCGGATCGGGGTTGGTGACCGAGCCCAGCTTGTAGTCGTCGTCCTGGAAGACGTTGGTGTTGATGGCCCCGATCCCGACGCCGAGCGATGCGGCATAGGAACCGAGCGCGGCGTAGTCGTCCACCTTGTCCCACGGGATGTGCAGCGCGACGGTCGGCGCCACCCCGGTGAACTTGTGCACGACGGCCGCGTCGGCGATCTTCTCCCGCGGGTTGCGGGGGACGCCGGCCTGGGCGAAGACCTTGAACCGGGTGCCGGAGTTGCCGAAGGCCCACGACGGGGTCTCGATGCGCTGCGCGGTGAGGGCGCGTTTGACGGCGGCGAGGTCGATCATGGGTTCTCCCAAGGATCCGATAGGTGGAACACCTCGGTGAGCAGCGGGAACCCCTCGGTCGGCGCGGTGCCGACGAAGAAGGGCGCCATTTCCGCCTGCCACCGGGTGTTGACGTCCAGCGCTTCCATGGCCGCCCGGGACGCCTCGAGGTCGTCCGCCTCGACGTAGCCGATCAGCAGGCCGTCGGCGCGCAGGAAGAGCGAGTAGTTGCGCCAGCCGGTGGCCCGCAATGCGTCCTGCATCTCGGGCCACACGGCCTGGTGCCGCTCCACGTACTCCGCGATCCGGTCCGGGCGGACCTGGAGGTTGAAGCAGTAGCGCATCTCTGCCTCAGATCTAGAAGTTGAACTGGTCGATGTTCTCGGCGGTGAACTCGGTCGGCGGGCCGAGGACGATCTCACCGGCCGCGCCGACGGTGTACTCGCCGAGCTTGCCGGCCTTGAACTTCTCGCCTTCCTTACCGGTGATCTGGTTCGAGGCCAGCGCCGCACCCGCGTACGCGGCCAGGTAGCCGATGTCGGCCGGGTTCCACAGCGCGAACTTCTTCACGGTGCCGTCCTTGACGTACTCGCGCATCTGGTTCGGCAGGCCCAGGCCGGTGATCGCCACCTTGCCCTTGTAGTTCGAGGAGCTGACGTACCGCGAGGCCGCGGCGATGCCCACGGTGGTCGGCGAGACGATGACCTTCAGGTTCGGGTACGACTGGAGCAGACCCTGCGCCTCCTGGAAGGACTTCTGGTCGTCGTCGTTGCCGTACGCGGTCTTGACCAGCTTGAGCTTGGCGTTCTCCGGCTTGGCCAGCTCGGTCTTCATGACCTCGATCCAGGCGTTCTGGTTGGTCGCGTTCGGGGTCGCCGAGAGGATCGCGATCTCGCCCGCGCCGCCGGCCAGCTCGTTGGCCATCTTCACCAGGCTCTCGCCGATGCCCTGCGTGGTGGCCTGGTTGATGAAGACGTCGCGGCAGTCCTTGGACGCGTCCGAGTCGAACGCGACGATCTTGATGCCGGCCTGGCGGGCCTGGTTCAGCGACGGGCAGACCGCGTTGGGGTCGTTGGCCGCGATGCCGATCACGTCCTGCTGCTGCTGGATCAGCGTGTTGATGTAGCTGACCTGCGAGGAGGCGCTGGCGTCGTTCGGCCCGACGAGCTTGTACTCGCCCTTGAGCTCGCCCGCCGCGACCTTGCCGCCACCCACCTCGACGTCGGTGTACGGGTTGTTCAGCTGCTTCGGCAGGAAGGCGATCTTGAGGCCCTCCTTGAGCTTGGCGTTCGGGTCGGCGGCGCCGGACTGCGCGGCGGCCGGGCCGGAGTTGTCGGCGCTGTCCTTGGTGGTGCCGCCGCAGGCGGCGATGCCCAGGACAAGGAGTGAGGTGGCACCCGCGGAGAGTAGGCGTTGGTGGGAACGAAGCATGGCGGACTCCTAGGAAAGGGGGAGGTTAAACGGTGGCGGCGCGGCGGAGCTTCCGCCGTTGCCAGGTGGTGCGGATCGAGGTCGCGAGGTTGGGCAGCAGCACGGAGAGCACGAGCAGGGCGCCGGTGACGATGTTCAGCGCCTGCCCCGAGACGTCCTGCAGGCGCAGCGCGTTCTGCAGGGCGGCGAGCAGGACCACGCCGGCCAGGACCCCGGGAAGGCTGCCCTTGCCGCCGAAGATGGAGACGCCGCCGAGCAGGACCGCGGCGACCACGGCCAGCTCGAGGCCGGCGCCGTTGTCGGCCCGGGCGCTGGAGTACCGCAGCGTCCACAGCACGCCGACCAGGCCGGCGACCGCGCCGCTGACCACGTACAGCCAGAACTTGGTGCGGGCCACCCGGATGCCGGAGAAGTGCGCGGCCTGGGCGTTCGCGCCGATCGCGTACAGGGAACGGCCGAACGGGGTCGCGTGCAGGACCACCCCGAAGATCACCGCGAGCACGGCGATCAGGATGAGCACGTTGGGGATCGCGCCGCCGCCGATCGTCCCGGTGACCCAGCCGGTGTAGCTGAACGGGAAGTCGGCGACCGCGCCGTCGCCGAGCACCACGAGCGCGAGGCCGCGGTACAGGGCGAGCGTGCCGATCGTGACCGCCAGCGACGGCAGTCCCAGCCCGGTGACCAGGAAGCCGTTGACCGCCCCGAGGATCGCGCCGGCGACGACGCAGATCGGGATGATCGACTCGATGGACAGGCCCTGGTTCCACAGGTAACCCATGATCGAGCTGGCCAGGCCGAGCGTGCTCGCCACCGACAGGTCGATCTCGCCGGTGATGATGATGAACGTCATCGGCAGCGCGACCAGCATGATCGGCAGCAGGTCCAGGATCAGGAAGGTGAAGTTCCGGCTGGTGCCGAAGTTGGTCACCGAGAACGACGCCACGACCAGCACGAAGACGGTCAGGATTCCGATGATGCTGTCCCAGCTGGACAGTCTGCGCTTCAGCTCAGACATGGCTGTCCTTCTTCCGCAGCGACCGGGCGATCCGCACCGCGACCAGGCGGTCCGCGCAGATGGCCAGGATGATCAGGGCGCCGATGATGGCCTGCTGCCAGAACTGGTTGATGTCCAGGACGGTCAGCGCGCTGCCGATCACGGTCAGCAGCAGCGCGCCGAGGCCCGCGCCCCAGACCGTGCCGCTGCCGCCGAAGACCGCCACGCCGCCGACCACCACGGCCGCGACGACGTTCAGCTCCTGACCGGTGCCGGCGGCGGCGTCGACCGTGCCGAACCGGGCGGCGAAGAGCACGCCGGCCAGCCCGGCCAGCGCGCCGCTGAGGATGAACGCGCCGAGCAGGTTGCGGGCCACCTTGATGCCGGCCAGCTCGGCGGCCTGCGGGCTGGAGCCCATCGCGTACAGCTCGCGGCCGACCCGGTAGTTGCGCATCAGCAGCGAGACGCCGCCGACCACCACCAGCGCGATCAGCACCAGCCACGGGATGCCCAGGATCGAGTCGTTGGCGAAGGTCAGGAAGTGCCGCGGCAGCTCGTCGGCGTTGACCTGCTGGCCGCCGGCCCAGGAGTAGGTGATGCCGCGGAACATGTAGAGCGTGCCGAGCGTGACCACCAGCGCCGGCACCCGGCCGTACCGGACCAGAATGCCGTTGAGCAGGCCCGCCGCGCCGCCCACGGCGAGGCCCACCAGGATCGCGACCACCATCGGCAGGCCGGGGTTGTCGCTCATCAGGGTGGCCACGGTGAAGGCGCTCAGGCCCAGCACCGAGCCGACCGAGAGGTCGATGTTGCGGGTGATCACCACGACCGCCTGGCCGGCGGCCATCACCGCCAGGATCGCCGTGTTCAGCAGGATGTCGCGGATGCTCTGGCCGGACAGGAAGCGCGGGTTGCTCGCGGCCGTATAGCCGATCAGCAGCGCCAGAGCCAGGATGATGCCCAGCTCACGGGTCTTGACCAGGCCGGCGAAGATCCGCCCGGGCTGTGGCAGCGCGGCCGTCATGTGGTCACCTGCTGGCCCATTGCCGCGTACATGACGCTCTCCTCGGTGGCTTCGGCGCGGGTGAGCTGGGCGGCCACGTGGCCCTCGCGCAGGACGACGATCCGGTCCGCCATGCCCAGCACCTCGGGCAGCTCGGACGAGACCATGACGACGGCCAGCCCGCGGGCCGCCAGCGACGACATCAGCCGGTGCACCTCGGCCTTGGTGCCGACGTCGATGCCGCGGGTGGGCTCGTCGACGATGAGCAGCTTCGGGTTGGTGGCCAGCCACTTGGCCAGCACCACCTTCTGCTGGTTGCCGCCGGACAGCGTGCCCACCGGGTCGGAGAGCCGGCCCAGCTTGGTCTGCAGCTGACCGGTCCAGCTGGTCGCCTCGCGCCGCTCGGCGCCGCCGAACAGCAGGCCGAGCTTGGCCAGCGCCCGGCTGCGCGGCAGCGTCACGTTGCGCTCCACCGAGAGGTCCATGATCAGGCCCTGCTGGCGGCGGTCCTCGGGGACCAGCGCCATGCCGGCCGCCATCGCCGCCTGCGGTGAGCCCGCCTTGAGCGGCTTGCCGAGGAACCGGACCGAGCCGGTGTCGTACCGGTCGACGCCGAAGACCGCCTGCATGACCTCGGACCGGCCGGCGCCGACGAGGCCGGCCAGCGCCACGATCTCGCCCGCCCGGACGGTGAAACTGATGTCGCGGAAGACGCCCTCCCGGCCCAGCCCCTCGACCTCGAGCACGGTCTCGCCGATCTCGGTGTCCTGCTTGGGGAAGAGCGTGCTCAGATCGCGCCCGACCATCCGGCGGATCATGTCGTCGACGCTCAGGTCGGCGACCGGCTCGGTGCAGACGTGCTTGCCGTCGCGCATGATCGTGACCCGCTGGCAGAGCGCGGTGATCTCCTCGAAGCGGTGCGAGATGAACATGATCGCGGCGCCCTCGTCGCGCAGCGCCCGGGTCACCGCGAAGAGCCGGTCGACCTCGACGCCGCTGAGGGCGGCGGTCGGCTCATCCATGATCAGGACGCGGGCCTCGCTCGAGAGCGCCTTGGCGATCTCGACGAGCTGCTGGTCGGCGATCGACAGGCCGCGGGCCGGCCGGTCCGGGTCGATGTGCACGCCGAGCCGGGTGAAGAGCCTGGCGGCGTTGCTGTGCATCGCCTTGCGGTCGATCTGCCGCAGCCGGGTCAGCGGCTGGTTGCCCATCGCGATGTTCTCCGCGACGGACAGGTCCGGGAAGAGCGTCGGCTCCTGGTAGATCACCGCGATGCCGGCGGCCTTGGCGTCGGCCGGGCCGGTGAACTCGATCTCGGCGCCGTTGACGGCGAGTGTGCCGGTGTCCGGCCGGTGCACCCCGGCGAGCATCTTGACGATGGTGGACTTGCCCGCGCCGTTCTCGCCGACCAGGGCGTGCGCCTCGCCTCCGTGCAGCGCGAAGCTGACGCCCTGCACCGCCGCCACGGCACCGAAGGACTTGGTCACGTCACGCACTTCGAGCAATGCCGGGGGCGTTGCCGCCATGGGGCTACCTCCGCAGGTACGTTTGAAATGTTTCATAAGGCGTGTGACGAAGGTAGGTGGCCCCGATCACACGTGTCAAGCGTCTGGGTGAAACGTTCCGGAAACAGTGATACGAGTGGTGCCGTACGATGTCGCTTCTACGTTTCAAGGGGGCCCCGTGGTCAACGGCAGGACACCGTCCGTCAAGGACGTCGCCCGCTCAGCCGGCGTCTCCCTGGGCACCGTCTCGAACGTGATGAACCGGCCCGAGGTGGTCAGCCCCAGCACCCGCGAGCGGGTCGAGCGGGCGATGGCGGAGCTGGGCTTCGTCCGCAACGAGTCCGCCCGTCAGCTGCGCGCCGGCACCAGCCGCACGCTGGCGTACGTGATGCTGGACGGCAGCAACCCGTTCTTCCACGACGTCGCGCAGGGCATCGAGCTGGCCGCCGAGGACGCCGACCTGTCGCTGTTCATCTGCAACAGCAACGGCCGGGCCGAGCGCGAGGAGGTCCACCTCGACCGGCTCATGCAGCAGCGGGTGCAGGGCATCCTGATCACCCCGGTGAACCCGGAGGCGGCGTACCTGACCGAGATCGGCCGGCGCGGCGGCGTACCGATGGTCTTCGTGGACCGGGTCGGCGTCGGCGGGGTGTTCTGCTCGGTGGCCGTGGACGACGTGCTGGGCGGCCGGATCGCGGTCGAGCACCTGGCCGAGCAGGGCCACACCCGGGTCGCCGTGGTCGGCGGCCCGGAGTCGATCGGTCAGGTCCGCGAGCGACTGGAGGGCGCCCGGCAGATCTGGGCCGAACTGGGCCTGCCGCCGGAAGACCTGATCTACCTGCCGACGGCGGCGCTGACCGTCGCCGAGGGGCGCTCGGCGGGAGAGCGGCTGGCCGGCATCCCGGCCCGGCGCCGGCCGACCGCCGCGTTCTGCGCGAACGACCTGCTGGCGCTCGGCCTGCTACAACAGAGCATCGGCGCGGGCCTGCGGGTGCCGGAGGAACTGGCCATCGTGGGTTTCGACGACATCGAGTTCGCGGCGGCGGCCGCGGTGCCGCTGACCTCGGTGCGCCAGCCGCGGCAGGAACTGGGCCGGGCCGCGGCGGCGCTGGTGATCGACGAGGCGACCAACCCGGACCACGTCCACCAGCAGCCGCTGTTCGTCCCGGAGCTGGTCGCGCGGGCGTCGACGGTGGTCCGCTCCCGCGCCTACTGACCAACCATCCGGCAGCCGCCCCGCCGCTGCCCGCCCGCCAGGCTGCTGCCCGCCCGCTCGCCACGCTGCTGCCCTGCCCTGCCCGCTCGCTCGCTCGTTCGCCACGCTGCTGCCTGCCTGCCCGCCAGGCTGCTGCCCGCCCGCCCGCCCGCCCGCCCGCTCGCCACGCTGCTGCCCTGCCCTGCCCGCTCGCTCGCCACGCTGCTGCCTGCCCGCCCGGCTGCTGCCCGCCCGCCCGCTCGCCACGCTGCTGCCCGGCCCGGCCCGCTGCGGCTGATCCCTGACCCGATCGGCAAGATCAACTTCAAGAGCATGGTGTCGTGCCTGGTTGCATGGTGCTGACCGTCGCTCCCGCCGAACGCAGGCTGATTGCAGGGTTCTCCGCGCGCCTGCTTGCGGTGAGTGCTCCACGCACGTGGTTGGAACAAGCGGTCGTCGTGACGGCCGAGCTCCCACCGGAGAGGTGTCTCACCATCCGGGCCGCCGACAACCCGAAACGCCGCAAATGGTGCGTGGTGGTGGGCGTTTGCGGCGATCTTGTGGCGGTGGGGTGAGGTCAACCTTCGCCATTCAGCGCCGTCGCAGGCTCAGCGGCAGCCTTCCCGCAGATCTTGGTGAGCTAAAACGTTCCAGCCGAACCACACCGCTACAAGGTCCACCACTCGCGCCCCTTTCCTCCTGAGATGACCCCTCAACTTCTACGACCGCTAATCCCGCATACCGGACGAACCCGGCAACGGGCTGGATCCGGGGGGACCGCGATCCAGAAATGGCGAGGGTCGAGTGGTGAGGAGCTGACCGTGGTGCCACAAGATTGGCGCTCGCTCGGGCGCCGCCGGCGATGCGGGGTGACGGAGACGCGTGTCTCGGCGCTGTCCGAGCACCGCCGGCGAGAACAGCAGGAGCTGCCGCCGCCGGCGCGGCGGGCTGGGTGTGGCGGCCGGGCTGGGTGTGGCGGCCGGGCCAAGCGGGCGCGGCGGTGAGAGCGGCGAGGGTGGTGAGAGCGGCGAGGGTGCCGGGGGTGCCGGGGGTGCCGGGGGTGGTGAGGGTGGTGAGGGTGCCGGGGGTGGTGAGGGTGGTGAGGGTGCCGGGGGTGGTGAGGGTGGTGAGGGTGCCGGGGGTGGTGAGGGTGGTGAGGGTGCCGGGGGTGGTGAGGGTGGTGAGGGTGGTGAGGGTGGTGAGGGTGGTAGGAGTTGTCGTCAGCGGACCGGAGTCAGGTTCACCGATCCGCGGCAGGGCACGATCCGTACAGGTCAATGTGTCTGTGCGGCGACGGGTTGCTCCCTGCGCTCGTCACCCGTCCTGGCTCTCTGGCGGTCAACCCGCGAACCCACTGTGCGGAGACTCGGCAGGGGCCGCCCCGTGTGCTCGCGTTCTCATGCCGCTGAGATTTCGGTCCGCGAGTTGGGTGGTGATCGGTTGACACGGGGCCACTCCCGCCGATTGTGGCCGATTGCATGGTGCCCGGTAGACCGGGGTACGAATTGGCCGCCAGGGGGCCATCCGTTACCAAGGTCCAATTGCGGGCGACAGTGCCCGGGGCCGGATTCCCGGGGCTGCCTTCAGGGCCCCTGCGGGCCGTCGGTGGCCGGGCCGGACGGGTGTTTCGGTGGGGGGATTTGTTGTCGCGCGGCATTCGCTGGATCGGTCTTGAGGTATTGACCGGTCCTGCGGGCAGCCCGTAACCTGCACGCAACGTCTGAAACGTTTCACGGCCCCGCCTGCGAAGGATGCTCATGTTGAACCCCGCAGTCAGCGATCTCCTGGCCCGCAGCAACCGCCTCGGCGCCGACCCCCGCAACACCAACTACGCCGGCGGCAACACCTCGGCGAAGGGGACGGAGACCGACCCCGTCACCAACGCGCCGACCGAGCTGGTCTGGGTCAAGGGTTCCGGTGGTGACCTCGGCACCCTGCAGGAGTCCGGCCTCGCGGTGCTGCGGCTGGACCGGCTCCGGGCGCTGGCCGGGGTGTTCCCCGGGGTCGAGCGCGAGGACGAGATGGTCGCGGCGTTCGACTACTGCCTGCACGGCCGGGGCGGTGCCGCCCCCTCGATCGACACGGCCATGCACGGCCTGGTGGACGCGCCGCACGTCGACCACCTGCACCCGGACGCGGGCATCGCGCTGGCCACCGCCGCCGAGGGCCCGGCGCTGACCAAGGAGATCTTCGGCGACCGGGTGCTCTGGGTGCCCTGGCGCCGGCCCGGCTTCCAGCTCGGCCTGGACATCGCCGCCGTGCAGCGGGCCAACCCGCAGGCCATCGGTGTCATCCTCGGCGGGCACGGGATCACCGCGTGGGGCGCCACCAGCGCCGAGTGCGAGGCCAACTCGCTGGACATCATCAACACCGCCGCGGCCTGGATCGCCGCGCACGGCCGCGAGGCGCCGTTCGGCCCGCTGGTCCACGAGGCCCTGACCGATGAGGTACGGCGAGAGCGCGCCGCCGCCCTGTTCCCGGTCGTCCGTGGCCTCGCCTCCACCGACCGCCCGCAGGTCGGCCACTACACCGACAGCGAGGTCGTGCTCGACTTCGTCCGCCGCGAGCGGATGCCCGAGCTGGCCGCCCTCGGCACCTCCTGCCCGGACCACTTCCTGCGGACCAAGGTCAAGCCGCTGGTGCTCGACACCGCGCCGGACGCCCCGCTCGACGGGGTCGAGACCCGGCTCAGGGAGCTGCACGCGGCGTACCGGGAGGACTACCGCGCCTATTACGAGCGGCATGCCGGGCCGGACAGCCCGGCGATGCGCGGCGCCGATCCGGCGATCGTGCTCATCCCCGGCGTCGGCATGTTCAGCTTCGGCGCGAACAAGCAGACCGCGCGGGTGGCCGGCGAGTTCTACGTCAACGCCATCAACGTGATGCACGGCGCCGAGTCGGTCTCCGCCTACGCGCCGATCGACGAGGCGGAGAAGTTCCGGATCGAGTACTGGGCCCTGGAAGAGGCGAAGCTCCAGCGGATGCCGAAGCCGAAGCCGCTGGCCACCCGGGTCGCGTTCGTGACCGGCGGCGGCTCGGGCATCGGCCGGGCGATCGCGCTGCGGCTGGCCGCCGAGGGAGCCTGCGTTGTCGTCGCTGACCGTGACGCCGACGCGGCGCGCACGGTGGCGGCCCAGATCGGCGGCCCGGATGCTGCGGTGGCCGTCGCGGCAGACGTGACCTCCGAGGCAGAAGTGGAAAAAGCAGTCAAGGAGGCCGTGCTCGCGTTCGGCGGGGTGGACCTGGTGGTCAACAACGCCGGGCTGTCGATCTCCAAGCCGCTGCTGGAGACCACCGAGGCCGACTGGGATCTGCAGCACGACGTGATGGCCAAGGGCTCGTTCCTGGTCGCCAAGGCGGCCGCCGCGGTCATGATCGCGCAGGGCCTGGGCGGCGACGTGGTCTACATCTCCAGCAAGAACTCGCTGTTCGCGGGCCCGAACAACGTCGCGTACGGCGCCGCCAAGGCCGACCAGGCGCACCAGGTGCGGCTGCTCGCCGCCGAGCTGGGCGGGCACGGCATCCGGGTCAACGGCATCAACCCCGACGGCGTGGTCCGCGGCTCCGGCATCTTCGCCGGCGGCTGGGGCGCCAAGCGGGCCGCCGTGTACGGCGTAGAAGAATCCGAACTCGGCGCCTACTACGCCCAGCGCACGCTGCTCAAGCGCGAGGTGCTCCCGGAGCACGTGGCGAACGCGGTGTTCGTGCTGACCGGCGGCGAGCTGTCGCACACGACCGGCCTGCACATCCCGGTGGACGCCGGGGTGGCGGCGGCGTTCCTGCGGTGAAGACCTTCGCGGCGGTCGACCTGGGCGCGTCCAGCGGGCGCGTCATGGTCGGCCGGGCCGGCGCCGGGTCGCTGTCGCTGGCGCCCGTCAACCGGTTCCCCAACGAGCCCGTCCGCGCCGGCGGCACCCTGTACTGGGACATCCTCGCGCTGTACCGGGGCGTGCTCGACGGGCTGCGGCAGGCCGGACCGGTCGACGGCATCGGCATCGACTCCTGGGCGGTGGACTACGGGCTGCTCGACGCGACCGGGGCGCTGCTCGGCAACCCGGTGCACTACCGCGACTCGCGCACCGACGGGGTGGCCGCCAAGGTCGCGACGGCGATCAGCGAGGACAAGCTCTATGCGCTGACCGGCCTGCAGAAGCTGCCGTTCAACACGATCTACCAGCTCGTCGCGGCCGCCGGCACGCCGCAGCTCGAGGCGGCCCGGCAGCTCCTGCTGATTCCGGACCTGCTGGCGTACTGGCTGACCGGCGAGAAGGGGGCGGAGATCACGAACGCTTCCACCACCCAGCTGCTCGACCTAGGCTCGGGTGGGTGGGCCGGAGAACTGATGACCACGCTCGGGATCCGGCCCACTCTCTTCCCGCCGCTGCGGGCGCCCGGCTCGGTCATCGGCCCGGTGCTGCCGGCGCTCGGGATCGGCACGCCGGACGTCATCGCCGTGGGGTCGCACGACACCGCGTCGGCCGTGGTCGGGGTGCCGGCGGCGGGGGAGAACTTCGCCTACATCTCCTGCGGCACCTGGTCGCTGGTCGGGGTGGAGCTGGACGCGCCGGTGCTGACCGAGGCCTCGCGGCTGGCCAACTTCACCAACGAGGGCGGCGTCGACGGGACGGTCCGCTACCTGCGCAACGTCATGGGGCTCTGGCCGCTGCAGGAGTGCCTGCGGGAGTGGGGCTCGCCGGACCTGCCCGCGCTGCTCCGGCAGGCCGCCGCGGTGCCCGCCTTCCGGGCCGTCGTCGACCTGGACGACCCGGTCTTCCTGCCGCCGGGGGACATGGTCGGCCGGCTGACCCGGGCCGGCGGGGGCGCGCTGTCGGGGCCGGCGGAGATCATCCGGTGCATTCTGGACAGCCTGGCGCTGGCCCACCGGCGAGCCGTGCGCCAGGCCCAGGAGCTGTCCGGGCGGCAGGTCGACGCGGTGCACATCGTCGGCGGCGGCGCCCGCAACGAGCTGCTCTGCCGGCTCACCGCGGACGCCTGCGGGCTGCCCGTGCTGGCCGGCCCGGTCGAGGCCACCGCGCTCGGCAACGTCCTGGTCCAGGCCCGCGCGGCCGGCGCGATCAGCGGTGACCTCTCGGCACTGCGGGCCCTGTTGCGGGAGACTCAGCAGATCGTGCGCTACGAGCCGCGCGGCGACGCGGCCGCGTGGCGAGCGGTCGAGCGCCGACTGGAGGCCTGACATGCGCATCGCCTTGTTCGTGACCTGCCTGGCCGACACCATGTTCCCGGCGGCGGCCAAGGCGACCGTGCGGCTGCTGGAACGCCTCGGCCACGAGGTGGTCTTCCCGGCCGGGCAGACCTGCTGCGGCCAGATGCACATCAACACCGGCTACCAGCAGGACGCGTTGCCGCTGGTCCGGCGGCACGTCAAGACCTTCGCACCGTACGACGTGGTGGTGGCGCCCTCCGGGTCGTGTGTGGGATCGGTACGGCACCAGCACGCGATGGTGGCCCGGTCGGCGGGGGACGAGGGGCTGGCCGCCCGGGCCGAGGATGTCGGGTCGCGCACGTACGAGCTCTCCGAGCTGCTGATCGACGTGCTCGGGGTGCAGGACGTGGGCGCGTACTACCCGCACCGGGTGACGTACCACCCGACCTGCCACTCGCTGCGGATGCTCCGGGTCGGCGACAAGCCGCAGCGGCTGTTGCGGCACGTCCGCGGGCTGGAGCTGGTCGAGCTGCCCGCGGCCGACCAGTGCTGCGGCTTCGGTGGCACGTTCGCGCTGAAGAACGCCGACACTTCGGCCGCGATGCTGGGCGACAAGATGCGCCACGTGCTCGAGACCAAGGCGGAGGTCTGCACCGCCGGCGACTCGTCCTGCCTGATGCACATCGGCGGCGGCCTGTCCCGGATCGACGCGGGCGTCCGGACCGTGCACCTCGCCGAGATCCTCGCCGCGACGGAGGCCGACTCATGACCACCTTTTTAGGGATGCCGACGACCGCGCCCCGCGGGGTGGGCAACCTGCGCGGGGAGGAGCCGTTCCCGGCCGCCGCGCACAAGGCGCTCGGCAACGAACAGCTGCGCCGCAACCTGGGGCACGCCACCGCGACGATCCGCGCCAAGTCCGGCGCGGTCATCGCCGAGCTGCCCGACTGGCAGGAGTTGCGGACGGCCGGCTCGGCGCTCAAGGCCGACACCATGGCCCGGCTGCCGGAGCTGCTGGTGCAGCTGGAGGAGAAGGTCACCGCGGCCGGCGGGGTGGTGCACTGGGCGGCGGACGCGAACGAGGCCAACCGGATCGTCACCGAGCTGGTCCGGGCCACCGGCGAGGACCGGGTCATCAAGGTCAAGTCGATGGCCACCCAGGAGATCGGCCTGAACGAGGCGCTGGCGGCGGCCGGCATCGAAGCCGTCGAGACGGATCTGGCCGAGCTCATCGTCCAGCTCGGCCACGACAAGCCCAGCCACATCCTGGTGCCGGCGATCCACCGCAACCGCGCGGAGATCCGGGAGATCTTCCTGCGCGAGATGCCCGGGGTGGACCCCGCGCTGACCGACGAGCCGGTCATTCTGGCCGGCGCGGCGCGGCGCTATCTGCGCGAGACATTCCTGAGTACGAAGGTCGCGGTGTCCGGCGCCAACTTCGCCATCGCGGAGACCGGGACGCTGGTGGTGCTGGAGTCCGAGGGCAACGGCCGGATGTGCCTGACGCTGCCGGAGACCCTGATCACCGTGATGGGCGTCGAGAAGCTGGTGCCGACCTGGCAGGACCTGGAAGTGTTCCTGCAACTGCTGCCGCGGGCGTCGACCGGGGAGCGGATGAACCCGTACACGTCGATGTGGACCGGGGTGACGCCCGGCGACGGGCCACAGAGTTTCCACCTGGTGCTGCTCGACAACGGGCGCAGCGCGGTGCTGGCCGACGAGGTGGGCCGCCAGGCGCTGCACTGCATCCGCTGCTCGGCGTGCCTGAACGTGTGCCCGGTCTACGAGCGCACCGGCGGGCACGCGTACGGGTCGGTTTATCCGGGGCCGATCGGCGCGGTGCTGTCACCGCAGCTCACCGGGGTCGAGGACAATGCCTCGCTGCCGTACGCGTCGTCGCTCTGCGGCGCCTGCTTCGACGCCTGCCCGGTGAAGATCGATATCCCGTCGATCCTGGTGCATCTGCGCAACGAAGTGCCGCACCCACGCGCCGAACGGGCGGCGATGCGGGCGGCCGCGTACACGATGGACCACCCCAGGCTCTACGCGGCCGCGCAGCATGCCGCCAAGCTCAGCAAGCTGGCCGGCAACCGGCTGCCGCCGCCGCTCAGCGGCTGGACCGCCAGCCGGGACCTGCCGGAACCGCCGGCCGAGACCTTCCGTGATTGGTGGGCGAAGCGATGAGCAGCCGCGAGGTGATCCTGGGCCGGATCCGGGCCGCGCTCGGCGAGACCGCGGCGCCGGCCGAGATCCCCCGTGAGTACCGTCGCGGCGACCGGGTCGCCGACCTTGACCTGCTGGTGGAACGGCTCAAGGACTACAAGGCCGTGGTGCACCGTGGCGTCTCGATCGCCGAGACGGTCGCGGCGCTGTCGCCGGCGCCGCTGGTCGTGCCGCCCGGCATCAACCCGGCCTGGCTGCCGGAGGGCGTCGAGGTGCTGCGCGACGAGGGGCTGAGCCAGGACACGTTGGCCGTCGCCGGTGGCGTGCTCACCGCCGCGACGGTGGCCGTCGCGGAGACCGGGACGATCGTCCTGGACGGCTCCGCCGACCAGGGCCGGCGGGTCATCTCGCTGCTCCCGGACCTGCACATCTGCGTGGTACGGGCAGACCAGGTGGTGGCCTCGGTGCCCGAGGCGCTGACCCGGCTGGCGCCCGGCCGGCCGCTGACCTGGATCAGCGGCCCGTCCGCCACCAGCGACATCGAACTCAACCGCGTCGAGGGCGTCCACGGCCCCCGCCGCCTGCACGTCATCCTTCTGGAGGCATCGTGACTCATCGGCAGGCCAGGATAGGGCTGGTTGCGGGCGGGCTGGGCACGTACTGGCCGCAGTTCCCGAGCCTGCTGCCCCAACTGCAGGAATCTGCCCGATATGTCTCGCAGCGGTTCCAGGAGATGGACACCGAGGTCATCGACGTCGGCTTCATCTCCGACGCGCAGGAGGGTGCGGCTGCCGCGGAGAAGCTGCGCCGCGCCGATTGCGACCTGATCGTGCTGTTCCTGACGACGTACCTGACCGCCTCGATGGTGCTGCCGATCGCCCGGCGGTCGAACACTCCGGTCCTGGTCATCGACCTGCAGCCGACCGAGAAGATGGACCACGCGTCGTTCGACACCGGGGCCTGGCTGGCGTACTGCGGGCAGTGCCCGGTGCCGGAGATGGGCAACACGTTCCGCCGGGCCGGGATCCCGTTCCGGTCGGTCTCCGGCTGGCTGCGGCAGGAATCGGCCTGGCGGCGGATCGGCCAGTGGATCCGGGCGGCGCACGTGCGCGCGGCGTTGCGGCACGCCCGGCACGGCCTGATGGGCCACCTCTACCCCGGCATGCTGGACGTCTCGACCGACCTGACGCTGCTGCCGGCGACCTTCGGCTCGCACGTCGAGGTGCTCGAGTTCGACGACCTGCGCCAGCGCGTCGAGCAGGTGACCGAGGCCGAGACCAAGCAGCGGATGGACCTGGCCCGGGAGATCTTCACGCTGGACGACACGGTCCGCGAGGAGGACTTCGCCTGGGGCGCGACGGTGTCGGTCGCGCTGGACCGGCTGGTCGACGACTTCGCGCTGGACAGCCTCGCGTACTACCACCGCGGGCTCGACGGCGAGCAGCACGAACGGCTCGGCGCCGGCATGATCCTCGGCGCGTCCCTGCTCACCGCCCGCGGCATCCCGGCCACCGGCGAGTACGAGCTGCGCACCACGGTGGCGCAGCTGGCCACCCAGGCCGTCGGGGCCGGCGGCTCGTTCTGCGAGCTGCAGGCACTGAACTTCGAGGACAACGTCGTGGAGATGGGCCACGACGGCCCGGCGCACCTGGCGGTCAGCGCGCGCGACCCGCTGCTGCGCGGCCTCGGCGTCTACCACGGCAAGCGCGGCTGGGGCGTCAGCGTGGAGTTCGACGTCCGGCCCGGCCCGGTCACCCTGCTCGGGCTCGGCCAGGACCGGGACGGCTCGCTGTCGTTCATCGCCGCCGAGGGCACGGTTGTGCCCGGCCCGCTGCTGGCGATCGGCAACACGACCAGCCGGGTCGACTTCGGCCGCGACCCGGGCGAGTGGGTGGACGACTGGAGCGCCTCCGGCGTGGGCCACCACTGGTCGCTGTCGCTGGATCACCGGGCGGCCGACTACCGGGCCGCGGCGAGCCTGCTCGGCATCGAATTCCGCCAGGTCTAAGATAGGCTCCGATTCTTTACCCGCCGCCGTTTTCCGTAGCGCTTTCCTGACGGCTTTTTGCGCATTGATGAATACGTCCGGCCGGGGTCGCTCGTTGTGTCATCGTCGGCTATGCGATCCTCTGGGGTCGGCGATGACGTGACGGAAGCTGCGGTTCGGAGGGTGCTGAACTTGGCCATCAAGCTGCCCAATCTCGAACTGCTCCCGTCCGAACCGCACCGGGACCTCGTCAAGGCGCTGCACGAGCTCTACGACGAGGCCGGCCGGCCGCCGAGCCGGGAGATCAGCAAGTACACCTACCAGCGGAGACAGCCCGAGGGCGACCAGCTCGACACGGTCTCGCACGAGACGGTCAGCGCGGCTCTCGGCGGCAAGACCATTCCGGCCTGGGCCAAGGTGAAGTCCATCGTCACCGCGCTGGTCGCGAAGTCCGTCAAGGAACAGGACGTCGAGGAGTGGCTGCGGGAGATCCACCAACTGTGGATCAAGGCTCAGCCGGGCAGCCGGCCCCGGGAACCGGCAGGCCGGCCGGTGCTGCCGCTGCCGGAGCGCAATCCCCACTTCACCGGCCGGGAGATGCTGCTCGACGCGATGCACCGGCGGCTGAGCGAGGCGCCGAACGCACCTCTGCTCCTGTCCGGCGCCCCCGGCGTGGGCAAGACCCAGCTGGCCCTCGAGTACGCGCACCGACATGCCAAGCAGTACTCCGCGGTGTGGTGGTTGCCCGCCGACCAGTCCGAACGGGCCCGCGACACCCTGGCCCACGGCCGCTGTCTCCTGGTTCTGGACAATGCCGAGGCTGACGACCTCCACGGCGGCCTGCCCGCCACCCGCGGCGAGGTGATCGTGACCAGCCGCGACCCGGGGTGGGGCGGTCACACGGGCCTTGAGGTCCCGGACTTCGACCGCGCCGAGTCGATCCAGTTCCTGTGCCGACGGGACAGCGGGATCACCGGCGACCTGGCCGACGAGATCATCCGCAGGTTCGGCAGGCTCCCCTTGCGGCTCCACCAGATCACCGCCCTGCCGTCGGCGATCGACCTGTCCTGGACGGATCTGCTCGACGAACTGGACGGTCCCGGGCAGCCGGACACCGCGGTCGCGGCCCTGCACCAGGTGCTGGACCGCTTGCGGGCCGAGAACCGGCTGCGGCGCTGATCCGGGAACGCCGCCGGAGCCGCCTGACAACTCTTGACCGAGAGTGAGTGGAGACTCACCTCGCGGGGCGCTACGGTGCAGTCTGGCTTACGCAATCGACCGCTTTTGCGGACAAATCCTTACTCTGCTTGATCATTTCTGTATGGTGAAAGGGTACATTGTGGACAATAAGGAAAAGCTGCCGATCCAGCTGATCGACGTACGTCAGCTGCCGCTCGATCGGTTGCCGGTGGACGCCAACGACGTGGTGGCCCGGTCGCTGCGGCAGGTCTTCGAGAGCATCGACGACCCCAACGGCGTCATCTCGGCCTTCCAGTCGTTCGCCTCGGACACGTGACCTACGAGACGGTGCGGGCGGCGCAGCGTGCCGCCGCACCGTGGCCGTACGCGGAGCTGGACGTCCGCGCCCTGCACGCCGCGGGCTGGCGGCCGACCCCGTTCCACGATGTCGTCCTGAAGGTGCACCAGCGCTGCAATCTGGCCTGCGACTACTGCTACGTCTACGAACTCGCCGACCAGAGCTGGCGGGGCCGGCCCGTGTCCATGACGCCCGAGGTGTGGCGGGCCGCCCTGGCACGGCTCGGCGACCACGTCCGGCGGCACGAGCTGAGCGGCGTCCGCGTCGTCCTGCACGGCGGTGAGCCACTGCTGTACGGCGCCGACCGGCTGGGCGAGCTCGCGCAGGCCGTACGGGTGGCGCTGCCCGAATCGTGCCAGGTCGAGATCGGCCTGCAGACCAACGGCGTGCGCCTGGACGAGCCGACGGTGGCGACGCTGCGGCAGCACCGGATCCGCGTCGGCGTCAGCGTCGACGGCGTGCGGGCCGACCACGACCGGCACCGGCGGATGCCGAACGGCAGTGGCAGCTTCGCCGCGGTCGCGCACGGGCTGGAGATCCTGCGCCGCCCCGAGAACAGCCAGGTGTACGCCGGCATCCTGTGCACAGTGGCCCCGGACACCGACCCGATCGCCTGCTACGAGGAGCTGCTCGCCTTCCAGCCGCCGGCGCTGGACTTCCTGCTGCCGCACGCCAACTGGGACCAGCCGCCGTGGTCACCACCCGGCACCAGCACGCCGTACGCCCGGTGGCTCAGCGCTGTTTTCGACCGCTGGTTCAGCGCCGGGGGGCCGGTGCCGATCAAGCTCTTCGACGACATCGTCCGGCTGATCCTGTCCGGGGCCAGCCACAGCGAGCAGGTCGGCCTGAGCCCGTCCGGCGTGCTGGTGATCGAGTCCGACGGGACGATCGAGCAGGTCGACGCGCTCAAGTCCGCGTACGAGGGCGCCTGCGCCACCGGCCTCGACGTGCACCACGACGAGCTGGACGCCGCCCTCGCGGACCCGGGAATAGTGGCCCGGCAGATCGGCATCCACGCCCTCTCGCCGGCCTGCTTGGAGTGCGGCCTGCACCGGGTGTGCGGCGGCGGGCACTACGCCCACCGCTATCGGGCCGGCCGGGGATTCCGGCATCCGTCGGTGTACTGCGCAGACCTGACCGAACTCATCAAACACGTGCACACCCGCGTGGCGGACGACCTCGGGCCGGCGCGGACCTCGGGAGCCGGATGACCACGTTTCACCAGCTGAGCCCCGCACTGCGTACCGCTGTGGCGAGCGGTGGCGGCGGCCCGGCCGCCGTCCGGGAACTGCGAGCCGCGCAGCTCAGCAAGCACCTGCTGTTGATCAGGCACCTGCTGGCGCAGTGGCCGGATGCCGCGGGCGAGCCCTCCGCGATCATGGCGCTGCTCGACCGGGTCCGCGCCGAGGCCCCGGAGGTCTTCCGTGACGTCGTCGGCGCGCCGCTGGTCGGCGCCTGGGCGGCGATCGTCACCCGGGCCGTCCGCCGGGGCGGCGCCGACCCGGCCGACTTCCGGCACCTCGGCGCGCTCGCCGGGGTGGCCTGCGCCGCCGCCGGCCTGGACGGCCGCGTTGCGGTGGCGGTGCAGGACGGCCTGGTGGTGCTGCCCGGCCTCGGCGCCGCGGTGGTCCCGGCGGCCGGGACGGCCGAGATCGTCATTGCCGCAGGCCACGTCACGGTCAGATCCGGTACGGCGACCGTGTCCGTCCCCGATGACCCCACGGCCGCCGGGCGTGACTGGCTGCCGGTGCGGTGGCTGCGGGCTGAGGCCGCGGGGCTGGGTTTCGCCCCGGCGCTCGACGACCTGCACCCGTATCGGCACGGGCATCACGTGCCGCCGGCCAACCGGCTGAGCGCCGCGGAGATCAAGCTCTGGCAGGCGACGTTCGAGGAATCCTGGCGGCTGCTCGCCGACTGGCTGCCGGACCGGGCCGCGGAGCTGCAGGTGGGGCTCCGGACCCTGGTGCCGCTGGTGCGGGACGACAACACCGCTCGCAGCGCGACGCTCCGGCACGCCTTCGGCGTCTTCGGGCTGACCCGGCCGGCCACGGCGGCGGACTTCGCGGTCACGATGGTGCACGAGTTCCAGCACTCGAAGCTGAGCGCGGTGCTCGACCTGACCCGGCTGACCCGACCTGACGACACCGGCCGCTACTTCGCGCCGTGGCGCACCGACCCGCGTCCGCTGCCCGGCCTGTTGCAGGGCGTGTACGCGTTCGTCGCAGTGGCGGACACCTGGCGGGCCCTGCGGGCGGCGCCGGGCATCGAGCAGCTCGCCGAGAAACGCTTCGTGGCGGCGCGGTTGCAGGTCGACCGCGGTCTCACCGCGGTCGAGAGCTCGGGTGGGCTGACCGCCGAGGGCGAGCAGTTCGTGGCGGGGCTGCGGTCGGCCACCGATGTGCTGCTTTCCGAGCCCGCCGCCTCGGCGACTGTCCGGGCGGCCGAGGCGGCATTGGCGCATACCCATCGAATGTGGCAGGAGCAATTTCTGGCGCGCCAGACAATGGCGCAGACCGATGACGGTTAATTGTCGCGAAAGGGCTCCCGGGCGGCGGCCGGTCCGCCACGAATCGCAATTTGGCCGAACTGACCACCGCCCGGTCACTCGCATTGTCAGCCCGGGCCGGGCCCTTGGAGCGCGGGGCTTGGCATGCTGTAGGCATGCCCACGATCGGATTCCTGCACACCGCCGACGTCCACGTCGCGACCTTCGGCGCGCTGGCCGCCGAGCGCGGCCACCGGGACGTGCACGTGGTCGACCCCACGCTGCTGGCCGACGCCCGGGCGCACGGCGTGGACGCCGCGCTGACAGCCCGGCTCGGCGACCGGCTGCGGGAGCTGGCCGGGCAGGGGCTGGACGTCATCGTGTGCACCTGCTCGACCCTGAGCGGCTACGCGGAACGGGTTGAGCTGCCGGTGCCGGTGGTGCGGGTCGACCGGCCGATGGCCGAGGCGGCCGTGGCGATCGGGGGCCGGATCGCGGTGGTCGCCTCGGTGGCGTCGACCCTGGCGCCGACCCGCGAGCTGCTGCTGGAGTGCGCGGTCGACGCGCAGGTCGAGCCGGCGCCGTGCCTGGCGGCGTGGGCCTTCTTCGAGGCCGGTGACCTGGAGGGATACCGGCAGGCGGTGGCGGCGCACGTGCGCACCCTGGACGCCGACGTGATCGTGCTGGCCCAGGCCAGCTTGGTGCCGGCCGCGGAGCTGCTCGGCGACCTGACCGTGCCGGTGCTGACCAGCCCGCGCTCGGCCGTGGACCACGCGGTCGCCGTCGCTGCTGCCCGCCGTACCTGAAGATCCTGGTTTTCGGGCTAGGCGGCTACACGTGTGTGTAATAACCTACACATGTGAGTAGCGACAGTGACCTGACCGCTCGGGCCCGGATCCGCGATGCCGCCATCCGGCTCTTCGCCGACCGGGGCATCGGTCCCGCGACCATCCGCGACATCGCGCAGGCCGCGTCGGTGTCCTCGGGGCTGCTGCGCCACCACTTCGGGTCCAAGGACGGCCTGCGGGACGCCTGCGACGAGTTCGCGCTGGCCCGGATGGCCACCATCCGGACCCAGCTGGTGGCGCGCGGCGGCCTGGCCGATCCCGGCCTGGTCGCCACGACGCACCCCGAGTCGCTGCTGCTCCAGCGCTACCTGGTGCGGTCCATGATGGACGGATCGGCCGCGGCCACCGTCATGTTCGAGCGACTCGTCGAGGCCGGCGTGGAATGGTTCGCCGACCGGCCCATCCAGAGCAAGGACCCGCGCGCCTACGCGGCCGTGCTGGTCGCGATGCAGATGGGCATGTTCCTGATGCGCGACCGGATCTCCCAGGTGCTCGGCGCCGAGCTCGACCCGCCCGCCGAGAACGCGCGCCTGCTCCGGGCGTCCATCGAGATCTTCACGCAGCCGTTGCTGGATGCCACCCAGGCCGAGCAGGCGTACGCGGCGCTGGACCGGCTCGTCACCCCTGAGGAGTCATAGATGACCGAGGCGATCAGCGTCGCGGGGCTCAGCAAGAGCTTCGGGCGCACCCGGGCCCTGACCGGCCTGGATCTGCACGTGCGCACCGGCGAGGTGCACGGCTTCCTGGGGCCCAACGGCGCCGGCAAGACGACCACCATCCGGATCCTGCTGGGGCTGATGCGGGCCGACAGCGGCAGCGCCACCCTGCTCGGCGGCAACCCCTGGGCCGACGCGACCGCGCTGCACAAGCGGCTCGCGTACGTGCCCGGCGACGTCACGCTGTGGCCCAACCTCTCCGGCGGCGAGGTCATCGACCTGCTGGGCCGGCTGCGCGGCGGGCTCGACCCGCGACGCCGCGACGAGCTGCTGGAGCGCTTCGACCTGGACCCGCGCAAGAAGGGCCGCGCCTACTCCAAGGGCAACCGGCAGAAGGTCGCCCTGGTCGCCGCGCTCGCCTCCGATGTGGAGCTGCTGATCCTCGACGAGCCCACCTCGGGGCTGGACCCGCTGATGGAGGAGGCGTTCCGGGATCTCATCCTTCAGGAGCGCCGCAACGACCGGACCGTGCTGCTGTCCAGCCACATCCTCTCCGAGATCGAGGCGCTGTGCGACCGGGTCACCATCATCCGCGAGGGCCGGACCGTGGAGACCGGCACGCTCGCCGACCTGCGGCACCTGACCCGCACCTCGATCGAGGCCGAGCTGACCGGGCCGGTCGACGGGCTGGCCGACCTGCCGGGCGTGCACGGCCTGCGCGTCGAGGCCGGCCGGGTGCAGTTCGACGTGGACACCGAGGCGCTCGAACCGGCCCTGCGCAAGCTGGTCGGGGTGGGCGTGCGCAGCCTGGTCAGCCAGCCGCCGACGCTGGAGGAGCTGTTTCTGCGGCAGTACCGCAAGGAGACCGTGCGATGAAGGGGACCGGGCAGCTCATCCGCTTGATCCTGCGCCGCGACCGGGCGCTGCTGCCGCTCTGGGTGGTGCCGCTGGCGGTCATCCCGGCCGGCTTCTTCTCGTCGTTCGACGCGCTCTTCCCGACCGATGCGGAACGGCTCACCTACGCGCGGGTCAGCGCGGAGAACGCCGGCTTCGTGGCGCTCTACGGCCCGTTGCACGGCAGCAGCCTCGGTGAGCTGGTCGCCTGGCGCGCCGGGTTCATCCCGGTGATGATCGCGCTGTTCAGCGTTCTCACCATCATCCGGCACACCCGGGCCGACGAGGAGGCCGGCCGGACCGAGCTGGTCGGCGCCGCCGCCGTGTCCCGGCACGCCGGGCTCTTCGCGGCGGTGATCGTCACCTTCGCCGCCGACGCGGTGCTGGCCCTGATCCTGGCGCCGGTGATGATCGCGCAGGGGCTGCCGGTCACCGGCTCGGTGCTGCTGGCGCTGGAGTTCATGCTGGCCGGCTGGATGTTCGCCGCCGTCGCCGCGGTCGCCGCCCAGCTCGCCGGCGGGGCCCGGGCCGCCCGGTCCATCGCGCTCCTCGTGCTCGGGGTGGCCTACGTGCTGCGCCTGGCCGGCGACGTCAGCGGGATCGGCGACGGCGCGACCGGCTGGCTCTCCTGGCTCTCGCCGATCGGCTGGGTGCAGCGCCTGTTCCCGTACGGGGCGGACGTGTGGTGGCCGATCATCCCGGCCGTCGGGTTGAGCGCGCTGCTGGTCGGCGCCGCCGTGGTGCTGGCCGCGCACCGGGACATCGGCGTCGGAGTGCTGCCCACCCGGCCCGGCCCCGCGGTCGCCGCCTCTGGGCTGCGGTCCCCGTTGGCGCTGGCCTGGCGGCTGCACCGGGGCATGCTGGCCGGCTGGGTGAGCGGGTTCGCGCTGCTCGGGCTGGTCTTCGGCGGGGTCGCGGGGAGCATCGGCGACCTGGTCGCGGACAGCCCCGAGCTGGCCGAGATCTTCACGCGGCTCGGCGGCGCCGCCGCGGCGATCGACAGCTTCTTCGCCGGGGTGACCGGCATCCTCGGGCTCATCGCGGCGGGCTACGCGGTGCAGGCCGTGCTCCGGCTGCGCGACGAGGAGAGCGCCGGGCACGCCGAGATGCTGCTGACCACCGGCACGAGCAGGTGGCGCTGGCTGCTGAGCCATGCCGTGTTCGCGTTCCTCGGGCCGGCCGTCGCGCTCGCCGTGGCCGGCGCGGTCACCGGGCTGGTGCACGGGCTGGCGTCCGGCGACGTCGGCGGCCAGGTGCTGAGCGTGCTGGGCGGTGCGCTGGCGCAGGTGCCGGCGGTCTGGGTGCTGGCCGCGGTGGCGGCGGCGCTGTTCGGGCTGGTGCCGCGGCTGACCCCGGCCGCCTGGGGCGCGGTTGCCGGGTGTGTGCTGGTGCTGCTGTTCGGCGCCGCGATGCAACTGTCGCAGTGGGTGCTGGACATCTCGCCGTTCTCCCACGTGCCGCACCTGCCGGGCGGGCACGCCACCGCGACGCCGTTCGTCATCCTGACGCTGATCGCCGTGCTGCTGGCGGCGGCCGGGCTGGCCGGCTTCCGGCGCCGGGACCTTCCCACCTGAGCGGCCCGGCGGGAGCTGGTCCGGGCCGGTGAACTCCTCGAGGTGTGCGGTGCGCCGCTGTTCCTGACCCGGGTACGCGAGCAGCAGCTAACGAGGACGGTCCGGCAGCAGCCGTTCCTCGTGGTCGAGCTCCCGTTCCAGCACCCGCAGGCCCTCGTCGGAGAGCCGGTCCGCGTCCCGCCAGCGCAGCAGCTCATCACGCTGGGCGTCGATCACCGCGCGCCGCACGCGCAGCCCTGCCTCGTACTGCGGCGAGTGCGGCACCTCGTCCGAGTCGGACTTGTCGAGCAGGTCCAGCCGGCGCCGGTAGCGCTCCAGCCGGTGACCGAGCTGCTTGCGCATCGTCTCGATCGCGGCGTCCTCGATGTCGTCGTGCTTCTCGTGGTCGATCTCGTCGAGGCGGTCCAGGGCGGCCTGCACCGACGCCGAGCGGGCCTCGTTGCGCAGCCGCACCTTGTCGGCCTCGTTGGCGCGCAGGCCGAGCATCCGCACCAGCGGGGCGAACGTGACGCCCTGGCCGACCAGCGTCACCAGCACGACCACAAACGCGCAGAACAGCAGCAGGTCGCGGTCGGGGAACGGCGCGCCGCTGTCGGTCGTCAACGGCACGGTGAAGATCGCCGCCAGGGTGATGACCCCGCGGGTGCCGGCCCAGCTCAGCGCGGTGATCTCCTTGCCGTTCAGCCGGCGTTCCCGTTCCCGGCCGCGCTGCTCGCTCTCGTCGCTGGTGCCGCCGAGCCGGGTGTGCAGCGAGATCGGCAGCATCTGGGTCAGCACCAGGAACAACGGGCGCAGCAGCAGCACCACGCCGACGGAGACGGCGACCGCGATGACGATCGTGGAGGTGGCGTACTGCGACAGCCCGCGGACCACGGCCGGCAGCTGCTGGCCGATCATCAGGAAGACCAGCCCTTCCAGCAGGAAGTCGACCAGCCGCCAGACCGCGCTGACCTGCAGCCGGCTCGCGCCCGAGCCCAGCCTCGGCATGTCGTGCCCGACGATCAGGCCGGCCACCACCACGGCGAGCACGCCGGAGACGTGCACCCGCTCGGCCAGCAGGTACGCGATGAACGGCGTGGCCAGCGAGATCGCGTTGGCGATCAGCGGGTCCTGCATGATCGGCCGGGCGGCCCGGACCCCGTACGCGACCAGGATGCCGGCGATCACCCCGCCGGCCGCCATGATCACGAACTCGCCCACCGCGGAGGTGAACGAGAAGCTGCCCTTCGTGGCGGCGGCCACCGCGACGCTGAGCAGGGTCAGCGCGGTGGCGTCGTTGAGCAGGCCCTCACCCTGGATGAGCGTGACGATGTTGCGGGGCAGGCCGATCCGTTTGCCGATTGCGAGCGCGGCCACCGGGTCGGGCGGCGCCACCGCGGCACCCACCGCCACCCCGGCCGCAAGCGTGGCGCCGGCCACGAACAGGCTGAAGCCCCACCCGACGAGCAGGGCGGTGAGCAGCACCAGCACCACGGAGAGGCTGATCACGGTCCGCAGGTTGCGGCGGATGTCGACCAGCGAGGAGTCCAGCGCCGCGTTGTAGAGCAGCGGCGGCAGGATGAGCATCAGGACCAGATGCGGGTCGAGCTCGATGTTGGGGCCGGGCAGGACGGCGTAGAGGATGCCGGTGAGCGTCAGCAGGGCGGCCGCGGGCAGGCCGGTCTTGACACCGACCCAGCGCATGGCGACCACCACGCCGACACCGGCCAGGATGAACAGTAACGTCGTCTCCACATGCACCGGGACATTCTCCCGGACGGCGGCCGTTCCCGCGCTCATGATCGACGGTGGCCCGGGTCTCCCGGCGTGCGGAAGACCCGGGCCCGATCGATCAGTAGCGGTAGTGCTCAGGCTTGTACGGGCCCTCGATGTCGATGCCGAGGTATTCCGCCTGCTTCTTGGTCAGCGTGGTGAGCCGGACGCCGAGCGCGTCCAGGTGCAGCCGCGCGACCTTCTCGTCCAGGTGCTTGGGCAGCACGTAGACCTGCTTGTCGTACTCGTCGGGCTTGGTCCAGAGCTCGATCTGGGCCATCACCTGGTTGGTGAAGGAGTTCGACATCACGAAGCTGGGGTGCCCGGTGGCGTTGCCCAGGTTCATCAGCCGGCCCTCGGAGAGCACGATGATCGCGTGCCCGTCCGGGAAGCGCCACTCGTGCACCTGCGGCTTGATCTCGACCTTCTCGATGCCCGGGACCTTGGCCAGCCCGGCCATGTCGATCTCGTCGTCGAAGTGGCCGACGTTGCCGACGATCGCGTTGTGCTTCATCTGCGCCATGTGCTCCGGCGTGATGATGTCCTGCCCACCGGTGGTGGTGATGAACAGGTCGGCCTCGGCGACGACGTCCTCGAGCCGGACGACCTGCATGCCGTCCATGGCCGCCTGCAGCGCGCAGATCGGGTCGATCTCGGTCACCACGACCCGGGCGCCCTGGCCGCGCAGCGTCTCCGCGGAGCCCTTGCCGACGTCGCCGTAGCCGCAGACCACGGCGAGCTTGCCGCCGAGCATGACGTCCGTGGCCCGGTTGAGGCCGTCGACCAGCGAGTGCCGGATGCCGTACTTGTTGTCGAACTTGCTCTTGGTGACCGAGTCGTTGACGTTGATCGCCGGGAAGAGCAGATCGCCGGTCTTGGCGAACTTGTAGAGCCGGGCCACGCCGGTGGTGGTCTCCTCGGTGACGCCCTTGATCCCGGCGGCGATGTTGGTGAACCGCTGCGGGTCGGACGCCAGGCTGCGGCGCAGCGTGTCGAGGACAACCGTGTACTCGTGGGTGTCCTCGGGGGTGGTCGCGGGGACGGCACCGGCCAGCTCGAAATCGCGGCCCTTGTGCACGAGCAGGGTGGCGTCGCCGCCGTCGTCCAGGATCATGTTCGGGCCCTGGCCGTCAGCGAACTTGAACAGCTGCTCGGTGCACCACCAGTACTCCTCCAGCGTCTCGCCCTTCCAGGCGAAGACCGGGGTGCCGGTGGGCGCCTCGATCGTGCCCTCGGGGCCGACCACGATCGCCGCGGCGGCCTCGTCCTGGGTCGAGAAGATGTTGCAGGAGACCCAGCGGACATCCGCACCGAGCGCCACGAGGGTCTCGATGAGCACGGCGGTCTGGATGGTCATGTGCAGCGAGCCGGCGATGCGCGCGCCGCGCAGCGGCTTGGTGTCCGCGTATTCCGCGCGGATCGACATCAGGCCCGGCATCTCGTGCTCGGCCAGGCGCATCTGGTGGCGGCCGAACGCGGCCAGGGACAGGTCGGCTACGGCAAAGTCGAGGCCGTTGCGCTGCTGAAGACGATCGTTCATGAAGAAGGGCACCCCCCTCATCGGGAGGCGCCCTTGCGACGGTGACCCGGGGGCCGAGCGTGGCGGATCTCCGTGATGCACGGATTCCGTCGCAGCGCCTCTCGGCCGGGGCTCGCGCCGCTCTCGGCGCTCGTCCACCATAGCGAACGAAAACCAAGATCGCCTCCAGCAACCGGTTCCTCAACCCCGGCGTTCCTGCTGGTCATGCAGGGATTTTTCGAATTGTGGCGCGTCCCACTCTGCGGAAAGGGCCTGCTCCAGCAGCTCCGCCTGGGTCTGCGGGGCGAGGCCACCGATCGGCTGGTCGTGGTCGAGGTCGGTGGGAAAGGCGTAACCCTCCGCGGCGGCGGCGACCACGTTGGCCACGTTCCCGGTGAAGTCCCGCAGCACCGGATAGAGCGCCCGGCACATCGCCGTCCGGTCGACGGTCTCCATCGCGCGGCCGAACGCCGAGGACACCTGGAGCAGGTTCGCCATCCGCCGGACGTCCGCGCTGCGGTTGGTGCCGGCGCCGTGGAAGAGCGCCGGGTTGAAGAACGCCGCATCGCCCTTCTCCAGCGGCAGCTGCACGTGGTTGCCCTCGAAGTAGGCGGTGAACTCGTCGAGGTGGAAGGCCACATAGCCGGCCGGGTACTTCTGCGAGTGCGGCAGGTAGAGCGTCGGCCCGGTCTCGATCGGCATGTCGACGTGGGCGACCGCGCCCTGCAAGGTCAGCGCCGGGGAGAGCCGGTGGACGTGCGCGGGGTAGCTCTCGGCTTGCTCCTGGGACATGAAACCGAGGTGGTAGTCGCGGTGCGCCACCTGGGCCCGACCGCCCGGGTTGACCACGTTGATCTGCGAGGTGACCTGATAGCCGGGGCCCAGCCAGGCCGCGGAGATCAACGCGAGGAAATCGTTGGCGTAGTAGTCGGCGAACGCCGCCGGGTCACGCAGCGCGAACTTGTCCAGCGCGCCCCAGACCCGGTCGTTCGCGCCCGGCGGGGCGAAGTGGTCCCCGCCGGCCACCCCGGCCGCCTTCTGATCGTTGATCATGGCGGCGAAGACCGCGGTGGCGCGATCGACCACGGCCTGCTCGAACGCGCCCCGGAAGACCACGATGCCGGGGCCGTCCAGCAGCGCCCGGACCAGCTCGGACCGCACCTCGCGACGGTCCGCGGCGAGCACGTCCGGCTCGTAGATCAGCACATTGCGCCGCACCTCGGCGGCGTGCGGGTAGTCGGCCCGGTCCGTCTGCTGCTCGACCAGGGCCCGGAACTCCGTCAGGCGGCAGTCGGCCGCCGAGAACCAGGTAGTCATGCGGCCAGGCTAGGCCCGCAATCAACATCAAAGTGCCTTGATAACACCTCAAAAAGCCCTCATCGTGGACGTGTGAGGCACCCGTACCGGATTCGCGAGATCGCCGCACAGTCCGGCCTCAGCCCGGCCACTGTGGACCGGGTGCTGCACGCCCGCGGCGGCGTCCGGGCGAGCACGGTGCACGAGGTCGAGCAGGCCATCGCCGACCTGGACCGGCAACGGTCCCAGCTGCGGCTCGGCGGCCGCACCTTCATGGTCGACGTCGTGGTGCAGGCGCCGCCGCGGTTCTGCACCGCGGTGCGCGCCGCGCTGGAGGCCGAGCTGCCCGAGCTGCGGCCCGCGGTGATCCGGTCCCGCTTCCACTTCCTCGACAGCCCGGCGCTCGGCGACCTGGTCGGCGTGCTGGACCGGGTGAACCGCAAGGGTTCGCACGGCGTCATCCTCAAGGCGCCCGACCGGCCCGAGGTGGTCGCGGCGGTGACCCGGCTGACCGGGGGCGGCACGCCGGTGGTGACGCTGGTGACCGACCTGCCGACCAGCCCGCGCGCCGCGTACGTGGGCATCGACAACCGCGCGGCCGGTGCCACGGCGGCCTACCTGGTGCAGCAGTGGCTCGCGGGCCGGGCCGGTGACGTGCTGGTGGTCCGCGGTCACGGCTCGTACCGGGGTGAGGACGAGCGGGAGATGGGCTTCCGGGCCGAGATGCGGGCGCGGGACGCGGGGCGGCGGCTGGTGGAGGTCGTGGACGCGGAGGACCGGGCTGACGCCGTACACGTCGGCACCCGGGAGGTCCTCGCCGCCCACCCGGCGGTTCGCGCGGTGTATTCGCTCTATGCCGGCGCCGGCGGCAACGCCGCGGTGGTCGACGCCTTCGACCGGCAGCGGCGGCCCTACGACGTGTTCGTCGCGCACGACCTCGACGGGGAGAACACGGCGCTGCTGCGCGAGCGCCGGCTCTCCGCGGTGCTGCACCACGACCTGCGGCAGGACCTGCGCCGGGCCTGCCAGGTGGTGCTGCGGGTGCGGGGCGCGCTGCCCGGGCCGGTGCGCTCCAACCCGTCGGCGATCCAGGTGATCACGCCGCACAACACGCCGCCCATCGAGTTCTGAGATTCTTTTGGGAGGCTGTCCGGAACTGCCCGGCCCGTTCGTCACGGTGGTGAGATCACGAACAGAGGGAGTTCAGAAGATGAAGTACATGATGTTCGTCTGCACCGACACCGAGCCGGAGACCGACGAGTCGCGGATCCCCGACATCCACGCCTGGGTCGCGGACAACGACGCGGCCGGGCGGCGGGTGACGGGCAGCGTCCTCGGTGCGCCCGCGGCGGCCACGACGGTCCGGGTGCGCGGCGGTGACCTGCTCCTCTCCGACGGCCCGTTCGCCGAGACCAAGGAGGTCATCGTGGGTTTCGACATCATCGAGTGCGCCGACCTGGACGAGGCGATCGAGGTGGCCCGGGCGCACCCGATGGCCTGGAACGGCCGGATCGAGCTGCGGCCCCTCGTGGACCTGGACGACTGAGTGCCGGACGCGGGGCAAGCCGTCGCGGACGCGGGTGCGGACTCCTACGCGCGGATCGTGGCCGCGCTGATCCGGGTCACCGGCGACTGGACCCTGGCCGAGGACTGCGCCCAGGAGGCGCTGACGCTCGCCCTCGAGCGCTGGCCCGCGGACGGGGTCCCGGCGAACCCCGGCGGCTGGCTGATGACGGTGGCCCGCAACCGGGCCGTCGACGTGCTGCGGCGCGCGAGCGTCGAACGCCGCAAGCTGCAGGAGCTGGCCCTGCTGGCGGTGCCCGCGCAGGCGCACGGGGAGGAGGAGGTCGTGGACGACCGGCTGCGGCTCATCTTCACCTGCTGCCATCCGGCGCTGTCGCTGGAGGCCCGGGTCGCGCTGACCCTGCGGACCGTGGCCGGGGTGCCGACCGCCGACATCGCCCGCGCCTTCCTGGTCACCGAGTCGACCATGACCCGGCGGCTGACCCGGGCCAGGACCAGGATCACCACGGCCGGCATCCCGTACCGGGTGCCGGCCGGCCCGGCGCTGGCCGAGCGGCTGCCGGGGGTGCTGGCGGTGCTCTACCTGCTCTTCACCCGGGGGTACGACGCGGACGGCGAGCCGGCCTTCGCGGAGGAGGCGATCCGGCTGTCCCGGCTGCTGGCCCAGCTGATGCCGGGGGAGCCGGAGGTCGCCGGGCTGCTGGCGTTGTGCCTGCTCCAGCACTCCCGGCGGGCCGCGCGCCGGGACGACGAGGGCAACCTGCGCACCCTGGACCGGCAGGACCGGTCACGCTGGGACCACGCGGCGATCACCGAGGCGGTCGCGCTGCTGCCGGAGAGTGCCGGCCCGTACGCGCTCCAGGCCCGCATCGCCGCGTGCCACGTCGGCACGCCGACGGACTGGGCGGCCGTGGCGGAGCTCTACGACCGGCTGCTCCGGCTGCTGCCGACGCCGGTGGTCGCGCTCAACCGCGCGGTGGCCCACGGGTACGCGGACAGCCCCGCGGCCGGCCTGCGACTCCTGGCCGAGGCGCGCATCGGGGGTGCGCTGGACGGGTACCCGTACGCGGTGGCCGCCGAGGCCGACCTGACCGCCCGGGCCGGGGACCGCACCCGCGCGGTGGCCCTGTTCGAGCAGGCGGCCGCGGCGGCCCCGTCCGAGCCGGAGCGGCGGGCGCTGCTGGCCCGCGCCGAGGAACTCACGAAATGAGGAGCCGTGATCGCACCGACCGCCGAACTCCACGAGGCCTTCGGCCGCCCGCACGTGACGCCGCTGCCGGCGATCTGGGACGCGGGGCGGCTGCACGGCGGGCTGGACGTGGTGGTCGAGGGCGTCGCGGTGCGGGTCACCGAGCAGGCCCGGCTGGGTGAGCTGGCGGCGCTCTGGAAATCCAAGCTGGACTGGGACTTCGGGGTGGGCGACGACGCCTTCCGGGACGCGGACGGACGCACCGGACTGGTCTACGCGATCAGACCGGACAAGGTGCTCTCCTTCGGCAAGGGCCCGTACACGCAGAACCGCTACCGGTTCGCCTAAGCGAGCTCGGGTAGCCGCACGTCGCTCAGCCGCACCGGGCGGTGTTCCCGCAGCGACAGCGTGCAGGCCTCGGCGATCCAGCCCACCTCGACCGCGTCGGCGATCGTGCACGGGCTCTCCCGGGTCCCGGCGACCATCTCGGTGAAGGCGGTCAGCTCCCGCCGGTACGCCACGGCGAAGCGGTCCATGAAGAACGTGTGCGGCGGCCCGGCCGGGAAGGTGACGCCGGGCTCGACCGAGCGCAGCGGCAGCTTGTCCTCCAGCCCCACGGCGATGCTGTCGGCGCTGCCGTGCAGCTCCAGCCGCACGTCGTGGCCGCGGCCGTTGTAGCGGGTGTTCGACACGACGGCGAGGGTGTCGTCGTCCAGCGTGAGGATCGCGGCGGCGGTGGCGGCGTCGCCGAGCTCCGTGAACAGATCGTCGCCGCGGGCGCTGCCGGTCGCGTACACCTCGACCACCTCGCGGCCGGTCACGTACCGGATGATGTCGAAGTCGTGCACGGCACAGTCGTGGAAGATCCCGCCGGAAGCGGCGAGATACGCCGCCGGCGGCGGCGCCGGATCCAAGGTCGTCGACCGTACGGTGTGCAGCCGGCCCAGCTCGCCGCTCGCGACGGCGGCTCGCGCGGCCACAAAAGCGGGATCGAAGCGCCGGTTGTAGCCGATCTGCACCGCCGCACCCGCGCAGTGGCGCAACACCTCCGCCGCCGCGGCCGGGCCCCGGGCGACCGGCTTCTCGCAGAACACCGGCAGGCCCACCTCGACCGCGGCGAGGATGAGCTGCGGATGTGCGTCGGTGGCGGTGGCGACGACCACGCCGTCGACCCCGCTGTGCAGCAGTGCGTCGGCATCGGCGACCGGCTCGGCACCGTACTTGCGGGCGATCCGCTCCGTCACGGCCGGCACCGCATCGGTGACGACGAGCTCGGTGACCGCGGGCAGCCCGCTCAGCGTCTCGGCGTGGAACGCGCCGATCCGGCCGAGCCCGATGAGTCCGATCCGCATCCTCAGCACCACCTCTCTGAGAATGGGCGTGTAACAAGATCGTAACAAGCCGGGCGGTCCACAAATCCACCTCGGGTGTGCGGCCGGCGTCGCGGGTCGGCCGAAAGTCGGAGTCGGGCGGGAGGAAGTCCCGCTCCGAGCCGATGTGCCCCGGGTGCCGCACCGGCGAAGCTCATCTCGGATCAGGAGACCGAGGCGCGAGGGGACCACCATGACGATCGACGACGAGAATCGGCCGGCCCGGCAACGAGTCACGCTGACCGGCATCAGCTCCCGGGCGTGGGAGCACCCCGCCGACCGCGGCGCGCTCACCGCCCTGCGGGAGCTGCGCGGCTTCGACGACGTGGTGAAGGCGTTCTTCGGCATGTGGAACGAACGCGGCTTCCGCCTGCAGTACCTGGCCGGCTCGATCCGCGTCGACCACCGCCAGTACCCGCGGGTCTACCAGCGCTTCACCGAGGCCGCGACCACGCTCGACGTGGCCGAGCTGCCCGAACTGTACGTCTCCCAGTCACCGATGATCCACGGCCAGGCGATCGGCATGGACAAGCCGTTCATCGTCATCACCACTGCCGCGGTGGAGAAGCTGGACGACGACGAGCTGCGCGCGCTGCTGGGCCACGAGATCGGCCACGTCCGCAGCGGCCACGCCGTCTACAAGACGATCATGATGATCCTGACGAAGTGGGCGGCCAACGTCAGCTGGCTCCCGATCGGCGCGATCGCCCTGCGCGCCATCATCGCGGCGATGTACGAGTGGTGGCGCAAGGCCGAGTTGTCGGCGGACCGCGCCGGCCTGCTCGCCGGTCAGGACCCGGCCGGGTCGCTGCGGCTGCTGATGAAGCTGGCCGGCGGCGGCGACCTCTCCCAGATCGACACCGCGGCGTTCCTGGAGCAGGCCGCCGAGTACCAGGGCGGCGGCGACCTCCGCGACAGCATCCACAAGATCAGCATGACGGCCTGGAGCAGCCACCCGGTCCCGGTGGCCCGCGCGGCGGAACTGCGCCGCTGGATCGACTCAGGCGAATACGCCCGGATCATCGGCGGCGACTACCCCCGCCGCGACTCGGACGGCAACACCTCGGTGACCGGCGAGGTGAAGGCGGCGGCGAGCCACTACCGCGAGTCGTTCGAAACCTCCCAGGACCCGCTGGTGAGCCTGGCCCGCCGGGTGTCGGGCGGCGCGGCCGACCTGGGCGGCTGGGCGGGAACCCAGGCGGGCAAGGCGCGCGCGTGGGCCAGCACGGCGGCGGACGCGGCGGGACGTGCAGCCCGGCGCGAGAGCCGGCCGGACGACCGTACCGATGGCGACCAGCCGGGCGACGCACCGCCCGGAACCAACCCGCCGGCCTGACCGGATCGCCCGCGCGGCCGGTATGCCCCACCTGGCCGCGCGGGCGATCCCTGCCCACCGGGTCATAAAATCAAGCCGTGCAGACTCGTGCCGGAACTCCGCGACCCATCACCCGCTACGGGAACCCCGTCCTGCATCGCCGATGTGCCGAAGTCACAGTCTTCGACGAAGACCTCCACCAGCTGGTCGCCGACATGTTCGCGTCGATGGCTGCCGCCGAGGGAGTCGGGCTGGCGGCCAACCAGATCGGCGTCGACGCCCGGGTCTTCGTCGTCGACTGCCCGGACGCGACAGAGACGAACGTGGTGGCCCACGTGGTCAACCCGACGCTGCACCTGCCCGAAGGCCGCGAACTGGAAGTCGACAGCGAAGGTTGTCTGTCGGTGCCGGGAGTGCGAGCTGAGGTGGGCCGGCCGGCTTGGGCGGCTGTGACGGGGGTGGATGTGTTCGGCAAGCCGGTGCGGATTGAGGGAAGTGGGCTGTTGGCCCGGTGCCTGCAGCATGAGTCGGATCATCTGGATGGGCTGCTCTACGTGGATCGGCTGCCGGGTAAGCAGCGGAAGCGATTGCTGTCCGAGAGTGCGGAGGCGCCTGGGGTCGGCGTCCTCGAATAAGCCGGCCGGCTGATCCGGTCCTGGCTCGATTCCGGCGCTGCCCGCAGTAGGCCGGCGCGGCATCGAGGCTCGGACTGGTCGGCCCGCGAGCCGTTGCGATCTGGCTGGGCGGGGGGCGATCTGGCTGGGCGGGGGCGATCTGGCTGGGCGCGGGGCGAACTTGCCGGGCGTGGGGCGACCTGGCCCGGCCTCGCCCGGCCCGGGCGTGACCCGGTCCTGTCTGGCGCGGCGCGGCTTATGGCGGTGTGCGGTGCTGGGCGATGGTGGGTGCTCGTCCGGTTGCTGTCGGGGATGAGCGATTCGTCACTCCGTACCGATGGAAGTGAATGCCTTGGGTCGTGCGGATCGGGTTATTGCTGGTCCGCGCGGTGGGTCGGCCTTGGCCGACCGGCGGCGGTGGCCGTCGCGACGGCCCCTGCGGATCGCCGCTTTCGCCGAGGAGCGCCTGCTGACCGGGGAGTGGGGTATCGGCGGTTCGGCCGTTCGGTGATGATCGACGGTACGGATGGACAACAACCGCCGCGGTCGATACTCTTTCTTACGACGCCGTTGCGAGTTCTTCCCCCGTGGAATTCGCAGCGGCGCTCTTATTTCCCGGCTGTCGCAGTGGTTTCCGGCCGCCGCCCCGAGCGGCCGTCGTGCACCTTGGACACAAGATCATCGACCTGGCTCGGCATCGCGGAGCAAGGTTGCCCGCCCGGGCCGACGTTGCCCGCCCGGGCCGACGTTGCGCGCCCGGGCCGACGTTGCGCGCCCGGGACGGCCGCGATCGTGGGGCGGCGCCGGTTCGGTGGATTCAGCCGACCGAGATCGGCAGGTTGGTGTAGCCGCGGATCGCCAGGCTGTCGCGCCGGCCCGGTTCGCCGGCCAGTTCCAGTCGCGGGAAGTGGGCGAGCAGCGCCGGGATCGCGATCTGGGCCTCCAGCCGTGCCAGCGGCGCGCCCAGGCAGTAGTGGATTCCGCCGCCGAAGGACAGGGGCGCGTTGTCCGGGCGGGTGAGGTCGAGGCGGTCCGGGTCGGCGAAGCGCTCCGGGTCGCGGTTGCCCGCTCCCAGGTACGCCACGATCCGCTCGCCGCCTGACATCGACACGCCCGCGATCTTCACGTCGTCCCAGGCCACCCGGCTCAGCAGCTGCACCGGGGTGTCGAAGCGCAGCAGTTCTTCCACCGCCGAGGGTGCCAGGCCGGGCTGCCGGCGCAGCAGTTCCAGCTGGTCCGGGTGGCGCAGCAGCGTGACCATGCTGTTCGCCAGCAGGTTGGTCGTGGTCTCGAAGCCGGCCGCGAACAGCAGCGCCGCCATCGTCAGCAGTTCGTCCTCGGTGAGCTTCTCGCCGTCCTCCTCGACCGCCACCAGCGCGCTGATCAGGTCGTCGCTCGGCTTGCGGCGGCGTTCCGCGGTCAGGCCGGCCAGATATTCGCGGATCGTGGCCGCTGCCGGGTCGGCCGTCGTCAGCACCTCCGGTGTGATCACCTCGAGCACCTGGGTCCAGTCGCGGACCAGGTCCTGGAACTGGGCGCGGTCCGGCTCCGGGATGCCGAGCAACTCGCCGATGACGTTGACCGGCAACGGGAAGGCGAACGCGTCGATGAAGTCGACCTTGCCGTCCATCCGTACCAGAAGATCCTCGACCATCTGGGCGATCCTCGGCCGCAGCGCCTGCACCCGGCGGGCGGTGAACGACGAGCTCACCAGCCGGCGCAGCCGGGTGTGGTCCGGCGGATTCATCGCCAGGACGCTGGTGAAGAGCTGGTACAGCGCGGGGTGGTCGGCCCAGTCGGGCCGGACGAACTCGAACATGTGCGACGGCATGTGGCCGAGCTGCGGATGCCGGGTGACCGCGGCGCAATCCGCGTGCCGGGTCACCACGAGCGCGCCGTCGTCGGCGCGGACGACCGGGGAGATCTCACGGAGTCGGTGATAACGAGGGTACGGATCCTCGCGGCCGGCCAGGCGGGTCAGCTCGTCGAGCAGCGTCGACACTTCGGGACTCTCCACAATGTCCGTCACGCCGACCAGGATACCGGCGGGTTGAGTGCGAACGGCGCATCGTTTACGCTCTGCCCGAGCGTCATCAATCTGAGTTTACGGTCGTTGAGCGACGCCCCTACATCGGGGGATGTGCAGTTTCGGCTGCTCATGGGCGTCGATGCGACGACCGGTTTTCGTCGGTATGATCCGCATGTCCCATCTTGGCCCGGCGATGAGGGGAGTGCGGTGCCCAGCGAGTTCTCCATCGCCGAGAAACTGGACCGCCTCTTCACCCAGGTCCGGTCCGCCGGCCAGGGCGAGGCCAGCTACATGGCGGTGGCCGAGGCCATCCGGGCGCAGCAGGGCATCCAGATCTCCCACACGTACATCTGGCAGCTCCGCACCGGCCGGCGCACCAACCCGACCGTTCAGCACCTGAAGGGACTCGCGACGTTCTTCGGGGTGCCGGTCGCGTACTTCCTGGACGATGACGAAGCCCGCAAGATCGACAGTCAGCTGGCGCTGCTGGGCACGTTGCGTGACGCCAAGGTGCAGGAGATCGCGCTGCGTGCCGCGGACGTGTCGCCGAGCAGCAGGGACACGATCGGCGAGCTGGTCCGCAAGGTGTGGGAGCTGGAACGGGACCGCCGCAAGGTGTGGGAGCTGGAACGGGACCGCCGCAAGACCGACAGCTGAGTCAAGGTGGCGCGCCCTCGGGCTGGCGTGCGGCGAACGTGGCTGGCTCCTGGCGGCGGAAGGCGGCGCTGACGGCGCTGAGCCAAGCGACCTCGTCCTGGACGTTGCCGCCGATGGTCGCCCATCGGTCGCCGTGCTCCGTCGCCGCCGCTCCGGATCGATGTCGTGCCAGGGCGAGCGTGATGCCGCAGGCTTCGACCAGTGCCGGGTTGTCACCGACGTACCCCCGGGCCTCCGCGAGGGCGCCCGCGGGCAGGTAGTCGCGCAGCGTCAGCATGCCGTCCCGGATCTCGATCACCCGGCGGTAGAGCCGCAACTGCACCTCGTCGACCCCGGCCAGCTCCAGCAGCGCCCGCCGCCGCGGGAAGAGGATGACCTCAGGGAACGTCTTTCGCATCACCCGCCACAATGGACGAAGTGCCCACAGTGCGCGGTAGGCCCGTACGGCGGTGCGCACCTTGCCGCTCGCCGGCACCAGGGCGCCGATGAGCGCGACGATGGTGCCGATCGTGCGCAGGGCGTTGGCCGCGGGCTCGATCGAGTCGACCGGGAACGTGACACCGAAGCTGCTGTGCGCCACGATCGCGCCGGTCTTCACCACCGCGTACAGGGTGACCAGGAACGTGCCGGCTGCGATGGCGCGCAGGCTGTTGCGCAGCAGGCGGGCCGGCGCTGAGCGGCCGATCCGCCAGAACAACGCCGTGGCGATGGCCAGGACCGTGCCCAGGTAGCCGTTCAGCACCACCCAGTAGGCGGCTGCGGTCGGTGCCGTGGCCGTCGTGCTCATCAGTTCGCTACCGCCGGTTTTGATCCCACCCGGCGTCGCTAGCAGCAGGGTGATCAGCGCCACCAGCACGGAGGCGGCCAGCAGGAGCTGAAAGCGGGACGCCTGCGGATGAGCCCGGTCGTAGTGGGTGATCAAAGTGATGAAGCGCAACAGGAAGTACGCGGTGACCACGCCCAGCAGGTGCGGCAGAACCTGGGCTTCCGGGATCAGCTCGGCGACAGGCTTGTTCACGCCGGGCGTCGCCACCGTCTTGGCCAGCGCGAGGGTGCACAGCGTCGCCCAGATGGCTCGCTGCTGGGCGTCACGAAACAGCGTGGGCAAGCGGACCAGGACCATGCCCCAGAGCAGGACCAGGACCGTGCCGGTGAGCGCGCCGTTCACGACGGGAACCGCAGGACGTCGGCGACGCGGCCGAGGGTGTCGCCGGACCGGCGCTCCGGAGTCGGGCCGGCGGCCGAACGGGCCCGGATCAGCGATGCCAGCATCTCGGCCTCCCGCTCCTGGGCGGTGCTGTAGCTGGCCCTGCCGAGCATCGTGTCGATCGTCCGGGGATCAAGATCCGGTGCCAGCCGGTGGAGCGCACGTTCGCCGGCGTCCGAGCCGGACCGGATACCGGCGGTATGACCGCTGAGCATGTGGCTCAGCTCGTGCAGCACGATGTGCTCCGCGTGCAGTTGCGAGGTGCCCGGGTCGTAGAACACGTAGTCGGCGGTCGGCACCGAGATCCACAGCCCGCAGGGCGCTCCCGCGCTGAGCCCGCTTGTCGGCTGCAGGCTGAGGGGCCGGCCCCGGTGGACAGCCATGACGGCGCAGAACGTGTCCAGATCGAACGGGGTCGGAATCGGTATGTTCTCGAGGCGGCGCTCGCAGCGCCGACGCAGCCGGCTCACCTGTTCCCCCCGGTCTAGGTTCGGTTGCCCAGGCTACCTGCCGGTATCCGCACTTCGAACCGGCAGCCGTCAGCAGTGTTGTGCACGCCCACCTGCCCGCCGTGCGCCTCGACCAGGCCGCGGACGATGGCCAACCCGAGCCCGCCGCCGGCCGCCGAGCTGCCCGGGCCGTCGTTCTGGGGCTGAGGCGTCCGGGAGCGCTCGCCGCGAAAGGCCACGTCGAAGACCTTGGGCAGGTCGGCCTCCGGAATGCCGCCGCAGGTGTCGGAAACGGCCAGCCAGACCTCGCCCCGCTCGGAGCCGGCATCCACCACAACCGTGCCGTCCGGCGGCGTGTACCGCACGGAGTTGACCAGCAGGTTGGCCACGACACGGCTGAGCTCGGGCTCGCCGGCCATCACGATCGGCCAGCCGGACTCCCGGGCGAGCACCCGGACCCCACGGCTCGCGGCGAGCGGCGCGGTGGTGGCGATGGCGTCCGAGACGACGTCACCGAGCGGCACGCTGGAAAGGGCCAGGCGGAGGGCACCCGCGTTGATCCGGGACAGCTCGAACAAGTCGTCCACCAGATAGGCCATCCGGTCGGTCTCGATGCGAATCCGGCGGTGGTACTCGGCCACGGTGGCAGGGTCGACGACGACGTTGTCCTCGAGTGCCTCGGCCATGGCCCGCAACCCGGCCAGCGGGGTCCGCAGGTCGTGCGACACCCAGGCGACCAGATCGCGCCGGCCCGCTTCGAGTTGCCGTTCGCGCTCGCGGGCCTGGGTGGCCCAGACCGAGGCGGCGGCGAGCCGGTGGCCGAACGTGGCACCCACACCGAGGCTGACCGCCGCCGATGCGGCCACGGTGATCAGCACGACCTGAAGGTCGTGCGCGGACAGGAACATGGCGTGGGCGACGGCAGCGACGCCGGCGACGACGGAGGCCACGGTGATGGTCAGGAGCACGCAGACATGCAGGATGATCGACCGGTGCCGGAGCAGCCGGAGCGCGACCTCGCCGACCACCCCGACGACCGCGCCGGCGACCAGGGCGTAGAGCCCGATCAGCATCAGGTCACGCATTGCCGGATACCTGCTCGTAGCGATAGCCGACGCCCCACGCGGTGAGGATACGTCGCGGCTCGGCCGGGTTGACCTCGATCTTCTCCCGCAGCCGCCGCACGTGCACCGTCACCGTGGAGTGGTCGCCGAACTGCCAGCCCCAGACCTTGTCGAGCAGCTCGGCACGGGACCAGGCCCGGGCGGGATGGCGCATCAGAAACTCCAGCAGGTCGAACTCGCGGACGGTCAGCGCGAGGGCACTGCCGCCGAGCCATGCCGTCCGGCGCCCGGTGTCGGCGGTCAGGTCACCGTCGCTGAGGACCGCGTCGACCGGTGGGGCGACGGGCGCGACCGCCCTGCGCAGCACCGAGCGGATCCGCAGCACCAGCTCCCGCGGCGAGAACGGCTTGGTGACGTAATCGTCGGCGCCGACCTCGAGCCCCAGGACGCGGTCGGACTCCTCGCCGAGTGCCGTCAGCATCACGACGGGCAGATCCGGTGTCTGGTGGCGCAGGCGGCGGCAGACTTCGAGGCCGTCCATGCCGGGCATCATGAGATCGAGGACCACGATGTCGGGCAGCTCGGCCGCGACGGCGGCGAGCGCGGCCAGGCCGTCGCCGACCAGCCTGACCTGGCACCCCTCCTGTTCGAGGTAGCGGCGGACGACGTCGCTGACAGTGGGGTCGTCGTCGACGACGAGCACGCGGTGACTCACGGCTGCGACGCTACCCATGCGGGGGACCGGAAGACCTTGCGATCCGCTTACGTTCCTGCGCCGTTCCCGATCTTTTTCAACCATGGAGTTCTCCGCCGGGGCGGCTCGGCCGATCGGAGTCAGGTGGTGCGTCCGCGGGGCGCGGACGGCGGGCTCGGTGGCGAGCCAGGGCTACCGAGGCCAGGGCAACGGACCAGCTCAGCGCGAGGATCAGGAGCAGGCCCCGGCCATAGGCCAGCGGTAGGATCGACGGGTTGTCCGCCGTCCGGCCGACGCCCAGCACGAGGGGCAGAGCGATCACACCGAGGGTAAGGCTCACGATGGCCGCGGCGCGCATGCTGGGCAGCGCCCACCGAGGGGCGTAGCGAGCAAGGATCGCCCCCGCAGCTATGGTCATCGGCAGCAGCACGGCGTCGTGCGCGACCAGAGCCACGGCCAGGAACAACACGACACCGCCGGGCCTGAGATCCGGATCGGTGACGGCGCCGAGCACCGCATACCCCATCAGGACCGTGCCCATCACGATCAGTGCGGCCCTCATGACCCCTCGCGAACAACGATGCGGGCAACCCATTTGGTCTGCAGCACGCCGGGACGGTTCGGCGCGATGAGCCGCGCCGGGTATCCGTGATCCAGGTGCAGCGGCGCGCCGTTGAGCCGCAGGGCGATCAGCGTCCACGGGTCGCGCACGTGCGGCGGAGCAACGGTTGATCTTCGATAGCGACCGGCTGGTTGCATCGATTCCACGTCGGCCGACGAGGACCGGGGATCGCTGCCGACGAGCGTGACCAGATCGCGCAGCCGTACGCCCGTCCAGGTGCCGGTCGCACTCCAGCCCTCGACACAGGCGATCGGCAGGATCACGGTGTGCTGACTCAGGGCCGCCAGGTCGTCCGGCGCGAGGCTGACCTGGCCGCGGGGACCCGCGACGACCAGCCGAAAGGCCGGATCGAGCGCGAGGTCCCGTACGCCGGCGCCGGTGGCCGTCTTGTTCACCGGCAGCCGCTGGGGTCCTGAGGTGGGCCGACGCGGCGCGAGCACGGAGACCGGGGCCAATGGGGCGACCGTCTGTCCCGCCGTGGCAATCGTGATCAATCCAGCGGCCGCCCCCGTGGTGCCGAGCAGTTGCCGTCTGGTGAGTCGATGACCGGGCGCCGCCGGCAGCCGGCGGGTGAGAGCGTCGCGAACCACCGGGAGCTTGACGCCGATATGGACCAGCAGCGCGCCGATCGTCAGCCACGCCATCCAGTAGTGGGCGGTGGTGAAGAAGAACGGCAGGGCGCCGTACCAGCGGGTGATGTTGAACAGCCCACCGATCAGCTGGAACAGCGACGCCGCCACCAGCACCGCGATGCTCGCGCGCTCGACGGCGTGCGCGATGGTGCGTGCCGGTGGCCAGGCGAAGAGCCGGGGATAGACCGACCAGAGCTTGACGCCCAGCAGCGGGAAGGATGCCAGGCCGGTGATGACGTGGAGGCCCTGGGTCACGCGGTACAGGCCGGCGGGCCGCGACGGCCACCCGAACCACGAAGGCGGGTGCTGGACGAGATGGCTGATCAGCCCGGTCAGGAAGCACACGGCGAAGCAGACCCCGAGCGCGACTCCCACCTGGCTGGTGAGCCGTGCCGAGCGCAGCGGGGAGGGGAACGCGCCTTCCTTCAGCGGTCCTCGGCGGAGCGCCTGCGGCGGCTCGGGAAGCGGCCGCCGGAGAAGGTTGGGAAGCCTCACGAGGGACGCGTGGCGTCGACGTGCCGGTGGCGCAAGCGGCCCGCCCGAGGGCGTCATGCCGGAGTCAGTGTCGCGAACCATCGGCCCGCCTCCCGCCAGGTCTCGGTCACATGCAGCGACGAGTGAGCGGCAAGCGCGGCCAGATCCTCGGCCGCCACCTCCGCCCAGCGAAACGTCGAAGCCGCCGGCGCTTCGGCGGCACGGAGGCTCGCCTCGCCCGCCCAGCTCCGGGTGCCTGTGGGCGACACCTCGGCGTGGAGCAGGCCGCCGGCTTCGAGCAGTTCTCGGCAACGCCGGAGCAGGGCCGCCGGATCACCGCCGATGCCGATGTTCCCGTCGGCGAGCAGCAGATGCCGCCAGCGACCGTGTCCGGGCAGGTGCCCGAACACATCGCGCCGCAACACCGTCGCACCCCGCGAACGAGCGATGCGTACGGCTGCCGGACTGATGTCGACGCCGAGAGCAGGCCGGCCCCACCGGTTGAGGGCGTTGATGAGCCGGCCGGGGCCGCAGCCGATATCAAGAGTCGGCCCGGAACAGCGCCTGAGCAGGCCGGCGTCGCCCGGAATGCGCGCGCGGCACCAGGACGCCGCATCAATTGTGCGCTCGGTGCCGTGCGGGCTCCGGAGGACCAGCTCAGCGGCCTCGCCGGCCTCGGCGCGGCACAGCGCTGCGTCGTAGACACCGAGGACGCTCGAACTCCTGATCGTCGTGGTAGTCATGCCGAGAGCTCCGCATCGAGGGCGGTGACAGCACGCCTGAACTCGCTGCCCGCCGGGCACAAGGCGGCAACCGCGCGGGCGTCCGTGGCGGTGTCGACATCGCGAAGCGTGGGCAGCAGGCTGACTCGCAGACCCAGGCCGCGCAGTGCCTGCAAGGTGCGGACGCCGGTGTCGGGTCGAGAGGTGGCAACCGTCCGCAGCACCGTGGCATACGCGGGATCGCGCAGACCGAGCGCCCACCAGCCGCCGTCCTCGGCCGGCCCCAACACGGCGTCCGCCTCCCGGAGCCGCTCGGCGGCATCGGCCAGGAGAGCGCCCGTCACCTGCGGGGTGTCCATCCCGATCAGCACGGCAGGCTCCGATCCGGCGTCGGCGAAGGCGTTCGCCAGCCGAGCCGGAAGTTCGTCACCGCGCTGGGCAACACGGCTCCAGCCGGATGGCGCGGGATGGCTGCCGTCCACCACGAGCACCCCCGCGCCAACTGTCCGGAGTGTGTCGATCAGCGCGGCGCTCGCGACCGCTGCGGCCTGTTCCAAGGTCCATGGTGGGCAGAGCCGCGTCTTCACGCGTCCGGGAGTGGGCGTCTTCGCCAGCACGAGGAAGCGGGTCATCGGGCGAGCACCGCCCTCATGTCGTGGATCGCGCGGACGGTGCCGCGCAGACTTCCGCTCACCTTGGACCGGGTGCCGGCGGCTCGGGGGTGGTAGGCGACGTCGATCTCGATGACCCGCCAGCCGGCCCTGCCGGCCGCGATCAGCAGCTCGAGCGGGTAGCCGAAGCGCCGGTCGCGCAGACCGAGCGCCAGCAGGTCGGACCGGCGGGCGGCGCGGATGGGGCCGATGTCGTGGACAGGCAATCCGGTGGTGCGGCGCAACCGGTGGGAGAGGACCGCGTTGCCGACCCGGGCGTGCACCGGCCAAGCGCCCCGGGTGACCGGTCGTCGCCGTCCGACGACCAGTTCCGCCTCGCCCGCGTGCACCGGGCCGGTCAGTCGTGGCAGGTCGGCCGGATCGAAGGAGCCGTCGGCATCGAGCACGCACACGACCCCGTCCGCCGGGTCGGCCGCCATCAGACCGGCATGCACGGCAGCGCCGTAACCCGGCTGGGAGATCGACACCACCCGCGCGCCGTGGGCACGGGCGACATCCGCGGAACCGTCCGTCGAGCCGTTGTCGGCGACGATCGCCCGGTAGCCCGGCGGCAGCCGGCTGAGCAGCCAGGGCAGGGCGGGAGCCTCGTTCAGGCAGGGCAGCACCACATCGGTCATGTCCGGAAGCTATCGAGGGAACGGCCCCGGAAACCCTTACGAGATAGTGACGTCGGGGACGGTTCTTACGAAGTGCTGACGCCTCGCCGGGAACCGCCCCAAGGACGATCGCACCGGCCTACCGTGGCCGCCGTGACCCACGTACTCCTGACCGGCGGCGCCGGCTTCATCGGAACCCACGTGACCGCCGCGCTGCTCGCGGCGGGCCACTCCGTCGCGATCCTGGACAGCGGCCATCCGGCGGCGCACCGCCGGCCGCTGCCGGAGGCGATCGCCGGTGTCCCGATCCAGGTGGCGGATCTCCGCGACCGCGATGCCGTCGCCGGTGCGCTGCGGGGCGTGGACGTCGTCGTGCATCAGGCCGCGATGGTCGGCATGGGCGTGGATCTCACCGATCTCCCGGCGTACGTGGGCAGCAACGACCTGGCCACAGCCGTGCTGCTCGCCGAGATGACGCGCGCGAAGGTGCGCCGGCTCGTGCTCGCCAGCTCCATGGTCGTCTACGGCGAGGGCTCGTACGCGTGCCCGGAGCACGGTCCACAGCGCCCACCGGCCCGGGCTCGACGCGACCTCGAAGCAGCACACTTCGAGCCGCCATGCACCGTCTGCCGAGCGCCGCTGGTCTCGATCCCGATCGATGAGGACGGGAGCCTCGATCCCCGCAGCGTGTACGCGGTGACCAAACTCGCCCAGGAGCACCTCTCAGCGACCTGGGCCCGGCAGAGTGATGGATCGGTCGTCGCGTTGCGCTACCACAACGTCTACGGACCGGGGATGCCCCGCGACACCCCCTACAGCGGAGTGGCGGCGATCTTCCGCTCGGCCCTGGCAGCGGGCGAGGCGCCACGAGTCTTCGAGGACGGCCGGCAGCGGCGCGACTTCGTGCACGTGACCGACGTGGCCCAGGCGAATGTGGCGGCGCTGGAGGCGACCGAGCGGCCCGGCTTCTCGGCCTACAACATCGCGTCGGGACGCCCGGCGACAGTCGGCGACATGGCCCGGATATTGGCTTCGGTCATGGCCGGCCCCGCACCGGTGGTGACCGGTGAATTCCGGCTCGGCGACGTCCGTCACGTGGTCGCGTCGCCGAGGCGGGCGGCTGACGAACTGGGCTTCACGGCCGCCGTCGACCTGTCGGCGGGAATGGCCGACTTTGCCGTGGCGGAGCTGCGTGCATGACGACCTTGCTGCGGATCCGTGCGTCCCGGGCCCGGTCCGGGCTGTCCGGCGCGTCGCGAGCGGACATCGTGGCCGCCGTCGTGGCCCTGGCACTTCTCGGCGGCGCGGCCCTGGTGGGCGGCCTGCTCTACCTGGCCGACCGGCCGGTACGGGCGAGCGCAGCACCCTTCTACGCCCACTGGCTCCCGCACGCCGGCCCGGGGACGCCACTGGCACTGGTCGTGGCGGCTCTGGTGGTCTGGCAGGGGCAGCAGCTGGCCGCGCGACTGTCGTGGCGATCCCTGCTGGTCACGGGTTACGGCACCGCGGTGGCCTGGATTCTGAGCCTGGCGCTCGTGGACGGCTGGCAGCGAGGAATGGCCGGCCGCCTCACGACCGAGCCGGAGTATCTGCACGAGGTGGCCGGCGTGACGGACGTGTCGGCGATGGTCCGCGGCTTCACGGACCGGATCCTCGACTTCCAACCGGAGTCGTGGACCACGCATGTCGCGGGACATCCACCGGGAGCGCTACTCGTCTTCGACGGATTGGACCGCATCGGTCTCGCCGGTGGGGGATGGGCCGCCCTGGTGTGTGTCCTGGTCGGCGCGACGGCAGCCGTGGCGGTGCCGGAGACCGTGCGCCTGCTGAGTGCCGGCTCCTCACCCGACTCGGAGAGTGCTGCTCGAGCCGCCGTGCCGTTCGCGGTGCTGTTTCCCGGGGCGGTCTGGGTGGGCGCATCCGCGGACGGCTTGTTCACGGGAGTGGCCGCGTCGGCGGTGATGCTGGTGGCGCGCGGGCTGACCCGTCCCTCCGGCCGCGCACCGGTTTCGGCCTTCTTCGGCGGGGTGCTGTTGGCCTCCGCGCTCTACCTCTCGTACGGGCTGACGCTGTTGGCGCCGCTTGTGCTTGCCGTCGTCGTCCTGGCGCGCCGCTGGCGTCCACTCCTGCTCACCGGGCTCGGCGCCGGTGTGGTCATCGCCGGATTCACGGCAGCCGGATTCTGGTGGTGGGACGGCTATCAGCTCGTGGTGGAGCGGTATTACCAAGGGGTGGCCAGCGAGCGCGCCTACGGCTACTGGGTCTGGGCGAATCTCGCCGCGCTGGTGGCGCCGGCCGGTCTGGCGGTCGCGCCTGTCCTGCGACGGGCAGTCCTGGGCCGGCCGGTGACGCCGGAGCGTTTGCTCCCGCTCGCTGCTCTCGTCGCCGTCGTCGCTGCCGACCTCTCCGGTCTCAGCAAGGCCGAGGTGGAGCGGATCTGGTTGCCGTTCTCGGTCTGGTTCGTCGCCGGCGCCGTGCTGCTACCGCTGCGGAGCCGCCGCGGCTGGCTGGTGGTCCAGGCGCTGATGGCGTTGCTGGTCAATCATCTGCTCCTCACAAGCTGGTAGGTGAGGGTGATGATGTTCCTCGACTGGGCCGTCACCGCGGTGCGGCGCTGCCGCTCGGCTTGCGGCTCCGGGGAGCCTGGGCCGGCGACAGCGCCGCGTGCGGTGTTACCTGGTGCCGTTGAGGACCGACGTCGGGATCTGGTCGGCGACCGGCGGCAGTTGCTTGGACTGGTCCGCGCGCATCGTCGACATCTCCTCCGGCTTGTCCGGGGACTCCAGCGGCTCGGTGAACGGCTGTACCTCACCCTGGCAGACCTTGCCCTTGGCGGGCAGCGTGGCCTTCAGGAGGTAGGTGTCGATCGCTGTCGTCGCACACGCCGACGTGCCGTAGGCGGTGTGACCCCAGTTCGTGCTCGCCAGCAGGCGGCTGTTCGGCAGGAGCTTCGCCGAGGAGACGGCCTCCTCGTAGTTGGTGGCGGGGTCCCAGTAACTACCCACGACCAGCACCGGCGCAGCCGTACGGCGGTTGAACGGGCCGGTGTAGGAGTCCTCGTCCCGGACCGTCCACGAGTTGCGGGCGCACTGCACGCTGCCCCAGGCCCAGGCCCGGCCGAAGTACGGGGCACGCTTGTCGGCCTTGGCCGTCGCGGCCGGCCACGATGCTGCGTCCTTCGGGTGCAGGCCGTCGGTGCACATGACGCCGCTGAACGCCTCGAAGTCGTTGTAGTACGGGAAGTCACGGGCCGGCTTGCGGCTCCGGGCGTCCTTGATGCGCTCGATGACGGCCTTCTTCGCGACTGCCTTGTCCGCGCTGGTCGCGGCCGGCGCCGCCAGCAGCGTCCACAGCTGGGACGACAGGTCGGCCACGATGTCGCCGGCGTACATGTCGTAGAGCGAGCCCAGGATGCCGCCGACAAAATCGGCGTAGGTGATGGTGTAGGTGCCGTACTCGTCGGTGATCACCAGCGGCTTGGCCCGCAGCTTCTGGGCGATCGTCTCGAAGTTCTTGACCGGGTCGCCGGCCGCGAAGCTGCAGTACTTCTCGCCCGCCTTGTCGCAGCGCTTGAGAATCTCGCGCAACGCCTTGTAGGCGCCGTCGGCGGAGTGCATCCGCTCGTCCTGGATCTGGTTTTTCGTCTTGCTGGTGCCCGTCCACGAGACCGGGTCGATGACGCCGTCGACGACCAGCGCCCGGAAGCGGTCCGGGAACATGTTGGCGTAGTACTGGCCGATCGCGGTGCCGTAGCTGAAGCCCAGGTAGGTCAGCTTCTTGTCACCGACGGCGCGGCGCAGCACGTCCATGTCCCGGACGACCTCGGCGGTCGACATCGCGCCGGCGATCTTCTTGCCGGTGGTCGAGCACGCCTTCGCCACCGCCTTCGCCGACTTGATGTAGGCGTTCTCCTGCGTCTTGCCGTACGGGAAGGCGACGTTCAGGCCCGCGTACGCCTGGGTCTGCGCCTTGGTGGACTTGAAGCACTTGACGTTCTCGCTGTTGGCGATGCCGCGCGGGTCGACGCCGACGATGTCGAAGCGGTCGAGCACCGAGTCGCTCAGGAAGTACGGGGCGTTGAGCGCGATGGACGTGCCCGAGCCGCCGGGTCCGCCCGGGTTCAGGAACAGGCTGCCGATCTTGCGCTTCTGGTCGCGGGCCTTGACCCGCAACACCGCGATCTCGGTCGTGGCGCCCTTCGGCTTGTCATAGTCGAGCGGCAGGCGCACGGTGGCGCATTCCGCGGTCTCGTAGCACTTGTACCAGCCCAGTTTGGGCGTCTTGACGCTGTCGACCCGCTTGCGTTCCTTGGCGCTGGTGGTCGCGCTCTTCTTCGCGCTGAGCGACGGGACGCCGATCGACGGGAGCGAGGCAGCCGGTACGGCGGACGCGGGATTGCCGGTTGGCGGGGACGCGGCCGCGGCGGGCACGGCCGCGCCGGCGGCGAGGACAACGCCGGTGATCGCGGTGATCACCAGACGACTGGCGGAAGAGGGCATACGAACTGCCTTTCGGACGCTGACCGCAGCGAGGGTGCTGCGGTCGGGTGGATCGTAGAAAGTCGATGCCACCCGTCCGCCCGTGCGATTGCCTCCTATTTCTCGGCAGTTATCTATTCAGCCTTGGTAATGGCCCTGAACGCCGCCGAATTACCGATTTCAGCGGCCGCCCCGCCCGAATCCGCCGCCGGCCGGTGCTTCGCCCGCCGTCACCGTGGCCACCGACGAGGCCGAGCCGAGCGATCCCGACTGGGTCAGCCCGCCGACGCTGTCACCGGAGGCCGTGCCGCCGGTGTAGATCTGATACTTCGAACCTGTCGAGATGCCGGACGCCGAATAGACGATGTTCTGTGTCTGCTTCGAGGTGACGAACGAGGCCACCACTTTGTCATCGGCGTTGACGATCTGCACGGTCGTGCCGGCCGGCAGCGCCGAGTCCAACGTGGCGGACAGCCAGCCCTGCGGCGAATCGGTGGCCGGGGCCACCACCATGCCCGCGCTTCCGGACGCGAGCAGGACACCGCCGCTGATCGTGAAGGAGCCGTTGACGTCCAGGGCGCCGTTGCCGTTCTGTTCGGGACCGTTGACCACGACAGTCCCGCCCGTGATGGACGCCGTGCCGTTGGAGTCGAGCCCGTCGCCGTCGGCGTTGATGACGAGGGTGCCGCCCGTGACCGTCACCGAGACGTCCTCAACCGACTGGCCGCCTCCGCCTCCGCCACCACCGGCGTCCGAGTCGGTGTCCCCGCCGGCTGCGTTGACGCCGTCGTCGCTGGAGACCAGCTGCACCGACCCGTCATTGATCACGATGTCCTTGCCCTCCAGGCCCTCGACCGACGCCGTGATGTCGACCGTGCCGCCGTCCACCTGGAGCGTCTGCTCCGCGTGCACGGCGTCGTCCCCACTGGCCGCGGTCAACGCCGTCGACACCAGGTGCACCGTGCCGTCGCTGTGCACCGCGTCGTCCGAGGAGTCCACTGTGGCCGCGCCACCCTCGAGCACTGTGATGACGCCCGACTTGAGGCCCTTGGTCGACGTCGTGTCCACCGGGGCGGTGGTGTGCCCGCCGCCGCTGGCCACGGTCACCGTGCCACCGGTCATGACCAGATCCGTGTACGCGTCGAGGCCGTCGCCGCCCGACTCGACCGCGACGGTGCCGCCGGCGATCGCGATGAAGCCCGCGTCCGAGTCCTCCTCGTTGTCGGCCTTCACACCGTCGCCACCGGAGGTGATGGTGAGCTTGCCGTCCTTGACCACCACATAGTCCTTGCCGCGGACGCCGTCGTCCGCCGCATCGACCGTGATCGTCCCGGACTCGATCACCAGGCCGTCCTTGCTCGCGATCGCGTCGTTGCCCTTGCCGTGCACGGTGAGGGCGCCGGCGCCGGTGATCGTCAAGTCGCCGGCGCTGAAGAGGGCCGCGTTGACGTCAGCGTCGTCGGCATAGCTGGCCGTGTCGGTCAGGGTGTTCGTGCTGCCGTCGGCGAGGACCACGGTGAGGGTGCCGATCTCAGTGGCGGCGATTGCGGCGCTGCTCGTGCTGGTGATGGTGGCGCCGTCCAGGATCAGCTGCACCTCGGCGTCTGGTGCGTTGACGACGATCTGACCCGCGTTCAGGGTGCCGGACAAGCGGTAGGTGCCGGCTGCGGTGATCGTCACTGTGGCGCCGTCCACCTTGACGCCGTCACCCTCGACGGTGGCCGAGGCACCGGTCAGCTTGATGTCGACGGCGTCCGACTCGGTGACTGCCGAGGTGGTGTGGACATCGGTGTTCGCGTCCAGCACCGCGGCGGCGGAGAGCGCGGCCGTGCTGGTGGTCTGTGCGGCGGCCGTGGCGCCGGTGGCGGTGGAGGTGGTGATGCCGTCGCTGCAGGCTGCCAGCGCGGCAGTCGCGAGGATGGCGGAAGTGATCGCTGCGGCAAAACGCCTGCGGAGTCTCATCGGGAAGCCTTTCCGGCGGGGGACATCCGCGGTGCCGGATGCCAGCGGTCTGCGGGGAGGTGGTTGGGCGACGTGTCCGTCGCCGGATGCCAACGGTCGGCGGGGGACGTGTCAGTCGTCGAGTGCCAGCGATCGGTGCGAGCCGGCTGCGGCGTCGGACGTCGACGGTCGGTGGCGAGGTCGGCGGGAAACATCCGTAGTGCCGGACGCCAGCGGTTGGCCGGGAGGTCGGGGCGGAGGGCGGCCAGGCCGGTGCCGTATTTGGAGACGACGCGTGGACGATGGCGCAGAGACCAGAGCAGGCGATCGGCTGTCGATGCGCCCGCGGCGGATTTCGTTTCCACGATCGCCCAATCGGGGGCACTGACACTCGAGCCATCCGGGAGTTCCCACACCAGCCGCGTGTCGATGGTGAGCCGGGCGCCACCCGCCGCCGCCGGGGAGCCTGCCGCCGGGGAGCCCGCAGCCGGGGAGCCCGCCGGCAGCGATCCTGCTGGCGAGAGCCCCACCGGCAGCGAGCCTGCGGCCGGGGAGCCCGCCGCTGGGGAGCCGGTCGGCAGGGAGCCTGCCGGGAGAGAGCCCGCAGGCAGGAAGAATGTCTGGCGGTGGTACCGCGTGGTCAGCACGTGTGCCAGGTCCAGCCGCGTGCCGAGAACCTCGGCCGCGTAGGCCAGCGCGCTCGGGGAGAGCGTCGGCTCGTCGTCGTATGGGATGCGTTGTTTGGTGGTCGTGCCCCTGATCCCTCGGGTCTTGACCTCGAAGAAGTGCAGATCGGAGTCGAGATAGCTGCGGATCCGGAGCTTGAAGCGGTGGCGGCGACCGCGGGCCGCAGCCAGGTAGCTGTGCAGGGCGGGGGTGTCGAAGTACGCCGATCGGTAGGCGAAGTCGCGCCGGCCGTTGATCTCGAGGACCCGGGTGCCGGCCGGGAGACCGGCCAGGACGGCCGGTAGGTCGGTGCGCGGCACGAGGTACTTGCGGTCGACCCGGGTGAGCAGTTCGGCCTCTTGGACCAGCTCGGCCAGCGAGATCGGTGGGCAGTCGGTGTCGATCATGCCGGGATCCGTTCGATCAGCGGGCCGCTCTCCTGCCGCGCCGCGGACGGCTCCTGCCGTGCCGGCCCGGCCGGTGCGGACGGCGCCGCCACGTAGCGGACCTCGACCAGCGTCGTGTCGTTCACCAGGTCGACGTGTTTGACGAGGAGGTTCACGATCCGGGCGTTGAGCAGCACGGCCAGGTGCGCGCGCAGGGCCTGCTCGTCGGTGTACGCGACGTCCAGCTGCATGGTCTGCTGTCGGTAGCGCCGGAACAGGCCCGGGTGGTCCGCGACGAACAGCGTCGCCAGGATCAGCGCCATCAGCGTCAGTGCCAGGACCGACGGGGTGCTGCTCAGCCCCGCCAGCAGGCCGAGCGCCAGGGCCGCGAAGTAGTAGGCGATCTCGTGCTGGGTGATCTCGTCGGAACGGAGCCGGATGATCGACAACACGCCGAACAAGCCCAGTCCCAGGCCCGCGCCCACGGCGGAGGAGCCGAGCACCATCGAGACGGCGAGCACGCCGATGTTCACGCCGAGAAAGGCCACCACGAGGTCCCGCCGGTGGTGGCGCGGGAAGTAGATGCCGAACGCCAGGATGGCGATGGCGGTGACATCGGCGGCAACGACCAGCAATTCGTTCACGGAGATCCTTCACCCTTCAAGTGGTCGGATCTCCATTGAGCCTGGCGCTGCTATGCATCAGCTGTGCCCGCCCTGTGCCGCCGGAGTCAATCCGCGGCCATGCCAGGGCGCGTGGCGAGGTGTCTGGGCCAGGCTTGGTCGGAGAGCGGTGGCGGGCCTCGCGGCCCTGCCCGGGCGCCTGGTGAGGTGTCTGGGTCGGGCTCGGTCGGAGAGCGGTGGCGGGCCTCGCGGCCCTGCCCGGGCGCCTGGGTCGGGCTCGGTCGTAGAGCGGTGGCGGGCCTCGCGGCTCCGCCCGGGTGCGTGGTGAGGTGTCCGGGCCGGGCTCGGTCGGAGAGCGTGGCAGACCTCGCGCCGCTGCCAGGCTGCGTGGTGAAGCGCGGCCCGGAGCGCAGCGGGCCTCCGGAGGCGAGGCCGCCGAGAGTGCCCCGAATAGCAGACCGTCAGCGCTGGTACACGTCCGGAATGCCGTCGTCGTCCGCGTCCATGGCCTCTTCCGCCGCGAGCAGGCGGTAGTGCCTGTTCCGCAGCCGCAGCACTACCGCCGCCAGCACCGCCGCCAGCAGTGAGCCGGCCAGCACGCCGATCTTCGCGTGGCCGTCGCGGACCGTGCCTGAGCCGTACGCCAGTTCGCCGATCAGGAGCGACACCGTGAAGCCGACCCCGCCGAGCAGCGCCAGGCCGATCACGTCCCACCAGCTCAGGCCCGGGTCGAGGTGGGCTCGGGTGAAGCGTTGCACCAGCCAGGTCGCGCCCGTGATGCCGATCGCCTTGCCTGCCACCAGGCCGGCGATGACGCCGAGGGTCACCGAGTCGCGCATGCTCGCCCCGAAGCCGCCGGCCGCGGTGATCGAGACCCCTGCGGCGAAGAAGGCGAACACGGGCACGGCCAGGCCGGCCGACAGCGGCCGGAAGCGGTGCTCGAAGTGTTCGGCGAGGCCCTGCTTGCGCACCGGCACCGTGAAGGCGAGCAGCACCCCGGCCACGGTCGCGTGGACGCCGGACTCGTGGACCAGCGTCCAGGTCGCCGCCGCCAGCGGCAGCAGCAGCCACCATGCTCGGACGCCGCGCTGCACCAGCACGCCGAAGATCGCCAGTGGGATCAGGGCCAGCAGCAGCGGCAGCGGGTGCAGCGAGGACGTGTAGAAGATCGCGATGATGGTGATCGCCAGCAGGTCGTCGACCACGGCCAGGGTCAGCAGGAACGTGCGCAGCGCGTTCGGCAGGTGGGTGCCGATCACGGCCAGCACGGCCAGCGCGAATGCGATGTCCGTCGCGGTCGGGACGGCCCAGCCGGCCAGCCCGCCGCCGGCCAGGTTGAACAGTGTGAAGATGGCCGCGGGCGCGATCATGCCGCCGACCGCGGCGAGCACCGGCAGGGCCGCCCGGCGCGGGTCGCGGAGGTCGCCGGCGACGAACTCCCTCTTGAGCTCGAGCCCGGCGACGAAGAAGAAGATCGCGAGCAGGCCGTCGGCGGCCCAGCCGGCCAGGCTCAGCGGTCCGATCTCCCAGGCCGAGAACGACCGGTACGTGTCGCCCCACGGCGAGTTGGCCCAGGCGAGCCCCACGAGCGCGGCCACCAGCAGCAGCACCCCGCCGACGGTCTCGGCACGGAGCAGCTCGGCGATTCGGCGGGCTTCCGGCCAGCTACCGCGGCTGAAGAGGGACATATCGGGCCTCCGAAGGGGTCGGCAGATCCATCGCCGACCAGACTTCCCGGCACACCTGACCCGACCCTATCCGCTCCGCCCGCGGCCCATCCGGTGCTCAGCCGGCCAGTTTGATCCGGACGCGGCGGTTCTGCCGGCCCTTGCTCTCCACCTTCACCACCTCGACCCGCCCCACCTGCGCCGTCGACGCCACGTGCGTACCCCCGTCGGCCTGGACGTCCAGTCCCACGATGTCCACCACCCGGATCTCCGGGTTCTCCAGCGGGGGCAGCGCGTCCTGCGTGCGGACCAGGTCCGGGATCGCCAGCGCCTCCGCGCGCGGCAGCACCCGCGCCACGATCTTGCGGTCGGCGGCGATCTCCGCGTTCACCGCGTCCTCGAGGGCCTGTTTGAAGCCCGGCGGCACCTCCGGCAGGTTGAAGTCCATCCGCGCTTCGCCCGGCTGCATGTTCCCGCCGGTGACCAGCGCGCCGAAGTCGCGGAACACCGTGCCGCAGAGGATGTGCAGCCCGGAGTGGGTCCGCATCAGAGTGGTGCGCCGGTCGTCGTCGACCGCGCCGCGGACCGTCGCGCCGGCCGGTGGCACCGGGTCGCCCGGCGCCGGGATCAGGTAGTGCTCGTCGGCCTTGCGGGTGTCCACGATCCGGGTCTGCACGCCCTGCCAGATGAGCACGCCGTGGTCGGGTGGCTGACCGCCGCCGCCCGGGTAGAACGCCGACCGGTCGAGCACGATCCCGGCTTCGGGGTCGGCCGGATCGGACCAGACGACGGTGCAGTCCCACTCCCGGATGGTCGGATCGACCCAGTCCAGGCGGTGCGTGTGTCCATGCTGCTCGAACGCCATCGCCCGAGCGTAAACCGCGACGCGGCGGCACGGCAGCGACCGGCCGGCTCCCCACCGGGATCCCCCGCGGAGCGGCCGGAATCCGCGGAGCCGGCCTGCCAGGAAACCCACCCGGCCCCGGACCGACTCACGCGTCGGAGCGCTTCAACCGCCAAGCCCCGCCCGCGACCACCGCCACGACATACCCCACGAACACCCCGAGTCCCGCCCACGGCCCCAGCGCATCCGCCCCCTGCGTCACCGACGTGAAGGCGCTGCCCGCGTTCGACGGCAGGTACTGCACGACGCTGTCGCGGACCGATTCCGGCAACAGCAGCTGCGCGACCCCGCTCAGCAGGAACATCGCCCCGAACAGCGTGCTGATCGCGGCCGGTGTCGAGCGCAGCAGCGCGCCCAGCGCCAGGCCCAGTACCCCCGAGCCGGCCAGGATGACCGCCGAGCCGATCACCGCGCGGGCCACGCCCGGGTCCGACCAGCCGGCCGCGCCGTCGCCGAGCAGGGCCTGGCCGCCGGTGAAGGCGATGGCCGATGCCGCCAGCCCGATCACGAAGACCACCGCCGCGAAGACGGTGATCTTGCCCCAGAGCACCGGGAGGCGCTTCGGTACGGCGGACAGCGACGACCGGATCATCCCGGTGCTGTACTCGCTCGCCATGAACAGCACGCCCAAGGTGCCGAAGGCCAGCTGGGCGAACGTGAGGCCGGCCAGGCTGGCGCCGACCGGGCCCAGCTCACCCGGCCCTTCGCCCGGTCCGGCGGCGCCTGAGTCCAGCATCGACGCCGCCAGCAGGCCGATGCCGATCAGCAGGGTGACCGCGGTGGCCAGCGTGACCACCGTCGAGCGCAGCGACCAGAACTTGATCCATTCCGAGCGGATGACCCGGGCCTGGGTCACCTTGAGCCGCACCGGTGCTGCCGGGGGCTGGACGGCGAGGGTGCTCATGCGGCTGCTCCTACGGTCTGGTACTCCACGGCGTCCTTGGTCAGTTCCATGAACGCCTCCTCCAGCGACGGCCGCCGCACGGTCAGCTCGTGCAGGGCGATGCCGGCCCCGGCCGCCCGGTCGCCGATCTGGTTCGCGGTCAGGCCGGTCACCTCGAAGGCGCCGCGTTCGACGCTGAGCACCGTGACGCCCGGGCCGGTCAGCAGGTCGTGCAGGTCCACCGCGCGCGGCGAGCGGACCAGCACCGAGTCGCTGGCCGCGCGTTCGATGAAGTCCGCCACCGAGACGTCCGCGATCAGCTTGCCGCGGCCGACGACGACCAGGTGTTCGGCGGTCAGCGCCATCTCGCTCATCAGGTGCGAGGAGACGAAGACCGTCCGGCCCTGCGCGGCCAGGCCCTGCATGAGGCGCCGGATCCAGAGGATGCCCTCCGGGTCGAGGCCGTTCACCGGCTCGTCGAGGATCAGCACCTCCGGGTCGGCGAGCAGCGCCGAGGCGATGCCCAGGCGCTGGCCCATGCCGAGCGAGAAGGCGCCGGCCCGCTTGCGGGCGACCTCGTGCAGACCGACGATGTCGATCACCTCGTCGACCCGGGTGCGCGACACCCCGGTGGTCGCGGCCATGGCCAGGAGATGGTGGTACGCGGACCGCCCGGTGTGCACGGCCTTGGCGTCCAGCAGCGCGCCGACCTGCTTGAGCGGCGCGCTGTGCTCCGCGTACGGGCGTCCGTTGATGGACGCCGTGCCCGACGTGGGCCGGTCCAGTCCCAGGATCATCCGCATCGTGGTGGACTTGCCGGCGCCGTTGGGCCCCAGGAAGCCCGTGACGATGCCCGGCCGGACGGTGAACGTCAGTGAGTCGACGGCGGTCTTGGTGCCGTACCGCTTGGTGAGTTCGTGGACCTCGATCATGGGAACCAGCGTGGCGGGCCCGCCGGGTGATCCGCGTCGTCCACCGGTGGGCAGATCCGCCTACTACAACGGCGGTATCCGAGGTCACGTGGTTACCGTGCGAGGACGACGCTTTGCAGGCGCCGCCACGCGTACGGTGATCGTCATGGAGCTGGGCGGGGTGCGCGAGACGCGGTGGTGGCAGGCGGCAGGCCGGCACCCGCAGCTCTGCGACGCCGTCCTGGGGCTGGCCCTGGTGCTGCCGGCGGTCATCGCCGTCCGGGTCGGCGGGCACGGCGAGGCGCCTCGCATGCTCGGCGTCACGGACGCGCTCGGCATCGCCGCCGCAGTCCTCGCGGTGACCTTCCGCCGCCGGCACATCCGGGCCGGCCTGATCCTCGCCTCGCTCGCCTGGATCTTCGTCATCATCGTGCAGCACGACCGGCAGCCGATCCTGATGGTCGCCCTGGTCCTGCTCTTCTTCACCCACGCCACCCGCAGCGACCGGCGGACGGCCTGGGCCACCGCCGGCGGCCTCGCCACGCTGATCTACGTCTCCGGGGTCACCTGGGGCGGCGGCAGTTGGTGGGGCCCGGAGAACCTCGGCGCGCTGGCCTGGATCGGCATGGCCACCGCGGTCGGCGACGCCACCCGCAGCCGCCGGGCGTACGTGGCCGAGGTCGAGGAGCGCGCCCGCCGCGCCGAGCAGAGCCGCGACGAGGAGGCCCGGCGCCGCGTCGTCGAGGAACGGGTGCGCATCGCCCGCGAGCTGCACGACGTCGTCGCCCACCACATCGCCGTCATCAAGGTGCAGGCCACCGGCGCGAAGCACATCCTGCAGCACCGCCCGGAGCAGGTCGCCCCGGCGCTGGACCACATCAGCCGCTCCTCGGACGCGGTGCTGAAGGAGATCGCCTCGGTGGTCGGCCTGCTGCGCAGCTCGGACGACCTGGACGGGTCCGCGTCGCCGGCGACCGAGCCGACCCGGGGGCTGGCCCGGCTCTCCGGCCTGCTGGACGACCTCGCCGCCGCCGGCCTGCGGGTGGATCACCGCCAGCTCGGCACGGCCCGCGAGCTGCCCGCGCTGGTCGACCTCGCGGCGTTCCGGATCGCCCAGGAGGCGCTGACCAACGCGCAGAAGTACGGCGAAGGCACGGCCCGGCTCACCGTGGCGTACACCGCGGGCGGGGTGACGCTGGAGGTCACCAACCAGGTCCGGCCGGACGTGCCGCGGTCGGGCTCGGGCTCGGGCTACGGCATCGTCGGCATGCGCGAGCGGGCCACCTCGACCGGCGGCCGGCTCACCGCGGGGCCCGCGGTCGGCGGCCGGTTCACGGTGCACGCCGACCTGCCCAGTGCGGTCCCGGCCGGGGTGCTGTCATGACGATCCGCGTGCTGCTGGCCGACGACCAGCCGTTGATCCGGGCCGGGTTCCGGATGTTCGTCGAGCCCGACCCCGAGGTCGAGGTGGTCGGCGAGGCCGGCACCGGGCGCGAGGCGGTGGAGCTGGCCCGCTCGGCGCGCGCCGACGTGGTGCTCATGGACATCCGGATGCCGGACATGGACGGCATCGAGGCCACCCGGCGGATCGCCGCCGCCGAGGACCTGGCCGGGGTCAGGGTGCTGGTGCTGACCACGTTCGAGAACGACGACAACGTGGTGCTGGCGCTGCGCGCCGGGGCGAGCGGCTTCCTCGGCAAGCACGTCGACCCGGTGGACCTGCTGCACGCCATCCGGGTCGTCGCCGCCGGGGAGGCGCTGCTCTCGCCGGCCGCCACCCGCGGGCTGGTCAGCCGCTTCCTGAGCCAGCCGGTGCCGAGCGCGCTGCCGGCCGCGCTGGAGCTGGGCTCGCTCACCGAACGCGAACGCGAGGTGCTGGCGCTGGTGGCGTACGGGCTGTCGAACGACGAGATCGCCGAGCGGCTGCACCTGTCGCCGCTGACGGTGAAGACGCATATCAACCGGGCGATGACCAAGCTCGGGGTACGGGACCGCGCGCAGCTGGTCGTGATCGCGTACCAGAGCGGTCTGGTCCGTCCCGGGGAGCAGCCGTGAGCATGGTCGTCATCGCGGTGCTCCTCTGCGTCGCGTCGGCGGCGGGCTATGCGGCCGGGGCGGTGCTGCAGGAACGCCTGGCGCAGCGGCCGCTCGGGGTGCTGGTCCGGATGCCGCTGTGGTGGGCGGCCATCGCGCTCAACGGCGTCGGCGCGGCCCTGCACGTGGTCGCCCTGCGGTACGGACCGTTGTCGCTGGTCCAGCCGTTCGGTGTGCTGACCCTGGTGCTGGCGGTGCCGCTCGCGGCGCTGCTGGCCCGGCGGGCGGTCACGGCGGTCGAGGGCCGGGGCATCGGCCTGACGGTGGCCGGCCTGATCGGCATCCTGCTGCTTGCCGGCACGACCACCGGCATCGGGGTGCTCACCACCGCGCAACTCGTCGGCCTGGTGCTGGTCACCGCCGCGCTGCTGACCGCGCTGGGCGGCTGGAGCGCGGTGCCCGGCGCCTCCGGTCTGTGGGCGGCGGTCGCCGCGGGGGTGTCGTTCGGGGTCTCGTCCGCGCTGACCCAGACGGTCGCGGTGCACGTCACGGCCGACGGGTTCGGAGCCCTGCGGTATCCGGCGGTGACCGTCGCGGTCCTCGCGATCGCGGCCCTGTCGACCGCCGGCATGCTGTTCACCCAGCGTTCCTACCGCGCCGGGCTGGGCGCGCCGCTGGCGGTGAGCACGCTGGCCAACCCGGTGGCCGCGGCGGCGATCGGCCTGGCGCTGCTCGGCGAGCAGATCACCGGCGGCTCGCTCGGCGCGGCGGTCGCCCTGGCCGGCGCGGTCGTCGCGGGGGCCGGCGTCACGCTGCTCACCCGGGCACAGACGCGCGGCGCGGCGAAGCCGGCGGCCGAGCGGCCGGTGGTCACGGTCGGCGTCGCGTCCGCGGGTCTCGGCAACCTTTCCGCACCCTGACGGTCAGCGATCGGCAATCGGGGCCGATAGGGCAGTTGACCGACAAGGCGCGCACAAGGGGTGGAAACAGTGGCTGGTGTGACCACGTGGGCCCGGAACCGGCGGGTATCGACCAAGGTTCTGGCGGTCGCGGGGGTGGCCATCGCGGGCATGGTCGTCACCGGGTACATGAGCCTGGCCGGCATCGCGGACCTCAAGACCACCCGCAACGACGAGATCAAGAGCGGCGTCCCGTACATCACCAGCCTGAACAGTGCCGCGCTGGCGGCGAAGGCTGCCGCGAACGACGAGCGTGGTTATCTGATCGCGGGCGACGCCGAGTTCCGGGATGAGGCGCTGGGCCGGCAGGAGTCGGTCGACGGCCACCTGGCCGGCGCCCGGGGCCTGGGCGAGCCCGCGCAGCAGGCCACGATCGACAAGATCAAGACGGCCACCGACGCCTGGTTCACGGCCCTGGACGCCGAGTTCACCACCTTCGCCACCGACCGTCCGGCCGCCGTCGCGGTCGCCCTGGGTGCGAACCGCGACCTGCGGAAGGCGTACGAGGGGCAGCTGGCCGAGGAGATCACCCGGGCGGAGGAGGCGCTGATCGCCGGCGAGGACTTCGACGCGACCGTCGGCAGCACCCGGCTGAGCCTGATCTGGACCATCGTGCTCGCGCTGGCCCTGGCGATCTTCCTGGCGCTCTGGGTGGCGCGGATGATCGTCACGCCGCTGCGCCGGGTGTCCTCGGTGCTGGAGGCGGTCGCCGAGGGTGACCTGTCCCAGGAGCTCGACGTGCACCAGAAGGACGAGGTGGGACACATGGCCTCGTCGCTGCGAAGGGCCACCGTCACCCTGCGGCAGACCGTCACCGACCTCGCCACGCATTCCCGGACCCTCGGTGTCGCCGCCGGGGAGCTGGCCGCCACCAGCAGGAACAGCGCGACCAGCGCGGAGACCGGGGCGCGGCAGGCGAGCGCCGTCGCGGAGTCCGCCGCGGTCATGTCGTCGAACATTCAGACGGTCGCCGCGGGCGCCGAGGAGATGGGCGCCTCCATCCGCGAGATCAGCCAGAGCGCGACCCAGGCGGCCGGCGTCGCCGCCCGCGCGGTGGACGTCACCGCCACGACCACCACGGTGATGGCGAAGCTGGGTGACAGCTCGGCCGAGATCGGCAACGTGATCAAGGTGATCACCTCGATCGCCGGGCAGACCAACCTGCTGGCGCTCAACGCCACGATCGAGGCGGCCCGGGCCGGCGAGATGGGCAAGGGCTTCGCCGTGGTGGCCAGCGAGGTCAAGGATCTCGCCCAGGAGACGGCCCGGGCGACCGAGGACATCGGCAAGCGGGTGGCCGCGATCCAGGCCGACACCGGCGGCGCGGTCACCGCGATCGGGGAGATCAGCGAGATCATCGGGCGGATCAGCGAGTTCCAGACCACGATCGCCTCGGCGGTCGAGGAGCAGACGGTGACCACCAACGAGATGAGCCGGAACGTGACCGAGGCCGCCGCCGCCGGCGGCCGGGTGGCCGACACGATCACCGACGTCGCGACGTCGGTCCAGCTCACCACCGTCGGGGTCGCCGAGGCGACCCGGGCCGCCGGCCGGCTCGCGGCGATGTCCGACGACCTTCAGGTGATCGTCAACCGGTTCCGGCTGGAGCCGGCCCGCTAGACCGTCAGTAACCGAGGTCCGCGGCGAGCGCCCGCAGGTCGGCCGGCAGCTCGATCCGCGGCACCGGACGGGCGCTCTGCACCGCACCCGACCTGATCTTCTCGTGCCAGTCGCCGAGCCCGGCCACCAGCGGGCCGTGGTCGGCCCGGCCGTACTCGACCATCGCCGGTTCGAAACCGACTCCCAGGAACGCGCACAGCCGCCGCGCCTCGCGGACCGGGTCTGCGGTCAGCTCCTCGTACCGCACGGTGATCCCGGGCGCCGCGGCCCGGGCCTCGCGCAGCTTGCGGAGGTACCGGGTCACACCGGCGATCGCCTCCTGCTCCGTCTGGGTGGTCCGGGCCCGCTGCCACGAGTCGAGAATCGCGGCCGGGTGCCGCAGCAGGTAGATGAACCGGGCGTCCGGCCACGCCCGCGCGACCTGCTCCCAGTGGAAGACCAGGTTCGGCGTCTTCTCCACCAGGACCGTCTTGCCGCTGCGCCGCAGAACGGTGGTCAGCAGCCGGTCCCAGGTCATCGCGGTGAGCTCCCGCTCGTCCAGGCCGAGGGCGGCCATCGCCTGGCCGGCCGCCGGGATCTCGAAGGAGACCCGGATGTGGCGCAGGTGCAGCTCGTGCGGGGCGTAGATCTGCGAGTGACTGTTCAGGATCATCCGGAGCAGGGTGGAGCCGGAGCGCACCGAGGAGAAGATGAACCCCGGTGCGCTCAGTTCCCGCCGCGGATCACGGACGACCCGGTAGCGGCCGTCCCGCTGCACCACCCGCATGCCGGTGCTCCGGGCCAGCCGCATGTTGATCTGCCTACGCCACGCCATGGCTCCGCACGCTAGCCGCGAAGATTATGGCTGACCTGGGGAGAAGCTGGGAATTCCGCCAAGATCAGAGGTAGGTGCGGCCCGCGTTGCGCTTGAGCGCGTCCTCCCAGCCGACCAGTTCCGCCGGCTCCCGGTCGGTCACCCCGACGTAGGACGCGGACGGTCGGATGATCTTGGCGAGCCGCTTCTGCTCAAGGATGTGGCTCGCCCAGCCGGCCGTGCGCGCGCAGGTGAACATCGAGGTGAACAGCGGCGCGGGCACCTCGGCGAAGTCCAGGATGATCGCCGCCCAGAACTCGACGTTGGTCTCCAGCACCCGGTCGGGCTTGCGCTCGCGCAGCTCGGCCAGCGCCGCGTCCTCCAGCGCCTTGGCCACCTCGTAGCGCGGCGCGCCCAGCTCCTTGGCGGTGGCGCGCAGCAGGCGGGCCCGGGGGTCCTCGGCGCGGTAGATCGCGTGACCGAAACCCATCAGCCGCTGACCGCTGTCCAGGATGTGCTTCACGTATGCCCGCGCGTCGCCGGAACGCTCCACGGCCTCGACCATGTGCAAGGCCCGCGAGGGCGCCCCGCCGTGCAGCGGGCCGGACATGGCCCCGACCGCCGCGGAGATCGCCGCCGGGACGTCGGCGCCGGTGCTGGCCACCACCCGGGCGGTGAAGGTGGACGCGTTCATGCCGTGCTCGGCGGCCGAGATCCAGTACCGGTCGATCGCGCTCACGTGCCGCGGATCGGGCTCGCCGCGCCAGCGCACCATGAACCGCTCGACGATGCTGCCGGCCGCCTCGACCCGGCTGGTCGGCACCGCCGGCAGCTCGCTGCCCCGGGCGCCCTGGGCGACGAAGTCGAGCAGCGTCGCCGAGGTCCGCGCGAGGTCCGCGCGGGCCTGTGGATCGTCGATGTCGATCAGCGGGCCGAGGCCCCACTGCGGCGCCATCGTGGCGATGGCTGCCTGCGCGTCGGCGCGGATGTCGCCGGAGTGCACGGTCAGCGGTACGGGCTTCGCCGCGGTCAGCGGGGCGCCGAAGTCCCCGTCGACCAGCAGGCCCCAGACGTCGGCATAGGACACCTTGCCGACCAGCTTCTCGATGTCGATGCCGCGGTAGCGCAGGGCGCCACCGTCGCGGTCAGGCTCCGCGATCTCCGTCTCGAACGCGACGACGCCGGCCAGGCCAGGGGGAACGGTCAGCATGGTGACTCCCGGATACACATCGGTGGACGTCGAACATTACCGGCGAGTAGCACAGCCGGGTGTGGGGAAAATGTCACACCCCGTGAGCCAGCCAGACCCGGTCGCCGGCGAGCAGCAGGAGGTCGCCGTTGGTCCCCGCGACCGCCGACAGCGGGGTCGCGGCGCGCGGGGTCGTGACGGTGAGCCAGGACCGGCCGCCGTCGTCGGAGCGCCACAGGCCTTGCGCCGCCGCTGTGTACAACCGTCCACGTGAGACGGTCAGGGATCGGATGCCGGTCGCGTCCGGCTTGCCGAAGCGACCGACCGCCACCCAGTCCGGGCCGCGCCAGGCCCCGAAGGTGTCCCCGCGCGGCCCCACCGCGATCAGCGCCGGGCCCGCTCGGACCACCCGTTGCGCCTCCGCGTAGCCGCCCTCGACCGGCATGCCGACGCGCCGCCACGACGTGCCGTCGGTGGAACGCCACGCGGCGGCGGCGTCGCCCAGGCCACCGACGAGCACGAACGATCCGTCCAGCACGGCGCCGTCGCGGGCGAAGGCGCCGGCCAGCCCGGGTGCGTTCTCGAAGAGCCGGAAGCCGGCGCCGTCCGGGGACAGCCAGGCGGCGGCGCCGCCGGTTCGATTGCCGGCGATGAGGAAACCGGCCGGCCCGCCCGAGATCCGGCCCACGTCCACCGCGGTGTCCCCGCCGTAGGTCTCGAAGGCGGCCGCGACCTCGGCGAGAGAGCCGTCCGGGCGCTGCTGCCAGGTGCTGATCCGCGGGTTGCCGTGCGCGCCGCCGCCGACGGCGCCGATCGCGGCGATCCGATCGTTCGCGCAGGCCACGGCGTACAGGACGCTGCGCGGGCCGTAGTAGCTGCCGGGCCGGGCGGCCAGGGTGAGGCGGTGCCAGGTGCGGCCGTCGGCGCTGCTCCACGCGGCCGGGCCGGTGCCGCCGGACCGGCCCCCGACGACATACCAGTGGCCGCCGCAGGAGACCGCGTCCCGCAGCGGGCCGCTGCCCGGCAGCGACAGCTCCGCCCAGGCGTTGCGAGGCCCCGCCGCACACGCCCCGAACAGGACCAGCCCAGCCAACGCGAGCGCCGCCCGGAGCGGGCGCACGTCAGGCCTTCCGGAGCCAGAACGTGAGCCCGATCGCCTCCTCATGGAACGGCTCGGCCCCGGCCCAGGACGGCTCCCCGGGCGCGTAGTCGGTGGCCAGCACCTCGTCCGCGACCAGCTCGGCGTGCTCCTCGAGCGCCGCCGCGGTGTCGTCCCGGGACGTCGCGTACCGCAGCGCGATCCGGTCGGAGATCTCCAGGCCGCTGGTCTTGCGGGCCTCCTGGATCAGCCGGATCGCGTCCCGGGCCAGCCCGGCCCGGCGCAGCTCGGGCGTCAGGTGCAGGTCCAGGGCGAGCGTCGCGCCCGCCTCGGCCGCGACGGCCCAGCCCTCGCGCGGCGTCTCGGTGACGATCACCTCGTCCGGGCCGAGCGTGACCGTCTCGTCGCCCACGACCACCGTGGCGTTGCCGGTGGACCGCAGCGACTCCTTCAGCGCCGTCGCGTCCGCGCCGGCGACCGAGGCCGCCACCTGCTGCACCGCCTTGCCGAACCGCTTGCCCAGCGGCCGGAAGTTGGCCTTCGCCGTGGTGTCCACCAGCGAGTCGCCCGCGGAGCCCACCGGGAGCACCACGCCCACGTTCAGCTCGGCCGCGATCTCGGCCAGCAGGTCGGCGGGCAGCTCGGCGAAGCCCGGCGCCGACGCCAGCGCCCGGGACAGCGGCTGGCGGGTCTTCATGCCCGAGTCGGCCCGGGCGGCCCGGCCCAGCTCGACCAGCCGGCGGGCGGTCGCCATCTGCGCCGAGAGCGCCGGGTCGATCAGCGCCGGGTCGGCGACCGGGTACGCGGCCAGGTGCACCGACCCGGCCGCGGTCGGCGTCACCGGCACGACCAGGTGCTGCCAGACCTTCTCGGTGATGAACGGCGTGATCGGGGCCATCAGCAGCGTGACCGTGGTCAGCACCTCGTGCAGGGTGGCCAGCGCGGCCGGGTCACCCCGCCAGAACCGGCGGCGGCTGCGGCGCACGTACCAGTTGGACAGGTCGTCGACGAACGCCGCCAGCAGCTTGCCGGCCTCCTGGGTGTCGAACGCCGCCAGCGCCGCGTCCACGCCCCGGGTCAGGGTGTGCAGCTCGGACAGGACCCAGCGGTCCAGCAGCGGGCGGGCGGCCGGCGCCGGGTCCGCCGCCGACGGGGTCCAGCCCGCGGTGCGGCCGTACAGGGCCTGGAAGGCGGCGGTGTTCCAGTACGTCAGCAGGGTCTTGCGGACCACGTCCTGCAGGGTGGTGGGCCCGATCCGGCGCGCGGACCAGGGTGAGCCGACCGCGGCCATGAACCAGCGCACCGCGTCGGCGCCGTGCCGGTCCATCAGCGGCAGCGGCTCGAGGATGTTGCCCAGGTGCTTGGACATCTTGCGGCCGTCCTCGGCCACGATGTGGCCCAGCACGACCACGTTCTGGTATGCCGACCGGTCGAACACCAGCGTGCCGATCGCCATCAGCGTGTAGAACCAGCCGCGCGTCTGGTCGATCGCCTCGCAGATGAACTGCGCGGGATAGGTGCGCTCGAACTGCTCCTTGTTGCGGTACGGGTAGCCGAACTGGGCGAACGGCATCGCGCCGGAGTCGTACCAGGCGTCGATGACGTCGGGCACCCGGGTGGCGGTGGCGCCGCAGTCGCAGGCGAAGGTGACCTCGTCGATGAACGGCCGGTGCGGGTCCAGCCCGGACAGGTCCGCGCCGGTGCGCTCGCTCAGCTGGGCCAGCGAGCCGACGCAGGTCAGGTGGCCCTCGGGGCAGCGCCAGATGGGCAGCGGGGTGCCCCAGTAGCGCTGCCGGGACAGCGCCCAGTCGACGTTGTTGGTGAGCCAGTCGCCGTACCGGCCGTGCTTGATCGTGGGCGGTTGCCAGTTGGTCTGCTCGTTCTCGTCGAGCATCCGGTCGCGGACCGCGGTGGTGCGGACGTACCAGGACGGCTGCGCGTAGTAGATGAGCGGCGTGTGGCAGCGCCAGCAGTGCGGGTAGCTGTGCTCGTACGCCTCCTCGCGGAACAGCAGGCCGCGGCTCTGCAGGTCGGTGACCAGCGCGGCGTCCGCGGTCTTGAAGAACACGCCGCCGACCAGCGGCACCTCGGGCGCGAACGTGCCGTCCGGGCGTACCGGATTGACCATCGGCAGCCCGTAGGCCCGGCAGGTGGTCAGGTCGTCCGCGCCGAAGGCGGGGGCCTGGTGCACCAGGCCGGTGCCGCTGTCGGTGGTGACGTAGGACGCGAGCACCACGATGTGCGCCTCCGGCACCTCGACCAGGTCGAACGGCGCGCGGTAGGTCCACCGCTCCAGCTCCTTGCCCGGCAGCGACGACACGACCCGCCAGGACGGGCCGAGCACCTCCGCGAGCAGCGGCTCCGCGACCACCAGCCGCTCCCGGCCGTCGGTGGCCACCACGTAGGTGACCTCCGGGTTGACCGCGACGGCGGTGTTGGAGACCAGCGTCCACGGCGTCGTGGTCCAGACCAGCAGCGACGCCTGCCCGGCGAGCGGGCCGGAGGTCAGCGGGAAGCGCACGTAGACCGACGGGTCGACGTCCTGCTCGTAGCCCTGGGCCAGCTCGTGGTCGGACAGCGCGGTCTGGTCCCGCGGGCACCACGGCGCGACCCGGAAGTCCTCGACCAGCAGCCCCTTGTCGAAGATCCGCTGGAGCGACCACCACACCGACTCGATGTAGGCCGGGTCCATGGTCCGGTACGCGCCGTCCAGGTCGACCCAGTAGCCCATCCGCTGGGTGAGCTCGGCGAACGCGTCCGTGTGCCGGGTGACGGACTCCCGGCACCTGGCGTTGAACTCGGCGATGCCGTACGCCTCGATGTCCTGCTTGCCGGTGAAGCCCAGCTCCTTCTCGACGGCGAGCTCAACCGGCAGGCCGTGGCAGTCCCAGCCGGCCTTGCGGTCGACGTGGAAGCCCTTCATGGTCCGGTAGCGCGGGAACAGGTCCTTGAAGACCCGGCTCTCGATGTGGTGCGTGCCGGGCATGCCGTTCGCGGTCGGCGGGCCCTCGTAGAAGATCCACTCCGGGCGGCCCGCGGACTGCTCGAGGCTGCGGTGGAACACGCTGTTGGCGTGCCAGAAGTGCAACACCTCGTGATCCAGCGCACCCAGATCAACCTGGGCCGGCACGGGCAGGTACATGGCTGAACTCCTCGGGAGACGCGGGCTAAGCGAAGCGTGCCGGATCGCCGGCGCCGACGCGAAGGATTTCCGGCTCGCCGCCGGACAGGTCGATCACCGTGGTCGGCACGGTGCCGCACTCACCCGAGTCGATCACCCCGTCCAGCGCGTGGTCGAGCCGTTCCTTGATCTCCCAGCCCTGGGTGAGCGGCTCCTCCTCGCCGGGCAGCAGCAGCGTGCTGGAGAGCAGCGGCTCACCCAGTTCCGCGATGATCGCCTGGGTGACGGCGTGCTCCGGGATGCGTACCCCGACGGTTTTCTTCTTGGGGTGCAGCAGCCGGCGCGGCACCTCCCGGGTGGCCGGCAGGATGAAGGTGTAACTGCCCGGGGTCGCGGCCTTGACCATCCGGAAGACCGCGTTGTTGATCTGCACGAACTGCCCGAGCTGGGCGAAATCGCTGCAGACCAGGGTGAAGTGGTGGTCGCCGCTCAGGTGCCGGATCTCCCGGATCCGGTCCAGGCCCTTGGCGTTGCCGATCCGGCAGCCCAGGGCGTAGCAGGAATCGGTCGGATATGCGATCAGGCCGTCGTCCTGCAGGATGCGGACCACCTGCGAGACGGCGCGTGTTTGCGGATTGTCCGGATGTACGTCGAAATACTTCGCCACCCTGAGAGCGTAGAACGCCCGGTGCCGCCCGGTGCGGTATTCCGTATCCGCCGGGCCCGGCGCGGAGAACCATGCTTTTACCTGCGTGAATCTTTACTGGGCGGCCGACGGATGGCAGCGTGGCCACATGAGACGGAGAGCCGCGCTCGTCGTTGCGCTGATTACGGCAATGGTGGGTGCGTCCGCGGGAGCAGCGGGCGCCGCACCGAGATCCTCCTACACCTACCTGCACCCCGGCGGCCAGCCCCGGCTGACCGAAAAGGTGCCGGTCAATGTGGTGTTCCTCGGCTACGAGCCGAACCAGGTCGGTAAGGCCGCCTACCTGTCCGGCCTGCCGAAGAAATACGAACCGCTCGTCCGCTACCGGCTGGTCTACGGCCAGACCGAGAAGCTCGGCATCACCTACACCTACGACTACCAGGTCAGCTACGGCAGCAAGTCCTACGAGGACAAGTTCTTCTCCCAGCTCGGCAAGCTGGCCAAGCCGGCGCCGCTGACCGCGTACCAGACCGCCTACAACGAGCAGGCGGGCAACGTCAAGGACATCACCTCCAACAACGTCATCGACGCGCCCAGCGTGGAGAAGTGGCTGGCATACCACCCGCCCGCCGGCGTCGACACCCGGCGCAACACGATCTTCTTCATCAACTGGTACGGCCGCTCCGACTTCAAGTTCCACGTCTACACCAAGATCGGCGAGCCCGACCCCGACACCGGGTACGACTTCGGCAAGGAGCGGGACAGCCGCAAGGTCATCGCCTGGGGCGGCACCACCGCCGACGACGAGGAGACCGGTCTCGGCAGCACCCGGCGGGTCTGGTTCCACGACCTGTCGGCCGGCCCCGAGTCCTGGACCAGCAACTACGACGTGGACAACCCGGACCTCGACGGCGACGGCGTCGTGGACTACCGGATGCCACCGACCTGGGAGTACACCGCGGGGGGCTTCCGGGCGCCGGGTGCGCTGGCCGGCGACCTCGGGCTGATCACCCGGTACGTCGCGCTGAACCTGCTGATGACCACGTCGCCGCTCTACCCGGTGGAGCTGCCCACGCCCGAGCCGCCCAAGTCGCTCAACCTGGACAGCAACACCTACGAGGGCTGGCCCGGCGTCGACGCGTCGACCGAGTACATCACCCCGGGCCTGCTCGTCGACGAGCTGTCCGAGCTGCGCTGGCGCAACCGGCTGGACTTCGACAACCAGGACCTGCCGTACGACGCCAAGGCGGAGGAGTGCTACCTCGGGGTGCTGACCGACGAGAGCTGCTACCCCGGCTCCGGCTACCCGGCGTTCGCCAACCTGTACCTCTACAACTGGGCGAACCTCGAGCGCACCAAGGACGACGTCGGCCGGGTCGACTACGAGATCCCGCTGTTCAACTACGCCGTGGCCGAGGGCGTGGGCGTGCCGGCGCTGGGCTTCGCCGACGACAACTACGTCGACGGCACCCAGACCGGGGTGTTCAGCTTCATCTCGCCCGAGGTGGTCGCCTCCGGCTACGGCCTGACCACCACCCAGATCCACGAGGTCGGCCACCACTTGGGCATGAGCCACCCGCACGACGGCTACGACAGCGAGACCGGGGTGGACTACGGCCCGGAGGGTGAGTTCCTCTTCGCCAACGCCGGCGACGAGAGCAACTCGATGATGAGCTACATCGACGTCAACTGGGACTTCAGCCAGTTCGACCGGGACAACAGCGACCGGTTCCTGACCGCGGCGTACCACGAGGCCGCGAACCGGCTGGCTGCCGACGTGCTGGCCGCCCCGAAGGCGTCGAAGGTGCGCGCCCAGCTGCGCGCCGCCGACGTCCTGCTGGGCCTGTCCACCAAGGCGTTCGCGCGGCACGAGTACCGGGCCGCGTACGCGTTCGCCGAGGGCGCCTACAACGCGGTCGTCGCCGCCGCCAAGAAGGCCGGGGTCGACCCGGCCGGCGCGGCGAAGGCGCTGAAGGCCGAGGCCGACGCCGCGCGCCGGACCACCGAGGTGCACGACCCGCACGAGTTCATCGACACGCTGGCGCCGGACAGCCCGCGCAGTCAGCCGTAGTTGTTCCGGCGCGGCCCGGCTCCCGTGCGCTTCAGGGGAGCCGGGCCGCGCCCCTGGGTGCCCGCGGCCGAGCGCGGCGCTCAGCCGACGGGATAGACCCGCCAGCCGTCCGGCGGGGGCAGGCCGCGCCAGACCGTGAGGCTCATCGCCGACGGTGGGTACAGCGGCTCCGGCAGGGCGTCCGGGGCGTACCAGCCCCAGTCGTTCAGGACCTCCGGTTCCAGGGCGCGCGGCGGGGTGCCGGGCCAGGTCGCCACGGCCGCGGCGGTCACCCCGCTGCCGGCCGTGCGCACGCCGATGGCGATGACGTCGGGTCGCGTCCCGTCGATGCCCGCCTCCTCGGCCGCCTCCCGCGCCGCCGCCTGCTCGATCGTCTCGCCGCCCTCGACGTGCCCGCCGGGCAGGCACCAGGTCGGTTCCTCGCCCGCCGCCGTGCGGCGGCCGAGCAGCACCCGCCCGCTCGGATCGACCAGGATCAACCCCACACCCAGCACCGGTCTCGTCATGGCGTGATTTTGTCGTACCGGATCGCTAACGTGCCTCGCCATGCGGAGCTTTGAGTTCGTCGACGGCGCCTCGGCGAAATTCTGGGAGATCGGTCAGGACGGCACCGAGGTCACGGTCCGGTGGGGGCGCGTCGGCACGACCGGTCAGACCAAGGTCAAAACCTTCGGCTCGGTGGCCGAGGCCGAGGCGCACGAGCTCAAGCTGATCGCGGAGAAAACCCGCAAGGGGTACGGCGAGACGGCCGCGACAACCGCACCGGCGTCCCCCTCCCGCACACCGGCCCCGGCAGCCGCGCCTCCCGCGTCACCTCCTCCTGATGAGGATGTGTTCGTGTTCCCGGCTGCCTGGCACCGGCATCGTCATGTCCGCCGGGGGAGCAGCGAGGTCGGCCGGTTCGTGGCCAACCCCAAGGCGCGCACGCTCGCCGACGAGCAGGTGGGCCGGCGTCCCGGCATCGTCACCAACAGTCTCCAGGCGCCGACCACCGACCCGGCCGTGGCCCAGGCGGCCGAGGCCTGGCGCGCCGGCGATCCGCGGGCCGCCCCGGTCGGCGCCGCCGCCGTCGCCAAGGCCTCGACGCTCGGCAACTGGGACATCACCGACAAGATCGCCGTCTTCGCCGACCTCTGGATCGTCGAGCGGGGCCTGCGTTTCGCCGCCGAGGCCGCCGTCGAGATGGTGCGCCTGAAGTTCGACGACGGCCTCCCGCCCGGCGCGTATTCCAGCCGCGACCAGCGGTTCGGCCTGCGGTTCATCCGCGCCGGGGAGACCCATCACGGCCGGCAGTCCGACCCGGCGGTGCTCATCGCCCTGCGGGTCCGCGCCGCCCTCGCGGCCGCCTCCGACGACGAGCACGCCGAGGTCGTCGAGGCGCTCACCTCGTACCGGGCGGCCGGCGCCTACGCCCGCGCCGCGACCGCCGTGCTGGTGCCCGGCCGGTCCGACTGGGTCGCCGAGGACGTCGACGCCGCGGTCGCCGACCACGACGAATGGCGGGCGTCGATGCTGCTGACCGCCGCCGGCACCGAGGCCCAGGTGACCGCGCTCGGGCAGATCGTCAGCGGCTATGCCGCGGCCGGGGCCCTCGGGATACCGGCCACCGTCTGCGACGGCGTGGGCGTCGGCGCGGCGCCGGCCCTGTTCCACTGGTTCGACGACATCGGTTACGCCGACGGCCAGCGCCGGCTGCTGTCCGTGCTGTCCGCCCTGCCCAGCGACGACGTGCTGCGCGGGCTGGTGCAGCGCATCGACGTCAAGTACGTCGCGCCCGCCCTGCTCGAGGCCGCCGGCCGGTTCCCGGCGCGGGCGCTGCGGATCCTCGCCGAGAGTGCGGCCAAGCCCGCGCTCGCCGCGTTGCTGCGCGCCCACGCGCTCGCCCATCCGGCGGTGGTCGAGCAGGTGCTGCCCACGCTCGGCGCCGAGGCCCGGCAACGGGTGCAGACGATCCGCGACCAGGCCGCGGCGGTCGTGCCGGCGCCGCTCTCGGCCGTGCCGCCGCTGCTGGTCGACCCGCCGTGGCTGCGCGCCAAGCAGGCCGCCAAGCCCGTGGTCATCCCGGGACTCGCCTGCACCGACCCGCCGTCGGTCAGCTGGCTCGACGGGGAACGCGAGGCCTGGCAGCAGACCGCATACGTCAAGTACGGCGAGGGCGCCCAGGACTGGCGGAAGACCGCCAAGCGGATCGCCTCCGGCAAGGCCTCCTGGTACGAGCCCGCCGAATTCTTCGCCGAGGCGCCCGAGGAGGTCGCCCGCCCGGTGCTGGCGACCTGGCGGATCCAGGAGACCTGGCAGGCCGGTTCGTGGCTGCGGGTGGTCGCCGCCCGGTTCGGCACCGACGCGCTCCCGACGGTGCTCGACCTGGCCCGGCGCCAGCCTGCGGAGATCACCCAGGTGCTGCTGCCGTTCGCCGCGCCGGAGATCGCGGTGCTGATGGCCGACGCGTACGCCCGCCTCAAGAAAGTCCGCGAAATCGCGCTCAGCTGGCTGCTACGGCATGCCGCCGCGGCCGCCCGGGCGCTGGTGCCGCCCGCGCTCGACAAGCCCGGCGTCCCGCGCCGCCAGGCCGAGCAGGCGCTGCTCGCCCTGCACGCCGGCGGGCACACCGACGCGGTGCGGGCCGCCGCGCAGAGCTACGGCCCCGCCGCGGCGGAAGCCATCCAGGCGTTGCTCGACACCGATCCGCTGTCCGTGCTGCCGGTGAAGCTGCCGGTGCTGCCCGTCTGGATCACGCCGGGGCTGCTGCCGCCGGTGCTGCTGCGCGACGGCGCCGGCGCCCTGCCCGCCGAGACGATCGGCAACCTGGTGCTGGTGCTCGCGCTGGGCCGCACCAGCGCCCCGTACGCCGGCGTGGACGTGATCCGGCAGGCCTGCGAGCCGGAAAGTCTCGCCGAGTTCGCCTGGGGGCTGTTCCAGGGCTGGCAGCACTCGGGCGGCGACAGCAAGGAGGGCTGGATCCTCGACGTCCTCGGCGTGGCCGGCGACGACGAGACCGTCCGCCGGCTGACCCCGCTGATCCTGGCCTGGCCCGGCGAGGGCGGTCACGCCAAGGCGGTCACCGGCGTGCAGGTCCTGGCCCGGATCGGCACCGACGTCGCCCTGATGCACCTGCACGGCATCGCCCAGCGCGCGAAGTTCAAGGGGCTCAAGGCGGCCGCCGGTCAGAAGATGGACGAGGTGGCGGCGACGCTGGGGCTCACCGCCGACCAGCTCGCCGACCGGCTGGTGCCCCAGTTCGGGCTGGACGCGGCCGGCAGCATGGTGCTGGATTACGGGAGCCGTCAGTTCACGGTCGGCTTCGACGAGCAGCTCCGCCCGTACGTGGCGGACGGTGCGGGCAAGCGCCTCAAGGCCCTGCCGAAGCCGGGCACCCGCGACGACGCCGACCTGGCCCCGGCGGCCTTCAAGCAGTTCGCGGCGCTCAAGAAGGACGTCCGCACGGTCGCCGCCGACCAGATCCGCCGCCTCGAACGCGCGATGGTCACCGGCCGGCGCTGGAGCGGCACGGAGTTCCGGCAGCTCTTCGTGGCCCACCCGCTGCTCTGGCACATCGTGCGCCGCCTGGTCTGGGCGACCTACGACAAGACCGGCAAGCCGACCGGCGCGCTCCGGGTGGCCGAGGACAGGTCGTTCTCCGACGTGCACGACGACGAGGCGCCGCTGGCCGACGACGTGACCGTCGGGGTGGCTCACCCGCTGCACCTGGGCGACAGCCTGGCCGGCTGGGTCGAGGTCTTCGCCGACTACGAGATCCTGCAACCGTTCGCCCAGCTCGGCCGGGAAACCTTCACCCTGACCGCCGAGGAGGCCACCACCGCCCGGCTGACCCGCTTCGAGGGCATGACGGTGCCGACCGGCCGGGTGATCGGCCTGGAACGCAAGGGCTGGCGCCGCGAGACCCCGCAGGATGCCGGTATGCAGAGCCGCATCGAACTGGACCTCGGCCCGCAGCAACAGGTCATGATCGAGCTGGACCCGGGCATCGCGGTCGGCGCGATGGACGTCTTCCCCGAACAGAAACTGGAGGCGATCATCGTGACCGACGGCACCGCAAGCCGCTGGCAGCGCACCACGGAAGGCCACCTGCCCCTGGGCCGGCTGGACCCGGTGGCAGCCTCGGAAATCATCCGCGACCTGACGGAGCTGACCGCATGAGCCGCCCCCGATCGGTTGTTGAGGTCACCGAGCCGGCCGACCGGGTGCAGCGGCCCCCGGCCGAGGTCCGCTATGCCGACGAGCTCGCCCGGCTGCACGCGGCCGACACCGCCGAGCGGCCGCCGGGCTGGGCGCTCAGCGTGCAGGCCGCCCGCCGCTTCGTGGTCGGCGACAGCAAACTGGGCATCAGCCGCAAGTTCGTCGGGGACCCGTCGCTGATCGACCGCGCCCTCATCACCCTCGCGACCAGTCGCGGGCTGATGCTGGTCGGCGAGCCCGGCACGGCGAAGTCGCTGCTGTCCGAGCTGCTGGCCGCCGCGGTCAGCGGCGACTCCACCCTCACCATCCAGGGCGGCGCCGCCACCACCGAGGACCAGATCCGCTACTCGTGGAACTACGCGCTGCTCGTCGCCGACGGGCCGTCCCCGCGTTCGCTGGTGCCCGCACCGATGCTGCGCGGCATGGCCGAGGGCCGGACGGTCCGCTTCGAGGAGATCACCCGCTGCCCGCTCGAGGTCCAGGACTGCCTGCTGTCCCAGCTGTCCGATCGCGTCCTGGCGATCCCGGAGCTGACCGGCCCGGAGGCGATGGTCTTCGCCCGCGACGGCTTCAACATCATCGCCACGGCCAACACCCGCGACCGTGGTGTCAACGACATGAGCTCGGCGCTCAAGCGGCGCTTCAACTTCGAGACGGTCTTCCCGATCGCCGACTTCGGCACGGAACTGGCGCTGGTCGAGGCCGAGGCGTCCGCTCTGCTGCGGCGTTCCGGGGTCACCGCCGAACCGCGGCGCGACGTCCTCGAGGTGCTGGTCACCACGTTCCGCGAGCTGCGCACCGGCGAGACCGCGCGCGGTGACTCGATGGACCGGCTGTCCGCGGTGATGAGCACCGCGGAAGCGGTCTCCGTCGCGCACGCGATCGGCCTGCGCGGCTGGTTCCTGCGCGGCGAGCCCGGCACCGCCGAGGACCTGGTGTCCTGCCTGGCCGGCACGGCGGCCAAGGACAACCCGGAAGACCTGGCGAAGCTCCGCCGCTATCTGGCCCAGCAGGTCACGTGGCGCGGCGGCGACCAGTGGCAGGCCCTGCACAACGCCCGCCACCTGCTGCCGGGCTGAGCTGTGACGGTCACGTTCATCGGGGTCCGCCACCACAGCCCGGCCTGCGCCCGCCTCGTCGCGGCCACGATCGACACCCTGCGGCCGGCCTACGTCCTGATCGAGGGGCCGGCAGACCTCAACGACCGGATCGGCGAACTCCTGCTCGGCCACGAACTCCCGATCGCGGTGTTCAGCAGCTACCGCGACGGCGAACGCCGGCACGGGTCCTGGGCGCCGTTCTGCGCGTACTCGCCGGAGTGGGTGGCGCTCACCCACGGCCGAGCGGCGGGCGCGGAGCTGAAGTTCATCGACCTGCCCGCCTGGCACCCGGCCTTCGCCGGCCGCAGCAACCGCTACGCGGACGCCGAACTGCGCTACGCCGAGGTGATGGAAAGGCTGTGCGGCAGCTTCGACGTGGACAACGTGGACGTGCTGTGGGACCACCTCTTCGAGATCGCCCCGGAGCAAGACCTGGCGGAGCGTCTCGCGCTCTACTTCGATCTGGTACGCGGAGAGTCAGCAGCCGGCGAATCGGACACCGCCCGCGAAACGTACATGGCGTCATGGGTCCACGCCGCGGCGAAGGCGGCGGGCGACCAACCGGTGGTGGTGGTGACCGGCGGCTTCCACCGCGCCGCCCTGGTGTCCGCCCTCGCCGCCGCTCCCGCGACCATCGGGTGGCCCGAGGTGCCGGCCCTGCCGCCGGACGCGGTCGGGGGCAGTTTCCTCGTGCCGTATTCGTTCCGGCGGCTGGACGCCTTCGACGGCTACCAGTCCGGCATGCCGTCGCCCGGCTACTACCAGGAGTTGTGGGAGTCGGGACCGCAGGCGGCGGCGCGGCATCTCACCGAGTCGGTGGCGGGCCGGCTGCGCAACCGCAAGCAGCCGGTGTCCACCGCAGACCTCATCGCCGCCCGTGCCACCGCCGAGGGGCTGGCCACCGTGCGCGGCCACCGGCACCCGTCCCGGACGGACGTGCTCGACGGACTGGCAGCTGCGCTGGTCAACGAGGCTTTGGACGTGCCCCTGCCGTGGGCGGCCCGGGGCACGCTCCGGACCGGAAGCCACCCGGTCGTGGTCGAGATGGTCGCCGCGCTCAGCGGCACGCGCGTCGGCCGCCTGCACCCCGGCACGCCCGCGCCGCCCCTGGTGCATCACGCCGACGCCGAGCTCGAACGACTCGGCCTGGACGTCCCGACCGACCTCGACCTGGACCTGACCGTCGCGGCCGACCGGACCCGCAGCCAGGTGCTGCACCAGGTCCGCATCCTGGCCGTGCCCGGTTTCCACCGCGACTCCGGCCCCACCACGGGCCTCGACCCGGTCCTCCGCGAACGCTGGACGCTCCGGCCCGACCCCGCCCGGCTCACCGCGTTCATCGAAGCCGGTGCATACGGCACGACCCTCGGCGACGCCTGCACCGCGGCCCTCGCCGAACGGGCAACCCAGGCCGGCCGCGACGTGGACCTGCTCGCGGCGGTGCTGTTCGACGCCGCGCTGTCCGGCACGAGCGACGTGTCCGAGCAGGCTCTCTCCGCTATCGAGGCGACCGTCGCGGCGGCCCCCGACCTCGGCGCACTCGGCCGGATGCTCGCGGTGGTGCTCACCATGTGGCGGCACGACCGGATCCTGGGCACGGCCCACAGCGCAACCCTCGGGGTGGTGATCGTCGCATCGGTCCGGCGCGTCCTGTGGCTGGCCGAGGGCGTGCACGGCCGATCCGCATCGGCCGACCTGGGCCGGATCGGCGCCCTCGCGGCATGCCGCGACGCCCTGCGGTACACCCGCCCGGCTCTCGAGTTGGATCTCGCGGCCGCGCTCGAAGTGGCCGCACGCCTGTCGGCCGACAGCGAGGCGCCACCCGACCTGCGCGGGGCCGCGTTCGGCTTGCGCTGGGCGCTGCAGCCGCCGGACCCGGCAGCGGCCGACCAGGTAGTGACCGATTCCCCGGACCCGGCGGACCCCGACGCGGTGCGCGGGGCCGTGCAGCTGCGGGACCCGGCTCCCGATGCTGTGCGTGGGGCCCTGCAGCTGCCGGACCCGGCTCCCGACGCGGTGCGCGGGGCCGTGCAGCTGCCGGACCCGGCTCCCGATGCTGTGCGTGGGGCCCTGCAGCTGCCGGACCCGGCTCCCGACGCGGTGCGCGGGGCCGTGCAGCTGCCGGACCCGGCTCCCGA
>NZ_JBITLX010000001.1:422792-519245 GCF_044465625.1 Actinoplanes sp. NPDC049599
CCTGCAGCTGCCGGACCCGGCTCCCGACGCGGTGCGCGGGGCCGTGCAGCTGCCGGACCCGGCTCCCGACGCGGTGCGCGGGGCCGTGCAGCTGCCGGACCCGGCTCCCGACGCGGTGCGCGGGGCCGTGCAGCTGCCGGACCCGGCTCCCGATGCTGTGCGTGGGGCCGTGCAGCTGCCGGACCCGGCTCCCGATGCCGTGGGCGGTGAGACCCGGCCGCCGCCGGACGCGGCTCCCGATGCCGTGGGCGGACCCGGCCGGCCCCTGACGGTTGGGCAGCTTGATCCGGTGCGGGCGGTGCGCGGGGCCTTTCTGCCGCAGTCGGCGGGGGACTGGCTGGCCGGCCTTTTCGCCCTGGCGCGGGAAGAGGTGCTGCACACCCCCGCCGTGATCGGGCTGCTCGACGAGCTGCTGTCCGGCATGGCCGCGGACGACTTCCTGATCGCCGTGCCGTCGCTGCGCCAGGCGTTCGAGTTCTTTCCGCCCCGCGAGCGGGAGATCATCGCCGGCCGGTTGCTGGAGCGGCGTGGCCTCGGTGGCACCGGGCGGGACCTGCTGCGTGGCGTCGCGGATCCGCAGCTGGTCGCCGCCGGGATGGTGCTGGACGACCGCGTCGACACCGTCCTGCGTCGTGCCGGACTGATGGGTGGGGCACATGACTGACCCGGATCTTGAACGGTGGCGGCTGGTGCTCGGCGCGCCGGCGGCCTCGTTGGGACAGCTCGGGCCGGAGGGAGCCGCCCGCGATGCCGCGCTGGACTGGCTCTACGGCCGCGACGGCGACCTCGACAAGCGGGACGTGCGCCGCGGTGACGGTCGGACCGGTGGCGACGGCCCGTCGGCGCTGACCACAGTGGACTGGCTGGACGACGTCAACCGGCTCTTCCCCCGGGAGACGGTGGAGCGGCTGCAACGCGACGCCATCGAGCGGTACGAGATCACCGACATCGTCACCGACCCGGCCGTGCTGGAGCGGGTCGAGCCGAATCCGGCGCTGCTCAAGGCGGTTCTGCAGACCAAGCACCTGATGAATCCCGAGGTGTTGCGCCTGGCGCGGCGCATCGTGGAGGCTGTCGTCCGCGACCTGATGGCCAAGCTGGCAACCGAGGTGCGGGCCTCGTTCACCGGCACCCGGGCGCGCCGGCCGAGCCGGTGGAAGCAGGCCCGGGACTTCGACATGACCCGGACGATCCGCGCGAACCTCGGCCACTACCGGCCGGCCGAGCGGCGCCTGTTCATCGAGACGCCGCACTTCTTCTCCCGCACCCGCAAGCAGGTCGACCAGTGGCAGGTGATCCTGCTGGTCGACCAGTCCGGTTCCATGGTCGACTCGGTGATCCACTCGGCGGTCACGGCGGCGTGCCTGTGGGGGCTGCCGGGCGTCCGCACTCATCTGATCGCCTTCGACACCAGCGTGGTCGACCTGACCAGTGACGTCGACGACCCGGTGGAGCTGCTGATGAAGGTGCAGCTGGGCGGCGGCACCGACATCGCCCGGGCGGTCCGCTACGGCGCCGACCTGATCGAACAACCGCGCCGGGCGATCGTCGCCCTGATCACGGACTTCTACGAGGGCGGCTCACCGGCGCTGCTGATCCGCACGGTCCGCGAACTCGTCGAGCAGGGCACGAAGGTCCTCGGCCTGGCCGCGCTGGACCGGGACGCCAACCCCAGCTACGACCGCGACATGGCCCAGCGGCTCGCCGACGTCGGCGCCTCGGTGGGTGCGATGACTCCCGGCCAGCTGGCGGCCTTCGTCGCGGAACAGGTGGGCCGATGAGGCGGACGGGAGACACGATGCGGGCCGACCTGCGGGCGTTGACGCCGGAGACGTTGGCGGAGCTGACGAACCGCGGCCTGGTCAAGCGCGCGAGCCGGGAGCTCGAGCGGTCGGTGCCGGCGATCGACGAGAACGGCGACGGCACGGTGCGCGCCACCTACGACGACGGCGTGACGACGGAGCTGCCGGTCGGCGGCCTGGAGCGGGGCACGTGCAGCTGCGGCGCGGCCGGTGTGTGCCGGCACATCGTCGGGCTGGTCCTCGCCTACCAACTCACCGCCGACGATCCCGGCTGCGCACCGAGCGATCCAGAACCAGAGCGTCCCGGGGAGGAGGTCGCGGCTCCGGAGCAATGGTCTCCGGGCGACTTCACCGACGCCCAGCTGGTGGAGCGCATCGGTGAGCGGATGATGGCCGTCGCCCTCCGGACCCAGCGGACCGGTTACCTCGCGCAGGTGCATCGGGCGCGAGCCGGAGATCCGGTGTCCAGTGTGGAGCTGCCGACCGCGACGGTGCGCTTCCTCGTGCCGCGTGACCTCGGCTTCGCGCGGACCGACGCGGTCGCCGGGGTACGCGACGACGTGCTGGCCCTGGCAGTCTGGGCGTTCCGTGAGGCGGACGCGCGCTTCCCGGCCGAGCCCGACGTACAGGTGCAGGTCGGCGGTGGCGGGACGGCGGCGGGCGGCCCGGGTCTGGAGGCGGCCGTGGCGCTCGCGGGCGTCGTGCTGAGCGAGGGCGCCGTGCACGTCGGAGCCGGCATCGCGGCGGACGTGACCACGGTCCGGCGTGCGCTCGAAGCCGGCCGGATGCGGTGGCCCCTGCTCGCCGTGGACGACCTCGTCGCGCAACTGGACGCGTACCGGGATCGCAGCGCCCGCTATCGGCCCGAGGCGCTCGCCGATCACGTGGCCGAGCTGTTCGCCCGCCACCGCTCGGTGACCAGCGCCCCCGCCGAAGCCGAACCCGATCGGCCAGCGCCCACGTCCCATCGCGCCCTCCGATCCCGCGTGCTCGGCACCGACGAAGCCTCCGAGACCCCGCTCCGCCGCGCACGCCTCGACGGCCTGGGTGCCCGGGTGTCGGTCGTCGGGGAGGAGCGGGTCGTCGAGGTTTTCCTCGCCCATGCCAACAGCGCGACCGTGCTCGTCCTGCGGCGTTCCTACGAGACTGCCGACACCGGTCCGCAGCTCGCGGCGCGGCGGGTTGCCGGGGTCAGCATCGGGTCGTTGGCCGGCGGCGCGGTGGTCACCGAATCGGCGGCGCGCAGTGCGAGCCGTGCCGTCCGGCTCGGTGCCCGGCGGTTGAGCCGTACCGAAGCGATGGTCTCGCGGGGGTCCTGGCAGGACCTGCCGCGGGTCCTGCTGGTCGACGACCTCGCCGCCCTCGCCGGGGAGCTTGATGCGCTGCCGCCGCGGCTGATCCGGGCCCGGGTCGAGGCCGAGCTGGTCCGTGTCGTCCCGGTCGCCGCCGTCCACTCGGTCAGCTACGCCCCCGGCGCCCAGCGGCTTGATGCGGTGATCGCGGACGCCGCGGGGGTGACCGCCGTGGTCTCCGCGGTGCACGCGGCCTGTGCCCCCGGCCGGCTCGACAGCATGGCCGCCGCTCTCCGCGCCGATCTCCGGTACGTGGCCGGCAGCGTCCGCCGGGCCGGTGGCGGCATCGTGATCGACCCGGTCGGCTTCGCGCTCGACGGTGCCGTGGTGGTGCCGGATCTCGCCGCCGCCGGTCGTGGCACCGACCCCGACGACGCCCCGGCCCGCACCACGGACGCGCTGGGCCAGGCCCTGGACGAGGCGGCTGCCCTGCTCGCCGAGCTGGCCCACCGCGGCCTGCACCACGCCCCGGCCACCATGCCCGGGCGGCTGCGCGGGTCGGCCGGCCGGTTGCGCAAGGCCGGCCTGCGCCGGGTGGCCGAGACCATGACGGGCCTGGCGGGACGGCTCGGCCCCGATCCCGGCGACGCCGCGACGCAGGCCTGGGTGGACGCCTACCTCCGCGTCAACCTGGCATCCGACATGCGATGAGCACCCCCGGCTGTCGCGTTACATTGCTTCCATGGAATCTAATTCTATGGAAGCGATCGTTCTGGACGCTCCGGGCCCGCCCGAGGCCCTGCACCTTCGCCGGCTCCCCGTCCCCGATCCCCACCCGGGCCAGGTGCTGATCAGAGTCAAGGCCTTCGGCCTGAACCGTTCCGAGCTGCACACCCGGCTCGGTCTCGCCGAGGGCGTCACGTTCCCCCGGGTCCCCGGCATCGAAGCGACCGGCGTGGTCGCGGCCGCACCCGGCGGTGAGTTCGCCGTCGGGCAGCAGGTCTTCGCGATGATGGGCGGCATGGGCCGCACCTTCAACGGCGGCTACGCCCAGTACACGTGCGTCCCCGCCGCCCAGGTGATCGCGTTCCGCAGCGACCTGGACTGGGCCACCCTCGGCGCCGTGCCGGAGATGATGCAGACCGCCTACGGCGCGCTGACCGAGGGGCTCGACGCGCAGCCCGGCCAGTCCCTGCTCATCCGGGGCGGCACGTCGTCCGTGGGCATGGCCGCCGCCATCCTCGCCAAGCGACGCGGCATGACCGTGCTCTCCACCACCCGCAGCCCCGCCAAGGCCGGCGCCCTGCGTGCCATCGGCGTGGACCACGTGCTCATCGACGACGGTGCCGTGGCCGAGCAGGTCCGCGCGATCCTCCCGGGCGGGGTGGACAACGCCCTCGAGCTGGTCGGCACCCCGACCCTGCCCGACACGCTGCGGGCGGCCTGCCGGTTCGGGGTTGTCTGCATGGCGGGCATGTTGTCCAACGAGTGGACCGTTCCTGACTTCTATCCCATCGGTTACCTCCCGCGGGGTGTCCGGCTCACCGGCTACGGCGGCGATGCCGACGATCTGCCGCCGGCCGTGCTGCAGGACTTCCTCGATGCCGTCGCCGCCGGTGAGGCCGTGGTGCCACTCGACCGCACCTACCGGTTCGACCAGATCGTCCAGGCGCACGCGGACATGGAAGCCGGTGTCGCCGTGGGCAAGTTCGTGGTGCTGACCAACGAGGGCGGCTGAAAGAAGCGAACAGAAGCGCGAAATTAGTCGACAGGCTCTTGTGGAGTTCGTCACAGCCGACCTAAGGTCACCTCACCCTCACGGCGTCGTCCCGCCGTGCGCTCGTCCCCGGTCGCGCTCCCGAGAGAAATGAGCTCCTCGATGTCACTGCCTGCGAGGTGGCCCGCCCTGGCCACCGCAACCGTCGTCGGACTGGCCCTGCTGTCCACCGCGGCCGTCCCGGCATCCGCAGCCGGCGAAACCAAGGCCGCAGCCGGCGAAACCAAAGCCGCAGCCGCCGAAACCATGGCCGGAGCCGCCGAAGGCGCAGCCGCCGTCGTGACCCGCGCCGCCCTCGACCCCGCCCTCGTCGCCGGCCGCGGCGCCACGGTGAACTTCGTCGAGCAGGAAGCGGAGAACGCCCGCTTCACCGGTTCCGTGATCGGCCCCGACCGCGCCGCCTACACGCTGGCCGCTGAGGCCTCCGGCCGCACCGCGGTCAAGCTGACCCCCGGCCAGTACGTCGAGTTCGTCCTGCCCCGGGCGGCCAACGCCGTCACGGTGCGGTACAGCATCCCGGACGCCCCCACCGGCGGCGGGATCACCGCGCCCCTCGACGTCGCGGTCAACGGCAAGCGCACCGGGAAGCTGACCCTCACCTCGCAGTACGCGTACCTCTACAACCAGTACCCGTTCACCAACGATCCGACCGCCGACCTGCTGCACCCGGACTGGTGGATCGCCGAGTGTGCCTGCGTGCCGTCCGCCACCACGCCGACGCCGCAGATCGACAAGCCGTTCCGGCCGATGCACTTCTACGACGAGCAGCGGTTGCTGCTCGGCCGGACCTACCGGGCGGGCGACCGGGTGCGGCTCACCGCCTCGGCCGGCGCCGCGTGGACGGTCATCGACCTGCTCGACTCGGAGCTCGTCGCCCGGCCGCACGTCAACCTGGCCGCGGCCAACGTGCTGCTCTTCGGCGCCGATCCGAGCGGACGGCGGGACTCCGCGGCCGCGTTCGACAAGGTGATCGCCTTCGCCAAGCGGGCCCGGCTCAAGGTCTACGTGCCGCCGGGCACATACCAGGTGAACCGGCACATCCTCGTCGACGACGTCACGATCGAGGGCGCCGGCAGCTGGTACACGATCATCAAGGGCAAGCAGGTCACGCTCCCCGAGCCCGCCCCGGACGGCTCGGTGCACACCGGCGTCGGCTTCTACGGCAAGGACGCCGCCGCCGGCGGCAGCCGCAACGTGCACCTCCGGGGCTTCGCGATCGAGGGTGACGTCCGCGAGCGCATCGACACCGATCAGGTCAACGGGATCGGCGGCGCGTTCAGCGACTCCACCATCGACGGTCTGCACATCCGGCACACCAAGGTGGGCATCTGGGTCGACGGCCCGATGCGCAACCTGCGGGTCGGCAACACCATGATCGTCGACCAGATCGCCGACGCGCTGAACTTCCACACCGGCGTCACGGATTCGGTGGTGCGCCACACCTTCGTCCGCAACACCGGCGACGACGGCCTGGCCATGTGGTCGGAGCGGACCGCGGACGCGGGCAACACGTTCGACCACAACACCGTGCAGACGCCGACCCTGGCCAACGGCATCGCCATCTACGGCGGCACCGACAACACCGTGTCGAACAACCTGATCGCCGACCCGATCCGGGAGGGCAGCGGCATCCACGTCGGCTCCCGGTTCGGCGCCGAGCCGTTCGCCGGCGCGCTCACGATCAAGAACAACACCGTGGTACGGGCGGGAACGTTCGAACTGAACTGGAGGATCGGCCTCGGCGCCATCTGGTTCTACGCGCTGGACAAGAGCATCACCGCGGCCATCCGGGTCACCGGCGACCACTACCTGGACAGCACCTACAACGCGATCATGCTGGTCAGCGAGTGGGGCGTGAAGGACCTGTACTCGATCAGCGGCGTGGCCTTCGAGGACATCCGGGTGGACGGCACGGGCACCTCGGTGGTCAGCGCCCGGGTGGCCGGCGGCGCCTCGTTCGCCAACGTCGACGCCCGCAACGTCGGCGCGGTCGGCATCAACAACTGCGGTGCGTTCAACTTCAAGCCGACCGGCTCGGAGTTCACCGTGACGGACCTGGGCGGCAACGACGGCGGCGGCACGACCGGCCCGTGGCTGGCGCCGTGGGAACTGCCGAACACGATCACCTGCGACGACCGCCCGCCGGTCGTCGCGCCGCCGGCACCCAGCACCTGGTGACGGTCGGGTAGGGCACAGGGCGGGCGCCACGGGGCGCCCGCCCTTCCCGTTGTCCCCGCCAGCGTTATTGAACTCATCGGTTCAGTGTCGTAAAGTGAACCACATGGTTCAGCAAGACGTTCTCGATCGGGTGTTCGCCTCGCTGGCGGACCCGCACCGGCGGCAGATCCTGGTCCGCCTCGGCACCGGCCCGGCCACCATCGGTGAGCTGGCGGAGCCCGCCGGGATGAGCCTGACCGGCATGAAAAAGCACGTCCAGGTCCTCGAGGACGCCGGCCTCGTCGTCACGGAGAAGGTCGGCCGGTCGCGGCAGTGCCGGCTCGGGGCGGCGCCGCTGGACGAGGCCATGGCGTGGATCAGCTTCTACCAGCGGCTCTGGGCCCGGCGGCTCGACGGCCTCGACGCCTACTTCACTCTCGAACGCGGCACGGAAGGACACCAGCCATGACCCTCGACATGCGGATGACCCGGCGGCTCCCGGCGACGCCCGACGATGTCTTCGACGCGTACACGGACGCGGAGAAGCAGAAGATCTGGTTCAGCATCCTCGACGAGAAACCCGGCATCGTCGAGATCGAGGTCGACCTCCGGGTGGGCGGTCAGCAGACCGCTGTCTGGGGGCCCGACCCCGACAACCTGTTCCGCGAGACGCAGACGTTCCTGGAGATCGACCGGCCGCACCGGCTGGTCACCGACTCCACCGGGATGAGCCCGGACGGCCGGACGATGACCACCCGGGTCGAGATCACCTTCGAGGCGGTCGACGACGGCACCCTGATGACCGTGGTGCACAGCGGCTTCCCGGAGCCCGAGGTCCGGGACTTCTTCGTCAACGAGGTCTGGGTGGGTGCCCTCGACCGGATCGAGGCCTTCCTGGTGCGGGGCACGGAGCCGGCGGATGCGTGACCGGCTCCTGATCCTCGCGGCCGGCGTCGGGACGGCGGTCGTCGTCAACGAGATCCTGTACGCGGTGGGCCGGGCCGCCGGTGGCACCTTCCGCTTCACTTCGTCCGGTGCGGCGGCGACGGTGGACGGTGTCACAGTGGCCGCCTTCGGCGCCGTACCGTTGCTTGTCGGTCTGGTGGCCGTGGCCCTGCTGTCGCCGCTCGGCGAGGGGGTGGTCCGCACGGCGCTGGTCGTCGGTCCGCTGCTGGCGATCGGCACGATCGCCCTGATGACGGTGCCCACCGACCTCGACGTCACCAGCAAGGTGACGCTGGCGTTCTGCCACGTCACGCTGGTGCCGATCATCCTGGTCGCGGTCCGGGCGCTGGGCCGCCGCACCGCCGCGCGGAGCCGGGCCCGGGTCGGCGCGGGGTGACGACACAGCGGATCCAGGTCGGCCAGCCGGTGCGTCCCGGGTAGGGGCAGACTGGCCGGATGAGTCGAGAAGCGCTCGGGGTGGCCGTCGCCGGCTTCGGTTGGATGGGACGCGTGCACACCCAGTCGTACCTGCGGGTGCTGCACCACTTCCCGCAGCTCGGCGTCCGGCCCGAGCTGGTCGCGGTCGCCGACGAGGTGCCCGGGCGGGCCGCCGAGGCCGCCGCGCAGTACGGCTTCACCGCCGCCACCCTCGACTGGCGTGAGCTGGCCGCCGACCCGCGCATCCGGGCCGTCAGCATCGCCGCGCCCAACTTCCTGCACCGGGAGCTGGGCGTGGCGCTGGCCCGGGCCGGCAAGCACATCTGGATCGAGAAGCCGGTCGGCCTGGACGGGGCCGACGCCCGGGCGGTCGCCGCCGCGGTCCACGAGTCCGGGGTGCAGGGCGCGGTCGGCTTCAACTACCGCCACGCGCCCGCGGTGGCCGCCGCCCGCGAGCTGATCACCGGCGGTGAGCTGGGCACCGTCACGCACGCCAGGTTCCGGCTCCTCAGCGATTACGCCGCGCATCCGCAGGGCGCGCTGAGCTGGCGCTTCGAGCGGGCCCGGGGCGGCACCGGCGTGCTCGGCGACCTGGCCGCACACGGCGTCGACCTGGTCCGGCACCTGCTCGGCGAGATCACCGCGCTGGTCGCCGACACCGCCACCTTCGTGACCGAGCGGGCCCGGCCGACGGGTGCGACCGCCGGGCACATCCGGGCCGCCGGGGGAGAGCTGGGCCCGGTGGAGAACGAGGACTACGTCTCCAGCCAGCTCCGGCTCGCCTCGGGTGCCCGGGTGGTGCTGGAGGCCAGCCGGGTCGCGGTGGGCCAGCAGAACAACTACGGCTTCGAGGTGCACGGCACCCGGGGCGCGGTGGCGTGGGACTTCCGCCGGCTGGGCGAGCTGAGCGTCAGCGTGGGGGACGGGTACCAGGACCTGCCGACCCGGACCGTCCACGTCGGACCGGGGGACGGGGAGTATGCGGCGTTCCAGCCCGGTGCGGGGATCGCGATGGGGTACGACGACCTGAAGGTGATCGAGGCGTACCACTTCCTGCGGTCGGTGGCGGAGGGCAGGCCGTACGGGGCGACCCTGGACGATGCCGTGCACAGCGCGCGGGCGCTGGACGCGATGGCCGAGTCGGTCGGCACCGGCGGCTGGGTGCGGCTGCGCTAAGTGGCGATCCGGCCCAGCCACTCGTCGAGCAGGGCCCGCTCGGCGGCCGACAGCCCGGCGAGCCGCGGCACCGCCGCCCGTAACGCGATCGCGTTCCCGGTCACGCCGTCGGGGCCGGCGGCGGGGGCATCCGTCGTGACCGCGGCGATGACCGACTCGCGGGCCAGCGCCGACAGCTCGGGGTCGCGCTGCTCCGGCAGCAGGCCGATCAGCTCGAACGTCAGGCCCGCGCCGGCCGAGTGGATCAGGTGGGCGGCCCGTTCCTCGCTGACCCGCAGGCGGCCGGCCTCGGCGATCCGGCGAACCTGGGCGGCGAGGATGGCCGCGGCCTCCGCGGCGGCCGGGGACCGCACGCCGGGCCGCGGCTCGCCGTAGATGAGGGTGTAGCACGCCGGGTGTTCGACCCCGAAGCCGACGTGCAGATCCCAGCCCCGCCGCAGGTCCTCGACCGGGTCGGCGCTCTGCGCCAGGGCCGCCTTGCCGCGCAGATAGGTGCCGAAGCCGTGGCTCGCGACCGCGTCCAGCAGGCCCTGCTTGTCGCCGAAGATCCGGTAGATGGTCGGCGCCTGCACGCCGGCGGCCGCGCCGACCGCGCGGGTCGACACCGCCTCCCGGCCACCCTCGGTGAGCAGGGCGGCGGCCGCCTCGATGATCCGGTCGCGGGTGGTCGCTGTCATGTAACGACGATAACACTCTGCCGTTAGCGGCTTGACGGTAGCGATGCTAACGTGATGACGTTATCAACGTCAGCACCTGAGTGAAGGAGTCACCATGACCGGCAACCAGCCCCGCGTCGCGATCGTCACCGGCGGATCCCGCGGCATCGGCCGCGCGGTGGCCGAGCGGCTCGCCGCCGACGGCCAGCACGTCGTCATCGTCTACGCGGGCAACAACACCGAGGCCGAGAGCGCGGTCGCGGCCATCGAGGCCGCCGGCGGGTCCGCCGCCGCGATCCAGGCCGACGTGGCCGACGAGACCGCGGTCCGGGCGGCCTTCGACCTGGCCGAGCAGCGGTACGGCGGCATCGACGTGGCCGTCAACGCGGCGGGCATCATGCTGCTCGCCCCGGTCACCGAGCTGAGCCTCGTCGACCTGGACCGGATGCACCGCACCAACGTCCGCGGCACCTTCGTGGTCGACGGCGAGGCCGCCCGCCGGCTGCGTCCGGGCGGCGCGATCATCAACTTCTCCACCTCGGTGACGCGGCTGCACCTGCCGACCTACGCGGCGTACGCGGCGAGCAAGGCGGCCGTCGAGGCGATCGGCCCGATCCTGGCCAGGGAACTCCGCGGCCGCGACATCACCGTCAACGCGGTGGCGCCCGGCCCGACCGCGACCGCGCTGTTCCTGGACGGCAAGGACGAGGCGACGATCGAGCGGATGGCGCAGCAGAACCCCATGCAACGGCTGGGCCGCCCGGCGGACATCGCCGAGGTCGTCTCCGCGCTGGCCGGCCCGGCCCGGTGGATCAACGGCCAGACGATCTACGTCAACGGCGGGGTGGCGTGACGCCACCGGCCCGCGCCAGGATCGCCTCGGCATAGGCGGCGCACTCGGCGGGGAAGTGCGCGAAGAACTTCACCGGCGCGACCATCTCGACCTCGAGCAACAGCAGCCCGGCCGGCGAGTCCGGCGCGATGATGAAGTCCAGCCGCACCGCCAGCGGTTCCCGCGTCAGCAGCCCACGCAACGCGGCGTAGCTCCGGGTGATCACCTGCTCCTGCCGCGGGGTGAAGCTCCGGTACGGCTGCGGATCGGGATGGAAGGCCCGGGTGGCGTCCCCGGGCCGGAGGATGGCGGCCTTGGTGATCGCGTGCGAGACGCGCCCGTCCAAGGTCAGCACGCCGAGCTCGCGGTGGGTGTCGATGGCGTGCACGTACGGCTGGATGATCGCCGTGCCCAGCTCCGCGGCGTAGGCGACCAGCTGGGGCAGCTCGTTGATGGTGAACTCCCGGGCGCCCAGCGCGCCGCCGGCGGCCACCGGCTTGGCGACCACTGTCCGCCGCGGCGAGCCCGCCGGCGGGAAGGCCTCCCGCAGCTCGCCGGCCGTGGGCCGTTCGACGACCAGGGTGGGCACGATCGGGACGCCGGCCGCACCGAGGCGGGGCAGATACCGCTTGTCCGAGCCCAGCGCGACCGCGTCCGCCGGGTTGAGCAGCCGGGTGCCCTCCGCCTGCCGGGCCCGCAGCCAGGCCGCGAACCGGGCTTCCTGCCGCCACATGCTCCACGGCGACTGGAGCACCACGGCGTCGTAGCCGGCCCAGTCGACCGATTCGTCGCCGTCCCAGGTCACCACCGCCGCCGTCGCCCCGCGGGCGGTGAGCTGCTCGGCCACCAGCGGGGTGTCACCGTCGTGCCAGTTGGCCTCGGGGAAGGACCGCGAGGTCACCAGGGCGATGCGCATCGGTTCAGACGGCGGCGGGCACGCGGCGGGCGTTCGGGGCCTGGCGGACGCCGGCCGGCAGGGCCTCCCGGGCCGATCCGGCCAGCGCCTCGGCGGCGGCGACCTCCAGACGCAGGCTGCGGACCGCCGCGGTGGCGATGTCGGAGGCCTGCCAGGCGGCGTTCTCGGCGTCGAGGCTGCGCTGGTATGCGGCGAACCGGTGGCTGACCGCCGCCCGGGCCAGCACCAGCTCCTGCTCGACCGGGTGCAGCGCCGGGTCCCAGCCGTTGCGGTGGGTCAGCGCGTCCAGCAGCTGGGTGTCGGAGAGGTTGCCCCGGCGGTACGCGGCCTGTGCGGAGCGGCGCAGCGCCTGGGCCCGGTCGGCGCGCTCGTCGTCGGAGACCGGGGTGGCCGGGACGCCGTACGCGGCGGCGCGGCGGGCGCGGGCCAGGGTGGCGTCCGCCTGCTGGTACGCCTGCCAGGCGTCCTCGACGGCGGCCTGCGCCCACTGGCACTCGTCGCGGCGGCGCTCGGCGGTGTTGGCCGCCCCGCTGGCCGCCACGGCGATCTCGTCCGCGTACCGGATCGCCTCGGCGGCCTCCGCGGCCCGGCGCTCGGTCTCGGCGCGCTTCTGCGCCGCGTTCTCGGCCAGCCAGGCGGAGATCTGCCGCGGGCGGTGCACGCCGCGGGGCAGGGCCAGCGCGAAGAGGGCGACGACGGCCAGCACGATCAGCGCGAGCCAGATGGCGGCCACCCGGCCGCTGTTGCCGACGAGAAGTGCCACAGCAAAGTTCATGATCTATCCCTTGTCCACCGCGAGAGGTCGGTAATCGAGCACCCTCGAACTTCCGTGAGGGCGTGACGAGACGTTCAGGCGGTGCGGGGCGGACCTCGCGGCGCGGTGGCGGCACTGCTGACCTGGTCGGTCAGGAGGGGAGCGGCGAGCCGGACCGGCCGGGCCGACGACGCCGGGGCGGCCGGCGGCGCGGTGACGATCGTCTCGGCGACGGCCGGCGCGGGAGCCGAGGCGGCCGGGGCGGCGACGGCGGCGGCGGTGGGCACCGGAAGGGGATCGGTGACCGGGCCGGCCGCGGTCGGCGCGCCGAGCAGCGCGGCGAGGAACAGGGACACGACGAGCGGCAGCCGCGTACGGCGAACCACACCCCTCATATCCACACCGGACAACCTATCGGGGAACCGGACCCCGACGCATCTCCGCGGCTCGATCAGGTGACCGAGGCAACTCCCTAGAGTTGTTCCATCCGCCGGATCTCGCTGCCCTGCTCGACGGCCATCTCGTTGGCCACCTCGTGCAGCGCCTGATCGGTGCCGCCGGCCAGCACGTCGCCGGCCATCCGCAGGGCGCCCCGGTGGTGTGCCGTCATCATCGTGACGAACGTGTGGTCGAACTCGGCGCCTCGGGCCGCGGTGAGCGCCGCCAGCGCGGCCGGCGTCTGCATGCCCGGCATGGTGCTGTGGTCGTGCCGCGGGTCGGACTCGGGCAGCTTGCGGGCCCGCAGCCACTGCTTCAGCCAGTTGATCTCCGGTGCCTGGGCGGCGTCCATCCGGGCGGCCAGGGCGCGCAGCCCGGTGCCACCGGCGCGTTCCGGGGCCAGCCGCGCCATCTCGACCGCCTGGGTGTGGTGCACGATCATCATCTGCACAAAAGCGACATCGATCGTGTTGTAGGTCGAGCCGTCGGGTGCGCGTACCTGATCCGAGTCGGTGACCCGGGCGGACTCGCCGGGCCTGCCGGGCAGCACCACCCGGACCGGCGGCGCCGAGCTCACGGCCGGCCGCGGCGCGGCGGCCGGGTCGCCGTCGCCCGAGCGGGCCGCCCAGGCCCCTCCGCCGGCGGCCAGCAGCACCGCTGCCACGGTGACCAGCGTCAATGTCCTCTGCCGAGTCATCGGGTCCTCTCGTGCGGATAACTGTGCCCCCGCGTGCCGCCTCCGGCCACTACTGTAACGACCAAGGTGAATGCGCACCGACCGTGACAACATCCTGCCCCTTGGTGCGCGAGCCGGAAGGAGCTCCATGAAGCACACTGCCTCACGAGGGCGGCAGCTCAAGCGCACGGCATGCCTCAGCGCGGCGGCAATCCTCATCGGACTGTTGGCATCCCCCTCCAGCGGTGCGGCACAGAGCCCCGTTCCCGACCCGGGCACACCGCCCGGCGTCGACGAGGTCGCCAGCACCCCGAACCTCAACCAGGTCGCTTATCTGCCGAAGACGGGCCCGTTCGCGAACTCCACCAACTCGGACTGGGCCTTCCAGGGCGATTACGCATACGGCGGTAACTACAACGGCTTCACGGTCTACGACATCAGCAAGCCCAAGGCGCCGACCGTCGCCGCGCAGGTGCTCTGCCCCGGCTCGCAGAACGACGTGACGGTCAAGGGCAACCTGCTGTTCCTGGGCACCGACTCACAGCGGACGAACGATTCCTGCGACAACGTCGGCTCGACCAACGCCGCTCCCGGCGACCGCTGGGAGGGCATCAAGATCTTCGATATCAGCGACCCGCTGACGCCGAAGTACCTCAAGGCGGTCAAGACGGACTGCGGCTCGCACACCCAGACGCTGATCCCGGGCAAGCGCGGCGACAACTCGATCTACCTGTACGTGTCGTCGTACAACCTGGCCGGCACGGACCTGCCGAACTGCCCGCTGCCGCACGACAAGATCTCCATCGTGCGGGTGCCGGTGGGGAACCCGGCCGCGGCCGCCGTGGTGGCGACCCCGGTGCTGTTCCCGGACGGCGGCTACCCGGGTGGCGCCGAGGGGCAGTCGCCGACGACCGGCTGCCACGACATCACCGCGTACCCGGAGAAGGACATCGCCGCCGGCGCCTGCATGGGTGACGGGGTGCTGTTCGACATCTCGGTCCGGAGCGCGCCGAAGGTCATCACGAGCGTCCGCGACACGGTGAACTTCTCCTTCTGGCACTCGGCCACGTTCAACAACAAGGCCACCAAGATCGTCTTCACCGACGAGCTCGGCGGCGGCGGCGCGGCCACCTGCAACCCGGAGATCGGCCCCCACCGCGGCGCCGACGCCGTTTACGACATCGTCGGCAAGGGCAAGCGGGCCAAGCTGGAGTTCCGCAGCTACTTCAAGATCCCGCGGACCAACACCGACTTCGAGAACTGCGTGGCCCACAACGGCTCGCTGATCCCGGTGCCGGGGCGCGACATCATGGTGCAGGCGTGGTACCAGGGCGGCATCTCGGTCTGGGACTTCACCAACTCGCGCAAGCCCAAGGAGATCGCGTACTGGGAGCGCGGGCCGCTCTCGGCCACCCAGTTCGTCGGCGGCGGTTCGTGGTCGGCGTACTGGTACAACGGCTTCATCTACTCCAACGACATCGTCAAGGGCGTGGACGTGCTGGAGCTGAAGGACCGGCGGACCAACCCGGCCCGCCGCGCCGAGACGGACGTTTTCAACGCGCAGACCCAGGACGACTACCGCAAGTGGTGATCCGGGAATGAGTGTGGGCCCGGTCTCTTCCCGAGACCGGGCCCGTTCCGTCTGGCAGTGTGCTGTCACGTGGACAACCTCTGGCTGCAGCAGATCGCGGCGAACCCCGGCCATTCGCAGTGGTACATCGAACGCTTCCGCACGATGGCCCGCAACGGCGCCGACCTGGGCGGCGAGGCACGGCTGATCGATAGCATGGTGCCGCGCGGCGCCCGGATCCTCGACGCCGGCTGCGGCGCCGGCCGGGTGGGCGGCCGGCTCGCCGCGCTCGGCCACGAGGTCACCGGCGTTGATCTTGATCCGGAGCTGATCGCCGCGGCCGGCGAGGACCACCCCGGGCCCGACTGGCGCGTCGGTGACCTGGCCGAGCTGGACCTGCCGGACCGCTTCGACGTGATCGTCTGCGCCGGCAACGTGATGACCTTCGTCGCCCCGGACACCCGGGCCGGGATTCTCCGCCGGATGCGGGCCCACCTCGGCGAGCAGGGCCGGGTGGCGATCGGCTTCGGCGCCGATCGCGGGTACGCGTTCGACGACTTCCTCGCCGACGCGACCGCCGCCGGGCTGAACCCGGACGTGCTGCTGGCCACCTGGGACCTGCGCCCGTTCGGACCCGGCGCGGATTTCCTGGTCGCCCTGCTGCGGGCCGCCTGATCAGCGGTCGTTCATGCTGAAGTGCATGTCGTCCTTGAGGCTGCGCCACCGCCCGCCCCAGTAGAAGCCCTGGTCGGTGAAGGCCCGGACGGCCCCGGCGGCGTGCATCATGCCGCGCCGGTAGACGTCGCGCCGGAGGAACGCGCGGCCGCCCACCGGGTCGATGGACGAGCCGCGGACCATCGGGTTCTGCACCGGGTTGACGTCGATGGCCAGCCCGTACGCATGCTGCGACCAGGTCTTGCTCCCACCCACGACCCGGCAGTTGTACCCCGAGGTCACCGCGCCCATGTCGGAGATGTACGGCGCGTTGAGCGTCATCGGGCTCATCCCCTGGATCCGGAAGCGCATCCGGTACAGCGCCTGGAAGGCCCGCTGGGTCCGGGTTGCGATGGTCCGGTGCACGACGATGCTGCCCTGCTGGGCGGCGCCGTAGAAGTCGATGTAGGTGACCCAGACCTTGCGCAGGTCGGCCGGCGGCACCGGGCACTTCTTCGCGACGGTCCAGTTCACCGCCCCGGCCGTGACGGTCTCGATCCGGGAGCGCCAGCCGGTCAGCCCGCCGGTGACCGGCCGGGCCAGGTTGAGCACGCCGTCGGTGCTGGGCTGGTGCGGTTTGCGGAGGCCGTTCCAGGCCCGCAGGTCACGCCGCCGGATGCCGTAGGCCGCGGCGATGCTCTTGATCGTCTCGCCGGGCCGGACCACGTGGTAGGCGGGGGCGGCCTCGGCCGGGGTCACCGCGGCGGCCGGGGTGGCCGGGGCGAGAGCGGGGGCAACGGTCAGGATCAGGGCGCTCAGGAGCGCGGACAGACGTTTCACATGGCCTATTACGCCCGAGAACGGCCCGGCGAATCAGGCGAATCCGGAAAAAGTCTCGCTTTTACCGATGGCCCGCCCCGGGACCGGGACGGGCCGTCTCGCATGTCGGGAGGTCAGCGGCGGCTGCGGCGGATCAGCACCAGCGCCACGGTGGTGGCGGAGGCGACCGCCGCGATCACGGCGACCGGCACCGGGCGGCGTACCGCGTCGGCCAGGGCGGCGGCCCGTCCCCGCAGGCGGGCCCGCACGTCGGTCCTGGCGGCCAGGGCGGCGGCGGTCACGCCCAGGTCGTCGCGGGTGCGGGCGATCTCGGCCCGGAGCTCGGCCGGGTCGGCCGGCGCCACGCTGCCCGGCCGGGTGGTGGTGTCGCTGCTCATCCGTGCCTCCCGTGCCGGACGGCGGCCTTCACCGCGTCCACGTCACGCCTGGCGCTGTCGACCGCGGCCGTCGGCGCCGGCGGCACGGCCTGCTGCACCTGCTTCTTGCCGAGCAGCGCGGCAACCGCTGCGACGGCGAAGACCACCACGGTGACCACGAGCGCGGCCAGCCACGTCGGCCATACGGTGGCCAGGGCGGCGCCGATGGTGACGAGCAGGGCGCCCACGCCGTACATCGCCAGCACGCCCGCGCCGCCGAGCAGCCCGGCGCCGGTGCCGGCCCGCTTGCCCTTCTCGACCATCTCCACGCGGGCGAGCGCCAGCTCGTCCCGGACGAGGGTGGACACCTGCTCGGACATCTGACTCACGAGCTGCGCGGTTGACGCCTCCGCCGGCCATGCGGTGCGCGACTGGGTATCGGTCATGATCATCTCCGTTCCTCATCCGACGCCGACCCGTTCCGACCAGCGCGTCTCCCTCTCCGGTACCCATCACCCCGGCGGCTATGCGAAATGCCGCCAACCGTCCCTGATCGGGTGTGCGCCCGCCCCGGCGGGCCGGCGCGCTACCGTTCGGAGGGCTGCCGCTGGAGAAAGAGGTGTTGACGATGACCGCCGAGAAGGCCGTGCTCGCCGGAGGCTGTTTCTGGGGGATGCAGGACCTGATCCGCAAGCGCCCCGGGATCCTGGACACCCGGGTCGGCTACACCGGCGGTGACGTGCCGAACGCGACCTACCGCAACCACGGCAGTCACGCCGAGGCGATCGAGATCAGCTACGACCCGGCCGTGACCTCGTACCGTGACCTGCTGGAGTTCTTCTTCCAGATCCACGACCCGACCACGCTGAACCGCCAGGGTGGCGACATCGGCCTCAGCTACCGGTCGGCGATCTTCTACCTGGACGACGAGCAGAAGCGGGTCGCGCTGGACACGATCGCGGACGTCGAGGCGTCCGGGCTGTGGCCGGGCAAGGTCGTCACCGAGGTGACCGCCGCCGGGCCGTTCTGGGAGGCCGAGCCGGAGCACCAGGACTACCTGGAGCGCATCCCGAACGGCTACACCTGCCACTTCCCGCGGCCCGGCTGGAAGCTGCCGCGCCGTTCCGGCTGATCCCTCGCACGCGCGCGCTCTGCCGCGCGGGCCGGCGCCCGGCGGGCGGATAATCTGCCTTCCGGATTCCCGCCCGTGCGGTCAGAGTGGAGAGCTGTGAAGCTGAGTCTCAACAAGCGTCAGATCATCATCGGGGCCGCGGTGATCGTGGTGGTCCTGGTGGGGCTGGCGGTGGGCAGGTCCGCCCGCGACGAGCAGGGCGCCGGGCCGCTCGACGCCCCGGCCACCCAGGCCTGTGACGACTTCGCGGACGGCTACCCGCAGGCCCGCTCCGCGGCCACCCGGCTCGCGCTGGCCGACACGGTGAGCAAGTCGGCCGCCGGCACCGACAACGAGGTGATCGCCGACCGGGTCCTCGCGGTGGGCCGCAGCGCCAACGACAGCACCACCGAGTGGAAGTCCGCCGCAGACGCGCTCACCCAGGCCTGCCGCGACGCCGGCTGGAGCTGACCCCGGGCCCCCGCTACCGCCGCGGTGCGAAGCCCTGCACCGCGGTCAGGTACGCGGACGTGAACACCCGGCCCCCGCCCACCGCCACGGCGCCGCTGCTGTAGCCGTCGCTCAGCGGCACCTCGGCCAGCCTCGCGCCGGTGCTCCCGCGCAGCGCGACCAGCCGGGTCGGCCGGTCGACGGGATGCGGCAGCACCGGGCCGTCCATCGGGTAGTGCTGGAAGTAGACGACGCCGTTGGAGACGGTCAGCGGCCCGGTCGGGCTCGCCGGCACCGACCACCGGGCCCGGCCGCCGGTGGTGCGGGCGTCCACCCGTTCGTCGCGGTCGGCCACCTCGGAGTCGGAGACCGTGTAGAGCCCGCCGTCCGCGACCATGACGTCGTGATACCGGCGGTCCCTGACGCACCACCGCGTGCTGCCGTCCGCCGCGCGCAGCGCGCAGAGATCGCCGGCGGCCAGGTAGACATGGCCCGCGTCGGCGGCCACCGGGCCGGCCGTGAGCCCCTTGCGGGACCACACCCGGTGCCCGGTGGCGACGTCCACGGCGGTGAGGGCGGCGACGCCCGGACCGGTCGAGGTGCTCACGGTCAGCCGCCCGGCCGCCGCGGTGAGCTGCGGCGCTCCACCCGGTACGGTGCGCTGCCAGGCCGGCTTGCCGGTGGCCGCCGACCACGCGGCAACAGTGGTACGCGCACAGCCCGCCTCAGGCTCACGGTCGCAGTCGAGCTCGCCGGCCGCGATCACCAGGCGCCCGGCGACGACGACCCTCGGCAGGAACTGCTCACCGGGCACCCACCGCGCCCAGGACGACCACCCGTCCAGCGTGTACGCCCGGATCCGCGCCACCGGCCCGGCGTTCTCATAGGCGCTGATCGTGAAGACGCGCACACCGTCGCTGGCCGGTTCGCCGAGGAACAGCGCCTTGATCGCGGGCGCGGCGAACGGCAGCGACCGGCCGGTCACCGCGTCACGCCGGGAGATCCGCTTGCCGCTGCGCGGGTCGCCGGCCGGCCAGGCGTCCTCGGTGTAGTAGACCGAACCGTGCACATAGGTGGGACTCGACCCGATGGCGCCCTGAGCCGCCGGCGCGGTCCAGGAACGGGCGAGCCGCTCGGCCTCCCGCGGCGACGGGCCGGCCGGGACGGGGCGGGCGACGGCCGCGCCGGGCGTGACGACGAGGGCGGCAATCATCGCCACCACCACGGTTCTGCTGCGCATGGCCGTACTTTCCCCGCGGGCGCGACGGCCCGCCCGGACAACACGCGCCGGGTCACCCGAGGGTGGCTTGACTTCTCCGGCCGGTGCGCGAGCATCCCAGGATGACCAAGCTGACCGCACAGGAGATCGCCGAGCAGGCGCCGGCCGGGTGGGCGTACCTGCTCGGCGGGTTGCAGACCAGGATCAGGACCGGGGACTTCAAGGCCGGGCTGGCCCTGGTCGACGCCATCGGCGCCGCCGCCGAGGCGATGGACCACCACCCCGACCTGGACCTGCGCTACACCCATGTGGATGTGCGACTGACCAGCCACGACGTGGGCGCGGTCAGCGCCCGCGACCTCCGGCTGGCCGGCACCATCTCGACGCTGGCAGCCGACGCCGGCGCCGCGACCGAATGCGCGAGCGTCGCCCGGCTCGAGTTCGCCCTGGACAGCCCGGACTTCGCCGCGGTGCGGCCGTTCTGGGGCGCCGTGCTGGCGATGGAGCCCGACGGCGACGAGCTGCGCGACCCGTACGGGGTGCTGCCGACCCTGTGGCTGCAGCAGTCCGGCAGCCAGGAGCCGCGGCAGCGCTGGCACCCCGACCTCTGGCTGGACCCGGCGCAGATCCAGCCCCGGATCGAGGCGGCGGTGGCCGCCGGCGGCACGCTGGTCAGTGACTCGGAGGCGCCGAGCTTCTGGGTGCTCGCCGACCCGCAGGGTAACAAGGTGTGCCTGTGCACGTGGCAGGACCGCGGCCCGTCCTGACCCGGGAATGCGGCAGCCCCGCCGGAACCGAGGTCCCGGCGGGGCTGCCCTACCGGCTCAGCCGACGCCGAACCAGAAACGACCGACATCCATGGGTACTGTCGTGTGTGCGCTCCCACCAAAAGCCGGCCGCCATCACGGCGGTCCTCGTCCTGGTACTGGCCGGCCTGGGCGGCTGGCTGCTCGCCGGCTCCGGCGATGCCACCCGCCGGCACGTCGTGGTCGGCGGCGTGCCGCTCGACGAGGTGCACCCGCCGGCCGGGGGCCGCCGCCCCGGCGTGGTGGTCGCCCACGGCTTCGCGGGCTCCGCGCGGTTGATGGCCCAGTTCGGCGACGTGTTGTCGGCGCAGGGCTACGTGGTCGTGCTGCTCGACTTCTCCGGGCACGGTGCCAACACCCGTCCGCTGCCCGACGGCACCGCGAGCACCGACAGCTCCACCGCCGCCCTGCAGCGCGACCTCGACGTCGCGGCAACGCATCTGCGCGGCCTGCCGGATGTCGACCCGTCCCGGATCGCGCTGGTCGGCCATTCGATGGGCGCCGCCGCGGTGACCCGTTACGCGGTCGCGCACCCCGAGGTCGCGGCCACGGTCGCGATCTCCCTGCCGGACTCCTCGACGGTCCTGCCGGACCGGCCGGCGCGGCTGCTCCTGCTCGTCGGCGCGCTGGAATTCCCCGGCTTCCGGTCCGAGGCCGCCCGCGCCGCCGCGCCGGCCGGCGCGAACCGATCGATGGTGGTCGTGCCCGGCGTCGAGCACATCTCCATCCTGTACGCGCCGCGCACCCATCGCGAGACGGCAGCCTGGCTGGCCCAGAGCTTCGGGGACCCGGCAGCCGTGGCCGAGTTGCCGTCACCGATCCGCCGGGTGGGCGGCGCCGCGATCCTGCTGCTGGCGCTGCTGGCCGGTCTCTACCCCGTCGCTCGGCTGCTGCTCGGTGACGTCCGGGCCGGCTGGCCGCCCCTGCGCGGGCCGCAGCTCGGTGTCACGTTTGCGGTGGCGGCGCCGGCCGCCGGGCTCGCCGCGCTGGCCGCGCCGCTGCTGCCGACCAGCCGGCTGCCGCTCGCCGTGGGCGGCTACGTGGTCGGGCTCACCGGTGTCGCCGGCGCCGCGCTGCTCGGCTACCGCCGGTGGCGCGGGGCCACCTTCCCGGCCGCGGAGCCGGTCACCGCGCCGGGAAGGCTGCGGCTGGCGGTCGCCACCCCGGTGCTCATCGGGTACGCGGCGACGGTGATCGCCGTACCGATGCACCTCGGCCTCACCCACGCCCTGCCGGTGGGTGTCCGCTGGTGGCTGCTCGTGATCGTCTGGGCGGGTTTCGCCGTGCTCGCCTACGCCGCCGAGCGGGTCACCAACGGCAACAGCCTGGGTGTCCTGGCCGTCTCGACGGTCGCGGTGATCGCGCTGACCGGGGCCGCCGTCGTCGGGCTCACCTCGGGCTTTGTGCTGCTTGTCGTGCCGTTGCTGGCGGTCCTGCTGGTGTGGCAGGCGGGCTGGAGCGCCCTGCTGCACCGGTTCGCCGCGCCGCCGTGGCTGATCGCGCTCGTCGGATCACTGGTCGTGGCGTGGCCGATCGCGACCACACTCCCTGTGATCGGCTAGGCCGGACGCGTGGAGAACTCCAGGGTTCGTGCCACTGTGCACGGCGGCAACGCGCGGGCACCCATAGATCGACAAGCATGGGCCGGGTCGGACGTACATCGATCTGGAGGAATCCCGTGCGGAATCGTCGTACCACCGTTCTCCTCGGCGTCCTGGCCGCCGGCGCGCTGCTCAGCCAGCAGGCCTGCACCCCCGTCGACCGGACGTCCGGCGGGCCGGTCGCCTTCACCACGCCGCCCGCCGAGAGCCCGACGCCGGTCGCCGCATCGTCGGCCGGGAGCAAGCCGGCCGGCAAGAAGGCCGGCGGCAAGAAGGCCGCGACCGGCAAGGCCGAGGACCCGATCCTGGCCGGCAAGCGGCAGATCGTGATCAAGCCGGTCCCCAGCTTCGAGTCGATCGTCGTGGTCGACGACCGCGGCCGGCTCACGCTCACCGACGGCGAGGCCGAGCACGGCCTGTTCGTGCTCACCCCGTCCGGCGGCAAGCACCTGATCAAGACGGCCAAGGCGGGCGCGAGCGGCGAACCCTCGTGCCTGGGCATCAAGAACAACGGCACCGCCCCGCTGACCGTCGAGGCCGCGGCCTGCGACGCCGGCCGGGCCGGCCAGCTCTTCACGATCACCCGGCAGCGGGCCAAAACCAAGACCGGCGAGCCCACGTACGCGATCAGCAACCAGAGCGCGTTCCTCCAGGTGTTCCCGCAGTCCGGCCTGATCGCCGAGGAACTGGGCGACGCGCCGCTGAAGACGACGTACGCGTTCGTCGACAACGGCCCGTCCACCCTGCCGATCCTCGACTAGAGCTGGTATCCGATCGCCCGCAGGAACGCCTGGGCGATGACGGCGTGCCCCGGCCGGTTGGGGTGGATGCGATCGTCGGCCCAGTCCGCCGGGGTGGTCGACCGCAGCACCTCGTCGAACGCGTCCTGGGTACGCACGACCACCGCCCGGAACTCCGCGCCGATCTCCCGCGCGACCAGGCCGTACCGGTCGCTGGCGGCGCGCTGCGGCTCGGCCCGGTCCGGCTCGATGATGTACGGCTCGGCGACGATGAGCCGGCAGCCGGTGCGGTCGACCGCCCGGCGCAGCAACGTGCGCAGCGTCGTCGCGTACTCGTCGAGAGGCACGGCCTTGCGCGGCTGACTGCCGAAGGCATGCCAGACGTCGTTGATGCCGATCATGACGGAGAGCCAGTCGGGCGCGGTGCCGATCGCGTCGGCCTCCCACCGGGCCGCCAGATCCCGCACGGTGTCACCGCCGACGCCCCGGTTGACCCAGCTCAGCCCGAGCTCGGGATGACGGGCGACAACGAGGCTGCGCACCAGCTCGACGTAACCGTCGCCGTAGGGCGGCGCGGCGCCCCGGCGGTCGCAGTCGGTGATGCTGTCGCCGATGAAAACGACCCGCTGTCCGGTGGAGAAGATCATGCCGCCATCATGGCCGACCGATAATCGCTGGCGCATCCGCGCCGGGTCGCGCAAGCTATGACCACCAAGCCCGAGGGGAGTGAACCGTCATGTCGCAGCAGCCCGCTATCGCGTCCGGCTATCCGAATATTCTGCCCCTCATGCCGGTTGAGCTTGACCTTCGACGTCCCACGCGCAGTCGTGGACGGCGGCGGTGGAGCGGTTAGCGCAGCATTTCCTGCGTCTTGAGCCGCCCACCTCACACCGAGGCACGGGCGGCTTCTTCGTTTCCGGAAAAGACGCCTGTCCACCTTTTCAGAAAGTGCCAGCCCGGGTAGCCCAACGGAAGAGGCGTCCGATTCAGGGTCGGAAGGTTGAGGGTTCGAATCCCCCTCCGGGTACGCAGGTCAGATCGTCTCGCTGTAGCTCAGCCGGTCGGAGCGTCGCCCTGATAAGGCGAAGGTCGGTGGTTCGAATCCACCCGGCGAGACTGTTGTTCCCATGGCGCAGTTGGAAAGCGCGCGACGCTACGAACGTCGAGGTCGCAGGTTCGAGTCCTGCTGGGAACGCGCAACGGGTTGTGGCGCAGCCTGGTCAGCGCGCTCGGTTTGGAACCGAGAGGCCGCCGGTTCGAATCCGGCCAACCCGACGCGGTCCGGCGTCGCCCAACGGCAGGGCAGCGGATTGTTAATCCGTACGGTGGTGGTTCGAATCCACCCGCCGGAGCACCTGGACACCCCGTTCCCGCGGTAGCGCCGACGCTGGAGAGTCGGACCTGCCTGTAAAGCAGGTGCATCGCTGAGAGGGTTCGAATCCCTCCTACCGCACAAACTCGGCCGCAAACGAGCAGGCAGGGTGGCATTCGGCCGAACGCCGCCGCCCGCCACACACCTGCCTGTACGAAGGACAAGACGGGGCAATTCCGAGCGCCAGTCGCCGGGACGCTACGGTAGCGTCGCTCCTTTGACTGTCCGGAGGCTCAGCGTGCAAACAGATCGATCCCAGGCCACCTGGCGCCGCAGCGCGCGCTGCGTGAGCGACCACCATTGCGTCGAGATAGCTGATCTCGGAGAATTGGTCGGCCTCCGGAACTCGCAGGTGCCCGACGCCTCCCTCGCCATCTCCCGGCCGGCGTGGCGCCATCTGGTCGCAGGAATCAAGGCCGGCGAGTTCGATCAGGTCCGGGACTGATCAGGTCCCGCTCTGCGGTGGAACGCCGGCGCGGTTCATACCGTCGCGCCGGTGCCCCGCGTTTCTCGGCGCGCAGATACTCGTCGTTGACCAGCTCGAGAAACCGCTCGCGCCGGGTCTTCGGCTTAGCCCGCAGAGATCCCGGAGCTCCCAGGCGCGTTTCCAGGAATTCAGCACCTTGTTGCAGTAGTAGAAGACGTCGGCGCGCGAATGCGGGGCGAGCCGGATCGGCTCGCCCCGCATTTTGGCTGGCGGCTTGTTCAGCCGACGCCCTGCACCGCGTCCTTGTGCACGTGGACGCCGGCGCCGATTCCCAGCATGTCCTGCTCGCTCAGGCCCAGCCCTTCCCAGAACTGCACCAGCAGGTAGACGCCGTTCGGCTGCTTGACCCACAGGGTCGCGCCGTCGTTGGCGTCGTCCTCCACCAGGAACGGGGCCGCGGACGGGCCGCCCTTGGCGATCGCCTCGCGCTTGGCCTCCTCGCGGAGCCGGAGCGTCGTGGGGTCGGTGACCTCCTGTTCCGGGACCAGCACGCCGGTGAGGTCGCCGACCCTGACCTTCTTGCCCTGCGGCGCCTCGTGCTGGTCCTTGGACTGGAGCATGATGCCGATCTTGCCGACGAAGCTCTGCGGGTCCTGGTCGAGGGCGTCCTTCGGCGCGAGGATCAGCGCGTACTCGTTGTCGGCCTGGATCTCCCAGCCGTCCGGGACCTTGTCGATGGTGTAGCCCTTGGGCTGGCTGCCCTTGTAGGCGACGAGCCGGGTGGCGACGGCCGTCGTGCCCTGGGCCTGCGGCGGCGGCGCCGCGGTCGGCGCGCTGTCGGTCGGGGCGTTGATGCCGGCGATCGCGAGGCCGGCCGCCAGCGCGGTCGCGGCGAACGCGGTTCCGGCGACCTTCTGGACGGTACGGCGCTTGCGCAGCGCCCGCCGTCCGCGGTCCAGGTCGGCGTTGATGTCATCCATGGTCGGCGTGACCTCCGGGCCCGCGAGGGTGTCGAAGTGGCGGTGCAGGTCCATTTTGTTCCTTTTCAGCGAAAGGCCGGAACGGCCGGTCGGATTTCCAGTGCGGTACGCAGGCGAACCAGCGCGCGGGAGGTCTGGCTCTTCACCGTGCCCTCCGAGCAGCCGAGCACCTCGGCGGTCTCGGTGACGGTGAGGTCGTGGAAGTAGCGGAACACCACGGCGGCCCGCATCTTCGGCGGCAACTCGCGCAGGGCGGTCCGCAGGCCCTCTTCCATCGGCTCGCTGTGCCGATCGGTACGGGGCAACTCCGGCAACTCGGCCGTCGGTCGCTCCCGTCGCCGCCACAATCGCCGGCGCTCGTCACTCAGGGCGTTGACCAGGGCGCGCCGCACGTACCCGTGGGGGTTGTCGGCGCGCTGGAAGGACGGCCAAGCCACGTACAGCTTGGTCAGGGTCGACTGCACCAGGTCCTCGGCCAGGTGACGGTCGCCCGCGGTCAGCAGCGTGGCCGTACGGAGCAGACCGGCGCGCTGTGCCAGCACGAATTCGTGGAACTGCTTGTCTCGATCGCCTCTCACACCCCCATGACGGATGCGCCGGCGCCAAGGTTGCACGGGCCGTCCGGGCCGGCCCGGCCGTGCAATTTCGCTGGCTGCTGAATACAGGCAATTGACCGCACCGTGTCGGCCGGCGTCAATGCGCTCCAATGAGGACTTTGTCGATCGATGATGTACAGTTTTGCCACCAGCAGGTTCGTCGCCGGGGGCGGCGGTACGAACCGGGCGGACTGCACGAAAAACCTGAACAAAGACCTTCACCTGCCGGCGGCGCACCCTGGCGCGCAGGTGAGGACAGGAGTTTGGGCGATGCTCAATCGGACCGTCACGTTCACCAAACAGCACACCCCCAATTCGCTGCGGGTGGTGGCCCGCCGGGTGCTGTGCGATGCCCATAACGCGCGGCTGCGGTTCACGGTTCCGGTGACCTCGCGCAGCGAATTCGACAACGTCTACCACTGCGCGGTGCGCAAGACGGCCAGCCAGTGGATAAAGGCGATATTCAGCGATCCGGTGGTGTACCGCTATTCGGGGCTGCTGCCGTACGATCCGCGGCCGTACAAGTGGCGCCACCCGCAGCCGTTCCCGCCGGACCGGGTGATCTCCTCGCTGTTCCTGTCGCACCAGAAGTTCGCGGCGATCCCGAAGCCCGACCGGTACCGCACCTTCTTCGTCCTGCGCGACCCGCGTGACGTGATCGTCTCGAGCTACTTCTCCACGCGCAGCTCGCACACGCCGATGGGCGACATCCCGCAGGTGCGCAAGGTCCTGCAGGAGCGGTCGATGAAAGAGGGGCTGCTCTACGTCATCGGCCAGCAGTCCCGCAAGGGCACCTTCAAGGCCCTGCGCTCCTGGGCGACGGCGCCGGAGGCGGACGCGGTGCGGCTGGTCCGGTACGAGGATCTGACCGGGCAACGCCAGGCGCAAGAGCTGGACGAGCTGCTGCGGCATTGCGGGATAACGCTGCCGCCGGCGGAGCTGGCGGGTCTGCTCGCGCGGTACAGCTTCTCCAGAATGCGCAAGGAACCGGCCGGGACGGAAAAGGTCTCGCACTACCGGAAAGGGAAGTCCGGCGACTGGCGCAACCACTTCGACGACGACGTCTACGAGGCCTTCGACGCGGCGACCGGAGACCTGGTCGAGCTGCTCGGCTACCCCGCCCGGTGAATATTGCTTTGCGGTCCGCCACGGGTGACCAGGCAGCATGGTGCCCATGGATTTACGGGGACCCGCGCGTTACCTCTGGTGGTTGGCCAAGCAGCTGAAGGGCCGGGTCCTGCTCGGCGCGATGTTCGGTTCGCTCTGGTTCGCCAGCCTGGCCTTCATGCCCTACCTGTTGTCCCAGGCCATCGACCACGGTCTGGCCCCACGGCGGCCGGCCACGCTGCTCGCCTGGACCGCCGCGGTGCTGGTGGTCGGCTCGGCCAGCGCGGGCCTGGGCATCATGCGGCACCGGTCGATGACCAAGTTGCGCCTGGCCGCGGCGCTGCGGGCCGCCGACGCGGTGATGACCCACGCGACCCGGCTCGGGGCGGCGCTGCCCCGCCGGGTCACGTCCGGCGAGGTGGTCACGATCGGCATCGCCGACGTGTGGGCGATCGGGCGGGCGATGAACGTGGGCGGCGTCGGGGTGGCCAGCGCGCTCGCGTACGCGGTGGTCGCGGTGCTGTTGTTCGACACCTCGCCGCTGCTGGCCGTCGTGGTCCTGGCCGGCGTGCCGGTCCTCGCGCTGGTGGTGGGTCCGCTGCTGGGCCGCGTGCAGGCCGCGGGGGCGCGGTACCGCACCCGCCAGGGCGCCCTGGCCGCCCAGCTCGTCGACGTGCTCGCCGGGCTGCGGATCCTCAACGGGCTCGGCGGCAAGGAGGGCCACCTGGCGCGGTACCGGGGCAACTCCGCCGAGCTGCGCGACCTGGGTTACCGGGTGGGCCGGGTGAGCAGCTGGGTCGGCGCGCTCGGTGAGGGCCTGCCCGGGATCTTCCTCGCGGTGGTGGTCTGGCTGGCGGCCCGGGAGGCGGCCGTGGGCAAGCTGACCGCCGGCGAGCTGATCGCGGTGTACGGCTACACCGCCATGCTGGTCATCCCGGTGAGCGTCATGATCTTCTGCGGCTTCGACATCACCCGCGGGCTGGTCGCCGCCCGGCACGTGGTCGCGTTCCTCCGCCTCCCGCCGGAGAGCCCCGACGGCGACCCGGCGCCGGCCGGACCCGCGGCCCTGCACGACCCGGTGTCCGGGGTGTCGGCCGAACCGGGCCGGCTGACCGCGCTCGCCGGCGCCAAGCCGGCCGACGCGACCGCGGTGCTCGAACGCCTGGGCCGGTACGGTCCCACGGACGCGACCTGGGGCGGCGTCCGGCTCGACAGCATCGCCCGCGAGCAGGTGCGGGCGCGGATCCTGGTCGCCGAGCACGAGGCCGACCTGTTCGCGGACCCGCTGCGGGAGGTGGTCGCCGGCCGCGACGCGCCGCGGGACGGGCAGCTCCGCGAGGCGATCGAGGCCGCGGTGGCGCGGGACGTCGGCGAACCGGACCACCCGGTGGAGTGGGGCGGGCGGAACCTCTCCGGCGGCCAGCGGCAACGCGTCCGGCTGGCCCGGGCGCTGTATCAGCAGCCGGAGATGCTGCTCGCCGCCGAACCCACCTCGGCGGTGGACGCGCACACCGAGGCGGCGATCGCCGGCCGGCTGCGCGCGGCCCGGGCCGGCGGCGGCACGGTGGTGGCGACCACGTCACCGGCCCTGCTCGACCGCGCGGACGTCGTGCACTACCTGGTCGACGGGCGGGTGGCGGCCACCGGCTCGCACCGTGAACTGCTCGACACCGTGCCGGGCTATGTCCGCCTGGTCGCCCGGGTGTTCGGGGAGGACGAGGCATGAGCGCCGCACTGCCGATCGCGGACCAGCGGCTGGTCGGTCGCGCCGCGCTCCGGCTGCTGGCCGCCGACCGCCGGACCGTGGTGACGATGATGTCCCTCAACGCCCTGGCCGCCCTGGCCGGGCTCGGCGGCCCTTGGCTGCTCGGCCGCATCATCGACACCGTCACCAGCGGAGACGGCGCGGGCCAGGTGGACCGGCTGGCCCTGGCCGTGCTCGCCTGCGCGGTGGCACAGACCCTGCTGTCCCGGTACGCGCTGGCGGTCGGCTTCCGCTTCGGCGAACGGACCGCCGCCCAGATCCGCGAGGACTTCCTGCAACGGTCGCTGGGCCTGCCCGCCGCGGTGGTCGAGCGCGTGCCGGCCGGCGACCTGACCGCCCGCGGCACCACCGATGTGGACGCGGTCGCGACAACCCTGCGCGACGTCCTGCCGGGCATCTTCATCGCCGCCGTGCAGATGCTGCTGATCGTGGGCGCGGTGGTGGTGCTGAGCCCGCTGCTCGGCGTGGCGGGCCTGCTGGGCTTCTCCGGCATCTGGTTCGTGACGCGGTGGTATCTGCGCCGGGCCCGGGACGCGTACCTGCTCGAGGGTGCCGCCAACTCGGTGATGGCCGACGAACTGGCGGCGACGACCGCGGGCGCCCGTACCATCGAGGCTTTTGACCTGCGGAACCGCCGCCTGGCCAAGGGCCATGCGGCGATCGCCGAGACCCGCCGCACCCGGCTGGCGACGCTGAGCCTGCGCTCGGTCTTCTTCCCGCTGGTGGAGATCTCGTACGTGGTGCCGGTCGTGCTGGTGCTGCTGCTCGGCGGCTGGCTCTTCTTCACCGGGTCGGTCACGCTCGGCACGGTCGCCGCGGCGGTGCTGTACCTGCGGCAGCTGGTCGGCCCGCTCGACAGCATCATGCTCTGGATCGAGCAGCTGCAGAGCAGCGGCGCGTCGTTCGCCCGCATCGAGGGACTGGCGGCGGTGCCCGCGGAGGCGGCCCGCGCGACCCGGGCGCCTGACGGCGACCGGATCGAAGTGCGCGGGGTGCGCTACGCCTACGACTCCGGCCAGGACGTGCTCCATGATGTGGATCTGACGGTACGGCCGGGAGAACGGCTCGCGATCGTCGGCCTCTCCGGGGCCGGCAAATCCACCCTGGCCAGACTGATCGCGGGCGTGGACCGGCCGGACCACGGAACGGTGACCGTGGGCGGGATCGCGATCGCCGACCTGCCACCGGACGAGCTGCGCCGGCAGGTGGTCTTGGTGACCCAGGAGCACCACGTCTTCCGGGAATCGCTGCGGGAGAACCTGATGGTGGCGGCGCCGGACGACGTGTTGCGACGGGCATTGAAGACCGTCGGTGCGGATTGGGCCGACGACCTCGACCTGGATCTCGGCGAGAATCCGCCGGACGGCGGCCAGGCACAGCAGCTGGCGCTGGCCCGGGTGGTGCTGGCGGATCCGCACACGGTCATTCTCGACGAGGCGACCGCGCTGCTGGACCCGACGGCTGCCCGAAGCGCGGAAAGGGCACTGGCCGCGGTGCTGCACGACCGGACGGTCATCGCTATCGCGCACCGTTTGCAGACGTCGCGGGATGCCGACCGGGTGGCGGTCATGGACGGCGGACGGATCATCGAGCTGGGCAGCCACGACGAACTGGTGCGAGCCGACGGGCCGTACGCGGCTCTGTGGCGTTCCTGGCACGGCACGTGAGGACTGTTCTGATGACCAACCCCTGCACCTGCGGTACGGCCGCCGAGGCCCGCAAGATCCTCGACGGCCTCCGCCGGGGAACGAGCCTGGTGGACGGCCTCGCCGAGAAGGTCGTGCACGACGGCATCACCTGCGCCGGCACGCCGGAATGGCTGGGCTCGTTCGTGGCGCTGCTGCCGTCCCTCGACCCGGCGGACCGGGTGGCGGCACTGCGCCTGCTGTGGGAACTCACCGTCGACCCGGCCGTACCCGCGTCGCTGGGCCGCAAGGGTCTGCTGGTCGACCCGCCGCTGCCCGACGGCCCGTGCGGCAGCCCGAGCGACAACGCCCGGGCCTGCCGCCGGATCGTCGGCCCGTCCCTCACCGCGATCACACCGGCTCCCGACGCCGACACTGTGGAACTCGACGCCTGGGCCGCGCTGCTCTCTGCCGTGCCGGAGGGCTTCGAGATGTTGCCGGGCCTCGGTGTGCGAGGGGTGCTCCCCTTGGCCGTGCTCGCGGGCAGCTACGAGCGGCCCGAGCTGATTGCATGGTTCGCAGCCCGGCTCGCCGAGGAGACGACCCGGGTCGCGGCGGCCATCGGGCTCCGCAACGCCGGATTCCCGGACCAGCCACCGTCCGCGGCCGTAGCGGTCCTGGCGGCTGAGGCCGTCGCGCCGACGCTGGATCTGTGGCCGTGGATCCGGCACAGCGAGGCGGTCGACACGTACGGCAGGTTGTTGCTGGATTGGCCGTCGGCTCATCGGGAGGTCGTGGGGGCGGCGCTCGCCGCCGAGGATGAGGAGGTTCGGTATCAGGGGATCGGTGAGGCCGGACGGGGATTGCGGTGCTGGCGGGCGAGCGGGCTCGTACCGCTGTTGGTGGCGGCGGTGGACGATCCGGAGCCGGATGTGGCCGAGCAGGCCATTGTGGAGCTTTCCCGCGGGCGGTTGGCGGGGGACGTTCTGCTTGCTGTGGTAGGGGATCCGGGGATGTGTCGGCGGGCACAGGCCAGTGCTTTACGGGCGCTCGCTCGGGACGGTGACGAGCGTTGCCTTGAGCCGTTGCTGGGTGAGCTTCGGACGCCGGCGCTGATCGCGGATATGACTGTGGCGGTGCAGGGTATGCGGCACTTCGCGGATCGGATCGTGCCGGCTGTCGGGGAGTATCTGCGGGGTGCGGCTGCTCGGAGTCTGTGGCCTCGTACGCGGAGCGTTGTTCGGGCTGTTTCCGGGTGGCCGGAGAGTATTGAGTTGGTGGGGGAGTTCACGGCCTTTCTGGAGGGTGAGGCCCGGGTTGAGGCGCTCTACGCCCTCGGCGACCTCGGCGTGCCGGTGACGGGGCTTGGCGCGGTGCAGGAGCCTGAGGCGAGGGCGGCTGCCGCCTGGGCACTGTGGCGGTGTGCCGGCGAGCTCGACGCGGCGCTTACGTTGCTGGGTGACCTGCTCGGCGGTGAATCACCCGGGCGTCGTGCGGCTGCCCTCTGCGCGATCCGCTTCGGACCGGCGGCGGAGGCGTTGCGCGATCCGCTCCGCCGGCTCACCGAGATCGGCCGGGACGCCGCGACCTATGCCGGGACCGAGCGGCTGGACGAGGCTGTCGCGGCTTGCGGGGCTCTCGCCGCGATGGGCCGGCCGGGGGAGGCGCCGCCGGCGGTGCTTGCTGCGGCTTTGCGCAAGCGGCGGGACGTTGATCTGGTGCTGACCGCGCTGGAGCGGGGCGCCGGGCGGGGGGATGGTGTCGAAGCCCTGCTGACGACGCTCGCCACGGACGAGAGGCGCTTCACCTGGCCGGCGGATGCGGGCGACAATGACGTCGCGGACGACGAACGGTGGCAGGCGACCGCCCGTCGGCTCAGTACCCTGCCTCTATGAGCGACATCGATGCCGCCGAGGAATGGCTGGATTCCTGGACCTCCCAGGTGAACGCGCAGGCGGAGCGAAGCGTCGAGTTGTCCCGCCGGGTTGCCACACTCACCGCTTCCGCGGAAGGCCGCAACGGCGCAATCCGCGTGACCGTCGGCTCGGCCGGCCAGGTGGAGCGTCTCGAGCTCGACGACCGCGTGCACGAACTGGCCGGCCCACGGCTCGCCGATGAGATCATGTCGGTGATCCAGCGCGCCCAGGCTGTGCTCTCGCACCGGGTGGCCGACCAGGTGCGGGCGACGGTCGGCGAGGATTCCGAGACCGGCCGCGCGGTGATCCATTCGTTCGACTCCCGGTTCCCGGCCCCGAGCGAGGACGAGAACCGGTGAGCGCCGGCCTCGAATTTCCCGCCGAGTCCGTGCTGCGGCACGCCGCCGCGGTGAGCGATGCCGCTGACCGGATGACGCAGGCCCGGGCGGCGGTCGGCGAGGTGACCATGGACAGTCAGGCGTACGGCCAGCTGTGCCAGTTCCTGCCGAACCTGCTGAGCCCCGTCTTCGACAGCGCTGTCGGGGTCATGAACGACGCGGTGGACGCACTGGAGGAAACAGCGCTGAAGCTGCGGGCAACCGCGTCGGACATGGATGCCACTGATGCCGGCAGCGCCAGCCGTCTGGACCACGCCGCCGGCTCGGGCCTCGACCTGCCGTTGTGACCGACAACCCGCTGGTCGCCGAGGCGCACAGCTCCACGACCTGGTACACCGGTCTCGGCCTGGCCGAGGACGCGGCGCAGATCAGCAGCGGCATCCACAACAACAGCTGGGTGGACGGCACACTCGGCGGAGTCGGCGGCGCCCTCGACGTCCTCGGCCTGGCGATCGACCCGCTCGGCTCGCTGGTCGCCTGGGGCGTCAGCTGGCTGATGGAGCACGTCCAGCCGCTGAAGGACGCACTGGACTGGCTGGCCGGAAACCCCGACGAGGTCGCCGCGCACGCCGCCACCTGGCGGAACGTCGCAGCCGCGACCACCGGCACTCTCCAGCAGTTCGCGGATGCCGTCCGAGCGCAAACCGCGGAATGGACCGGTGCGTCCGGCGACGCCTACCGCAACCACGCGGCCCAGCAACTCGACGCCATGGGAGGCATCGCCACGGCGTCGGAGGCCATCTCGTACGCGGTGGAAGGCGCCGGCCTCCTGGTCGGCCTGGTTCGTGGCATCGTCCGCGACCTGATCGCCCAGTTCGTGGCCACCCTCGCCGCACGACTGCCGCAATGGCTGGCCGAAGCGGGCTTGACCCTCGGCGTGGCCACTCCGGTAGTGATCGGCCAGGTGGCCGCCCTGGTTGCCAAATGGGTCAACAAGATCCAGCACTTCATCAGGGCGCTCCTGAGCAGCCTGCGCCGGCTGAACGGCAAGCTCGACGACCTGACCGGCGTCCTGAACGACCTCAAGCAGGCGCTCCGCCGGCTGAGCCGTTCCGACCCGGCACCGGGCGCGGAGTTCTTCAGCAAGAGCCCGGCACGGACCAACCGCGACGTTCTCGACAACGGCCCAGGCACCCCGATGACCCTCGACAACGTCCACGACATCGCCGGCCGCATGGACATCGACCTCCAGGACGTCGACGTCGTCATCATCAGCGACCCGGAGGAGATCCGCTACCTCGACCACATGGACGCGGGTGCATACACACCATCCGAACTCCACGGAACCCAGATCCGCCTCGGCCCGGCGAGCTTCGCCGACGACGAAACGTTGGCGGCTACCATCGCCCACGAACACACGCACGTGGTGCAACAGCAGGCCGGCGAGCACCTGCACCGGCCGCTGAAGGAACTGGAAGACCAGGCATACGACAGCGAGATACCAGCCCTCGAACGGTATAGGAACACCCCGCCATGACAGCAGTGCAGTTCCTCATCAACGAGGTCTTCGACATCCCCACCCGCGGCGGCCTGATCGCGGTCGGCTCCACCCGCAACGGCGAATTCATCGGCATCCCACGGCTGCGGGACGAAGCCAGTGGTCAACCGATCCACGTCCTGGGCGTCGACCACCCGACGCCGCGAACGCAGCGCACGGGGGAGACCATCCTGGTGGTGGATCGCAAGGACGCCGAGCTGGTCGCGGTCGGGCGGCTGTGGACCGCAACGGACCACTGACGAGCTTGCCCCCGGCGGCGGCGCACAATCGGTAATCTGCCTTCGTGCGCCGCGTTCGTCCAGAATGGTTTGTCGCCGCCGCGCTGCTGGTGCTTCTGGTTCTGACCAGTTCCCGCTACGGCTGGCACCGCGACGAGTTGTACTTCGTCGTGGCCGGGCGGCATCCGGCGTGGGGTTACCCGGACCAGCCGTTGCTGACTCCGCTGCTGTCGGCCGGGCTGTTCCGGCTCGGCGGCGGCTCCCTGGTCGTGCTCCGGCTGGCGTCTGCGCTGGCTGCGGCTGCGACTGTGGTGCTGGTCGGCGTGATCGTCGGTCTGCTGGGGGGATCGGACCGGGCGCGGCTGCTGGCGTCGAGCATGTGGGCCGTCGGCGTGGCCGCCCTGCTCACCGGTCATCTCGTCAGCACGGCCACCTTCGAGGTGCTGTTCACCGCGGGCGTGACTGCTTGCCTGCTGAAGGCGCTGGTCGGCGGCCGGCCCGGCTGGATGCTCGCGGCCGGCGCGGTGCTCGGTGCCGGCCTGCTGAACAAGCTGCTGATCGGGGTCGTCGCCGTGTTGATCTGCGCGGCGCTGCTGATGCTCGGACCACGGCGACCGTTGCTCACCTGGCAGGCCCTGGCCGGCGGGATGCTCGCGGTGCTGGGCGCGCTGCCGTACCTGGCGTGGCAGGTGGTGCACGGATGGCCGCAGTCCGCGGTGGCGGAGTCCATCGCGGGTGAGGACAACCGGATCGCGGTGATCCCGATCCAGCTGGTGCTCGTGTCGATCTTCTTGGCGCCGTTCCTGGGTGCCGGCCTCGTGCGTCTGCTCCGGCGGGACGCCGGTCCGGCCCGGGCCTTCGGGTACGCGTACCTGGCGCTGCTCGCGCTGGTGCTCGTGACCGGTGGCAAGGGGTACTACTCGGCAGGGCTGCTGCCGGTGATCGTGGCCGCTGCCGGGATCTCCACCGACAACTGGCTCGCCCGCGGCCGGCGGTGGCTCCGGACCGCGCTGGTGAGCGCCGCGCTCGGGGTGTCGTTGGTCCTCAACGCCATCAACGGGCTGCCGATCACACCGGTCGCGGACCTCGAGCAGAGCGGCATCAACGAGCTCAACCCGGAGGCGGGCGAGCAGGTCGGCTGGCCGGAGTTCCGGGACGCGGTCCGCGCGGCGGTGCGGACACTGCCCCCGGATCAACAGGGCCGGGCGGTGGTGTTCGCGTCGAACTACGGCGAGGCCAGCGCGGTGCGGCTGGGTCGTGGCCTGCCGCCGGCCTACAGCGGGCACAACGGGTACGCGTTCTGGCCGCCGCCTGCCTCGGCTGCCGGCCCGGTGATCCTGACCGGGTTCGCCCCCGGCGACCCGACCAGCCGGCATTTCACCGGCTGCCAGGTGGCCGGCCGGGTGGACAACGGGTACGGGTTGAACAACGACGAGCAGGGCGCGATCCTGCAGGTGTGCACTGGCCCCGCCGGCACCTGGGCCGCGGTCTGGCCGGCACTCATCCACTACGACTAGTTCGCGGCTGGCCCTGCCAGGATGCTGCGGGAAGGAGCACGGATGCGCGCCGTCTGGATCACCAAGGCGGGTGGGCCCGAGGTGCTTGCGGTGCGCGAGAGCCCCGACCCGCAGCCGGGCCCCGGCGAGGTGCGCATCGCGGTCCACGCCGCGGGGCTGAACTTCGCCGAGGTCATGGCCCGGCAGGGCCTCTACCCGGACGCGCCGCGGCCGCCGTGCGTCGTGGGGTACGAGGTCGCCGGCGTCGTTGATGCCCTCGGCGCCGAGGTCACCGGGCTCGAGGCCGGGCAGCGAGTGCTGGCCCTGGTGCGGTTCGGCGGCCACGCCGACGCCGTGTGCGCGCCGGCCGAGCGGGTGCTGCCGATGCCCGACGACCTCAGCTTCACCGACGGCGCCGCACTGCCGGTCAACTACGTCACCGCGTACCACATGCTGTTCCGCGTGGCGAACCTCCGGCCGGGGGCCCGGGTGCTGGTGCACATGGCCGCCGGCGGCGTCGGCATCGCGGCGCTGCAGCTGTGCCGCACGGTGCCGGACGTCGTCACGTTCGGCACGGCATCCGCCGGTAAGCACGCGATTCTGCGTGAGGAGGGCTGCACCCACCCGATCGACTACCGCACCGAGGACTACCCGGCGCGGGTGCGGGAACTGACCGGCGGCGAGGGCGTCGACCTGGTCCTCGACCCGCTCGGCGGACGGGACTGGAAGCGCGGCCTCGGCCTGCTGCGCCCGGTGGGGCAGCTCATCGCGTACGGCTTTGCGAACCTCAGCACCGGCGAGCGGCGCAGCATCCGTCGACTGATCGGCCAGTTCACCGGCGTGCCGCTGCTGACCCCGTACACGATGATGGGCCGCAACCAGACGGTCAGCGGAGTCAATCTCGGGCACCTGTGGGGCCGCGCCGACCTGCTCCGCGAGGAGCTGACGTCCCTGCTGGACCTGTGGCGCTCGGGCGCCGTCCGGCCGCGCATCGACGGGGTGTACTCGTTCGAGCAGGCCGCGGCAGCGCACCGCCGCCTCGGCGAGCGCCGCAACATCGGCAAGGTCGTCCTCGTCCCCCGATAGTGGTGACCCCGAAACTTCCGCTGCTTGCCCGGTAGCCGAGCGGCCTGTCTGACTCGTCGGTTCCGTGGGGTGATGCGCTGGTTAGGGCCGCGAAGGACAAGCGTTCACATGGCGGAAACATTGACGAACGCTGTTCATCCCGCTTAGCGTACAGAGGACTTCCGGCGCGTCCTTTCTGAAACTTTCGGCATCGGCATGATGTGTGCGGCGCGTCCGACGCCCTCAAAGGAGTGATCTTGAGAAAGGCATACCGTGTCGCCGTGGCCGTCCTCGCCACCTCGACGCTGATCGGCCCTGGCATCCAGCCGGCGCAGGCCGGCCCGAAGGCAACCGGCGGCTCGGCCGTCGTGGACCACCACCCCGGCAAGCGGAATCTGCCGCTGCGCTGGGCGGCGCCGCGTGACCTGCACATCGGAACCGCGGTGGCCGGCGGCGGTCACCACCTCGAGCAGGACTACCCCGACCCGTTCACCTACGACCAGCCGTACCGGAAGGTCCTGGCCCGGGAATTCAACTCGGTCTCCCCGGAGAACCAGATGAAGTGGGAATTCATCCACCCCGAGCGCCGCAAGTACAACTTCGGCCCGGCCGACGCGATCGTCAAGTTCGCCCGCCAGCACGGCCAGGTCGTCCGCGGCCACACGCTGCTCTGGCACAGCCAGAACCCGGCGTGGCTGGCCGAGGGCCAGTTCAGCAAGGCGGAGCTGCGGGCGATCCTCAAGGACCACATCTTCACGGTGGTCGGCCGCTACCGCGGCAAGATCCAGCAGTGGGACGTCGCCAACGAGATCTTCAACGAGAACGGCGAGTACCGCCAGGAGAACATCTTCATCCGCGAGCTCGGCCCGGGCATCGTGGCCGACGCCTTCCGCTGGGCACACCAGGCCGACCCCAAGGCCCAGCTGTTCCTGAACGACTACGGCGTGGAATGGCCCGGCGTCAAGGTCGACGCGTACGAGGCGCTGGCCAAGCAGCTGCTGGCCGACCGGGTGCCACTGCACGGCTTCGCGTCCCAGGCCCACCTGAGCATGCGGTACGGCGCCCCGGACCAGCTCGGAGCCGTGCTCCAGCGCTTCGACGATCTGGGTCTGTACACCGCGATCACCGAGCTCGACGTACGCATGGATCTGCCTGAGGGTGGCGTGCCGACCGCGGAGCAGCTGCAGACGCAGGCCGCGTACTACAAGACCGTCCTGGACGCATGCCTCGGCGTCGAAGACTGCAACTCCTTCACCATCTGGGGCTTCACCGACAAGTACTCGTGGGTGCCGGTGTTCTTCCCCGCCGAGGGCGCCGCGACGGTGATGTGGGACGACTTCGAGCGCAAGCCCGCTTACTACGCGCTCCGCGACACCCTGGCCGCAGCACGCCGGAACCGCTGAGGGGGAACGGGGGGAGGCGGCAGCACTCCGGTGCTGCCGCCTTCGTCTGTGTCAGTCCGCCGAGTGCCCAGATCGTGGTCGCCGGTTCACCGTCATACGACGTCGCCGGCCCGAGCCGCTGGCGTAGTTTTCTTGGTCGCGCGGACGATCAACACGAGACCAGTCCTGCCCGACGCAGTGCTGCGCCCGTACCGTCAGGTCGTGACCAACTGCGGGGGACGCGACCACCGCCGCGAAGAGCCCGCACCTCGGCCTAACCGAGAAGCTCGCGGATGTCGGCGGCGCTCAAGGCGGCAGAGGAGAATTCCCCGCCGTCCATGACGCCGGCAAACAATTCGGCCTTGCGTGCCTGCAATGCCATCACCTTTTCCTCGATGGTGTCCCGCGCTACCAGGCGATAGACCATCACGTTGCGGGTCTGCCCGATGCGGTGGGCCCGGTCCACCGCCTGCGCTTCCGTCGCGGGGTTCCACCATGGGTCGAGCAGGATGCAGTAGTCCGCCTCGGTCAGGTTCAGGCCGAACCCGCCGGCCTTCAGGCTGATCAGGAAGACCCCTGCGGCGCCGGTCTTGAACTCCTCCACCACCCGCTTGCGATCGCGGGTGGTGCCGTCCAGGTATGTGCAGGAGATGCCGGCCTGTTCCAACCGATCGCGAGCGTTGCTGAGGAAGCGAGTGAACTGGCTGAACACCAGAGTGCGGTGGCCCTCAGCGACGATGTCGGTGAGTTGCTCGACGAGCAGATCAAGCTTGGTCGAAGAAACTGCGCGGTGTCGTTCGTCGACCAACGCCACGTCCAGGCTGGCCTGCCGCAACAAGGTCAGCGAGCGGAAGATCTCAAAGCGGTTCTTCTCCATGTCACCGAGCAAGCCGAGTACCTTCTGCCGCTCCCGTTGCAGGTAGCGCTGGTAAACCTTGCGATGACCGGGCGACAGGTCGACCTCGACCACCTGCTCCTGTTTGGCCGGCAGGTCGGCGGCAACCTCGCTCTTGCGCCGGCGCAGCACCAGCGGGCGGATCCTGCGGCGTAACTGGGCCAGCCGGTCCTGGTCGCGGTCACGCTCGATCGGATGGCGGTAGTACTCGGTGAACCGATCGAGCCGAGGGAACAGGCCTGGGGCAGCGATCGAACACAGCGCCCACAGTTCGGCCAGATTGTTCTCCATCGGCGTGCCGGTGATGGCGATCTTGAAAGGCGCCGGGAGACGGCGGGTGCACTTGTAGGCCTGCGACTGCGGATTCTTCACAAACTGCGCTTCGTCGAGCACCAGACCAGCCCAGTCCAATGCCGCGTAATCGTCGTACTCCAGGCGGAACAGCGTGTAGGACGTAACCACAACGTCGGCCTGCCCAATCGCCTCAGCGAGATCGACTCCTCGCCGGGCCGCAGTCGACGTGATCGCCCGAACCTCGAGATCGGGAGTGAAGCGGGCCGCCTCAGCCGCCCAGTTGTGCACGACGCTGGCCGGCGCCACGACCAGGAAGCGGCCGTGTTTACGGGCGTGACACAGCAGAGCGAGCGCCTGCAGCGTCTTGCCCAGACCCATATCGTCGGCGAGGATGCCGCCGAGCCCGTTGTCGTGCAACGCGGCCAGCCACCGGAAACCCTCCTCCTGGTACGGGCGCAACTCGGCGTGTACCTCGGTGGGCACCGGCTGGTCGAGGGCCATGCCCGAGTCAGTCAGCGCGGCCACCGTACGCTGCCAATCCGCAGCCTGACCGGCCAACTCGCCTAATTCTCCCAGCTCATCCCAGACCCCGGCCTGGAACCGGCCGACCCGCAGCACGCCCGGCGGGCTGTCGGTCAGCGCACGCGATTCCGTAATCAGATCGCGGAGTTGCTGGAACTCCGGCCGAGCCAAGCCGAAATAGGCACCACTGGGCAGGATCAAGAACTCCTGGTCCCGGGCGAGGGCCACGAACAGTGCCTCGAAGTCGACCTGCTCGCCGCCCACCTCGACGCGAACTGACAGGTCGAACCAATCCTGCTCGCCGGCCTCCGCGGCGCCGGTGAACGTGATTATCGGCGCCGCCCCGGTTTCCTGCAGGTTCCAACCGTCGTCGGGCTCGATCACGGACACCCCGAGTTCGGCCAGCGCGGGGATCACCGTACTCAGGAAGCGGATCATCTCGTCGCCGCCGAGCACCGACTCGGAGGCGAGCCGTGGACCCAGCGTGCCGGGTTCAAGCAGGCTGGGCACGACGAGATCGGCCACCCGTTGAAGGAGATCGGCGCCCTCGTGGGACAGCGTCGGCGACCAGAGCGGCTCGGCATGCCGCCCGCCACCTACCTCGACCACCCACTCCCAGCGCAATTGCAGATGCTGCTGGCGTTCGATACTCAACGTCACGGTCAGGGTTGGCGCACCTACCTCGGGCAAACTCACGGCAGGTCCGGCCGGCACGACCTCCACCTGCTGGACCAGGCCGGGATAGAACTCGGCGAAAAACCGCTCCTCGTGTGCGCCCGGAACCCGGATACTCGGTGCCGTCAGGACCTTACGAGCCGAGCTCGGAAGCGGACGGGCCAGCGGAGCCAGCCTCAAGGCCCGCCCAGCCGGCTCCGCTTCACCGCGGACACCCCACGACGCGATGCCGTGCGCCGGCTCGCCGATGAACATCGCGCTCTCCAGGTCGACCGGCATGCCATCGTCCTGCACCACGGCTTGTAGTGTCAGGTCGCCGTCGACCCGGTCAACTTGCATCGACACCCGTGCCGGGCGGCGTGCCACGATCACCGGCGGGGCGCCGTTGCCGTACTGCACGAGCGGCAGGCCGGACTCCTGCGCCTCCGCCAATAAGTCCCAGATGCGTCGACTGCCGAATTCGTCGAGAAAGACGTTCGCGCTGCTGCTGTAGTACTGCGCATGGGAGCCGGACAGCTTGACGATCTCGGTGAGCAGCCGGCGGTGGTGTTTCAGGTCCGGCGAACTGCCCCCGGCATAGTCGAGCGAGTGCCAGCTGATCCCAGTACGCACCCAGCCCCTGCGGCCCGGCAGCACCGGGCGCATCGAGATCCGCTGCTGGGTCTTCCGCGTCCGGGAAAGGTATGCGTTCACCAGCTCAAACTGCAGCCCGAGACCGGGATCCGCAGGCTGCGGGACCGGCTGCGTCCCAGCCACGTCACGGACCCAGGCGGACAGCTGGGACTCCCATCGGCCGGCCTTCGGCCGCCGCTGGGCCGGGGCTGTGGACGTCTTCCCCCCGGCCTCCTGCTGAGCGGCGATCAGCAGCGCTACGACATGTACGCATTCCGCATCGGCGCAACTGCACGCACCTCTCAAAGTGGGCGTCACGCCGGAAACGACCTCGCCGGTTACCTCCCCGCCGGCGCGAACCTTGCCGACTGCCTGACCGGATTCACCGACGGCCGGGTCGACGATCTCCCCATCGCTCAGCACTGCTCGTGCTTGAAGAAAGGTGCGGACCCCGACCAACTCGCAAAGCACCGCTTCTTCTGAAGTGAGAACCAGCTTCGCCATCGTCGCCTTTCGCGAGAGTCAGCGAACCACTCTAGACGCGCGGCAAGAGGCGCTGCACGCGACGTACTCACAACGAGGGACGCCACAGGGCGCACCGCCGGCGTCTGGGAGCGCGAACGGGTCGAGCGCTGGCGGGCCACCGGCAAAGCGCCGGGCAAGATCATGGTCTGGACCGATCAACTCGTCGCCGAGTTCCTCGACTACGCCGAGACCGAAGCACCCGACCTGCACCCGCTGCTGCACTTCATGGCCTACCGCGGCCCGCGCCGCGGCGAAGCCCGCGGCCTGCTCGACGCCGAGGTCCGCCTCGACAAAGCCGAGGTCAGCATCGTCAACCAGATCGCCGTCACCGGGGGCGCGACCCGCCACAAGAAACCGGAAAGCGAATCCGGCAACCGCGACGTCGTCCTCAACCCGGACACCGGGCTGTTCTTCGTCCGCCGTGACGGCCGCGCCTGGCACCCGTGCTCGGTGTCACAACGCTTCCGGCGACTCATCCAACGCGGCGACTTCCCGCCCGCACGGCTCCACGACCTCCGGCACAGTGCCGCCACTATCGCGCTACAGGCCGGAGTCGACGTCAAGGTCGTTTCGGAGCAGCTCGGTCACTCGACCACTACCCTCACGGTGCTGAATGAAGCAGCCACTGCCGAGGACCTAACTCGCTGGCTCAACGCCGAGACCTTGCGCCGGGTATGGCCGTCTCTGTGGCTTCCTGTTCGGCGGCGGGCGCTGTGGCAAGCTCGCTTTCCGGAACTTGCGGCGCCGCCGCAAGCCGTTGCCAGCTGAACGATGGATCCAAGTCATCTTCGGCTCGCGGAGATCGGGCTCCGAGCCGCCGGGCGTTACGGCTTTGCGCTGGCCGGTGGCTACGCGGTCCAAGCGCACGGCATTCTCGAACGGCCGAGTGAAGATGTGGAGCTGTTCACGGATTGGGAAGCGCCGCGGAGACTTCGCGGCAGCGGTCGAGGCCGTCGTTGACGGCTACCGAGCGGCCGGTTATACCGTCGAGGTCACCAGCAGTTCGATACCTTCGCCCGGCTCGCAGCAACCGATCCCGCGACGCCGGACCGGCCCTACAAGGTTGAGCTGGCCGCGAACTGGCGGTCTCTACCTCCCGTTGTCGCCGGCAAGATGTCCGCGCTGTTCACACGCGCCGAGCCTCGTGACTTTCTCGATGTCGACGCCGCTCTGCTGACCGGCCGCTACACCCGTGAGGGACTCATCAGTGCCGTTCACCACCACCGTGCTCGGCGTAGGGGTCACTGTTAAGAAACTCGACCTCACTGACGACAGCATCGTCGCCGTCTGCGCCCGTGGCCGCGACCGGCAGCGGATCGACCTGCTCGACCTGCCACTACCCACCCCACCACCGGACGGTTCAGTATGGATCGATGCCTACCGGTACTGGGCAGGACGGTAGACCACGGTGGGTGAATACAAGCACCACTCCTCCCACGCCTGCCCAACCCCTGGAACGGCAAGGAGGCCGAAAGGTCGCTGGCTCCATGCGCCGGCTGTCAGGGTTCGAGTAGGCAGAGCGGGATCACCGCGACTCCGTCCGCACGGCGGTACGCCTCGGATCCGGTGGTGATGACCGCCGCGTCGAGTAGATCGTCGCCCAGTTGTCCGCGCAGCCAGGTGAGGTGACGGACATCGTCATCGCTCACCGACGGAGACAGCTTCACCTCGAGCGCCACGATTCGTTGATCGGCGCGCTGGATGATGAGATCCACCTCGTGCCGACTGTCCCAAGTGCGTAGGTGATGAACCGTGGCTTCGGCTGCCTGCGCGTAGACCCGCACGCTGAGCGTCACCAGCGACTCGAACAAGGCGCCCAGCAGCGGACCGGGCCGGCGTACGGCCGCGGCCGGTACTGAATCGTCGAGCAGGGCGGGCACGTCCACACCGAGGAGTCGTGCGGCGAGTGCCGGGTCGGCGAGGTGGTGTTTCGGTGCGGCGCCGAGTCTGCTGAAGGCGCTGCGGCTGGGCAACCAGCCGGGCACGGGATCGAGCAGCCACAGTTGCGACAGCACGTCGCGGTACACGGTCGTGGTCGTCTTGGCGGGCTTGTTGGTCTCGCCCGGGGTGGCCGCGTCCAGGATGGCGTTGTAGGAACTGGTGGTTGCCGTCGCGGCGGCGTACGCGGCCAGCCACCCGCGCAGGGTGTCGGGGCGGCGTACCAGGTGGCCTTGCTCGGGGAAGTCTCGTTCGACGATACGGTTCAGGTAGCCGTCGAGCTGTGCCCTGCGAGCGCGTGGCGGCAGTTGACGGATGGCGGGGAATCCGGAGCGCACGATCTCTTCGGCGTAGTCGACCAGGCTCAACGCAGTGCCTCCGCCCACGGCCGGCCGCCGCCCGGTAAGCAACTCCCCAAGGCTGACGGTCGGCTCCGCCAGGGCCCGCTCGGCAAGGCTCATCGGTCGCATCCGGAGCTGGACAATGCGCCCGGCTCCGGAATGTGTCGGCGCAGACGTGGGGGTGGCGCTGCCGGTCAACAGGAACCGGGCAGGTGCGGGATTACGGTCGACGCTGCGCCGCGCAAAGTCCCAGACTGCCGGTTCGCGCTGCCACTCGTCGATGAGGACCGGCGTCGGTGCGCGGTCGAGGCGCTGCGGATCGGCGGTGAGCAGCTCCCGCTGTGTCGCGTCGTCCATGGCGAAGACGGTGGCGGCGCGCCGCTGGGCCGTCGCGGTCTTCCCGACGCCCTTTGGCCCCTCGAGGCTGATGGCAGGCAAACCGCCGAGAAGCTCATCCAGCTCTTGATCGACGGCCCGCACCTGATATGGCAGCACGTTGCAAAGCTACCGCAGAAGCATCTTAAAGGCTACCGTTCACACATCTGCCAGGCTCCCGTAGGCACGGATCCGAGACTCCCAACGGTCCTGTGACCGACGTCCCCGTCTCACTGAAGTCAACACGCCGTGGTGGCGGAAAGCCACGCGCCGGGCAACTCGGGCGCGAGCTGCCCGGCGACGCTGCGGCAGGAGGCGCACCCCGCGGTACCGGTGCACGAACGATCGCCTGACCCCTCGCGAACATCAAGTCGTGCGCCGAAGATGTTTCCCCAGCCCAGAGGTCGCCGCGAGTGCTCCGAATGTGCTCGGCGAGCGAATGGCACCCGACGTCAGCGCCGGGCGCCCGCGGTCACCGCCGGGCACGCCGGCCCGCTTGTGCGCGGGAATTGCTCCGGACACGCTCCGACCAGCAACGGAATGCCCACCGGTCGACCAGATGGCACCAGTGGGCCCCGGCGGGACTCCCGGGCACTCGTGGGTATCCCCAGGTCGGTACGATGTTGGCCGTAGGCCCTCGTAGCTCAGGGGATAGAGCATCGGTTTCCTAAACCGTGTGTCGCAGGTTCGATTCCTGCCGGGGGCACCTCCACCACCAGCCGAAAAGGCCGTTGAGCAGCACAACAGAACCCGATCGATGGGTTTCGACCCGGGCCGACCTGCTGCGGATGAACCGGCTCCCGGAGGCATACCTGGCACCGCCGGCAGTGCGGGAACTACGCGAGTTGGTGCGGCACCGGGCCAAGCTGGTCGCGTCGCGGTCCGGGCTCAGGGCCGGCGTGCACGCGGTCATAGCCAAGCGGGGCGTGCTGATCCCGGTCAGCGATCTGTTCGGCGTCCTGCCTCAGCCGGCTGGCTGGTCTGGTCAAGGTCCCGCATGGCCGAACGCCGCGACCGAACATCGCCACCGTCGCGGTGGCTCGCAAGCTGTTCAACCTGGTTCTACTGCGGCCTACGCGACGGGCACATCCGCGCCCTCGCCCCGGCCCGGGCTACGGCGTGAGCAGGCCCCCGTGACCGGATGCTAGATCGACAAGGGTCTGACCCCTGCCGGCAGGCGGCGCGGTCGCCGCTCCTGATTGATCCCGTCCGGTCACGGCCGTAGATCACCATGCTGACACGCGGATGGATGACCGGCAGCCGAGCCCTCGGCCTGCCTTCCGGCATGGACCCTGAACACGGCCGCCCCACCACGAGCGCCCCCTCAGCGCCCTCACCTGGCAAACCCCCAGCAAGGGGTTGATCTCTCATCCGCAGCTCTACCCCAGCGCAGCCATCCCAGCCCAGCAAGCGACCAAAACCCCCAATATTCCGCCACGAAGGACTTGACCGGCATTTCGAATACAAATACCTCGTTGAGATCAGCTCAATGCCCACCGGCATTTCCATAGGGGGTGAACAAGGAATGGAGGTCGGCAGCGAACTCCGGGCGACGGCCGACATCGCGGCCGAGGCGGGCCGACTGCGGGACAATCGCCCCGGCCTCGTAACGCTATGGTCGTGCGGTGGTCGACTCGGAGAGTTCAGTGCTGCCGTTCCGTACCCTTTTCCGTGGATCTGCGGTGCGCCAAACTCTGAACGGTCTGTTCGTGGCCGATGAGGCCGGGCTGGTGGAGGGGTTCTGGCTTGCCGCCACCGGGGTTTTTCCCGTCCTGCCGGGACAGCCGGAGATGGATCTGACCGTCGAAACCATGGTGGTGCTCACCCTGGGACGCCGGCCGGTACTCGGTTACTCGGTGTCCATCGACCGGCTCCAGCTCCGTGGTGACACCTTGATTGTCGAGGCCACCGAGCGGCGGCCCGGCAGGTCCGGGCTCGACCAGATCGAGAGTCCCGCTCATCTGGTGGCAGTGCGCAAACGCGGCCTTCGCAACCAGGACATGGACCTGCGGCTTCGCATCGTGCCTGCCATATGAGTCCACGATAGTGACGGTGCAGGTACCCGAGCTCCCGGCTGTTCCTGGCCGGTCGACCTTCAACAGATGGGACGGCGACCTCCGGGTCTGCCGGCCGAGCCAGCAACGCCGCGGTTCGCAGCCTCTGGTCAAGCGTGAGCGATCCCGCACCTCGGAGAGCCGCTGTATCGCCCGCTCATCAGGCCGCCGTAGCCAGGCAGGAAATCCTCACTACCACGCTGCGCCTTCATCAGCAGCGCATCCACCGGCTCACGGTCGTCGAAAGCAAGTAGCCCGGGTCGTGGTAGCCGATCGTTTCATCGTTTCATCTCAGCCATGCAGTTCAAAAGCGTTCACACTGATTCGTAGCGTTCACGGAACACAAGTCCGAGATCCCGGCCGGCTTTCCGGCCGTCGCCATAACCGCGGGTCGCGGGAGTCGACCCGGTGGATCTCACGGCGCAAGCGGGGCCGGCCGAGCCGGTTCGCATCAGCGAGGGTGGGTCACGGTTGGGCCGCCACGCGTTCGACCGGGTTTCGCGATGACCACTCCGAACTCGGCCCGCCCAGGACGGCGGGTCAGCAGGGGGCCACCAATCCGACGGTATTCCTCCGTGCCTTTGCCACGATCGGTTGAGGGATTCGTCATCGGGCCGCAACCAGCCCCCCGTCGCGTACGTTCTCTGAACCGTGCGTTCCCGATCGAGGCAGGGCGAGGGCAGCGTGAATGTGATTGATCTGGACCGGCCGGCCGTCGTACCTCCTGCTCGTAGCCGCAAGTTGCACCTGCTCGTCGCCTCCGCGCTGGTGATCGGCGCCGTGCTCGGTGCTTCCGCCACGTACGGCTGGTCCGCCGGTCGGTTGGCCGCGGACCGCGAGCGCCAGGTTTCCGTCTTCGTCTTCGCCGAGGCGAGCCCTTTCGTTGACGGCTCGCCGGCCGACAGCGTGGTGCTCAACGGCCGCGTTGCCACAGTCACCCTCACCCGCCGCGTCACGCTCGTGAATGCCGGCCCGGTGCCGATCAACATCCGTGATCTTTCCGCGTCAAGGCCCGGCGTCAGCGTGCGCGGTGTTGACAAGCAGCGGTGGGTTGCCGCCGGTGCGACTGTGCAGGCCGATGCCGATGTGTCCGTCGATTGTGTTCACGGGCTTCCGCTCGGCCGGTTGCCGATCACGCTGTCCGTGCAGACCTTTGATGAGCACGACCGGGAGACCCGGCTGCGGGAGGGCTTCGACGGCACGCCCTGGAGTGAACAAGCCGAGGTCGCCTGCACCGCCAACGGGCCCTAGCCGAACGCCTCCCGGCACTCGGTCAGCAGCTCCCGCACCACCGGGCTCTCGCCCTTGCGCCACACCAGGGCCAGCATCGCCGGCATCGGGATGTCATCGATCGGCACCGCTTTCACACCCTCGTGCCCGGCCGTCATCGATGCGCTCAGGACCGCCACGCCCAGGCCCCGGGCCGCCAGGTCCAGCACCGTTGCCGGCGCTGTGGCCTGCAAGGCCACGGTTGGGCGCACCCCACCGGCCGCGCAGGCCTGGTCGAGCACCGCGCGGATTCCGGTGCCCGGCGGCAGGCAGATCAACGGGTACGCGGCCAGTCGCCGCAACGGCACCGTCTCCTGGCGGGCCAGGTCGTGTTCGGGGGGCACCGCCGCCACCAGGCCCTCGCTCATGATCGTCAGGGATTCCAGCCCGTCCGGCACCCCGCCCGCCAGCGCCGCCAGCGCGACGTCCGCGTCGCCCGAGCGGACGTTCTCGATCAGGGTTTCCGAGTTCTCCTCGGCCAGGCTGATCTCGACGCGCGGGTACCTGCGGTGGAGCGCGGCCAGCGCCTCGAACAGGGGCGTCACCGTGCAGCCCGTGACCATGCCGATCCGGAGCTTTCCCCGTACCAGTCCGGTCACCTCGTCGCAGGCGGTGCGGATCGCCCGGGCCGCCGCCAGGGCCATCCGGGCGTGCGGCAGCGCCGCCGCCCCGGCCGGGGTGAGGCGCACCCTGCGGGCGGAGCGGTCGAACAGGTCTGCGCCCAGTTCGCGTTCGAACTGGCGGATCTGGGCGCTGACGCCGGACTGGGTGATGTGCACGCGGTCCGCCGCCCGGGTGAAGTTGGCCTCTTCGGCCACCGCTACGAAGTACTCGAGCTGCCGCAGATCCATGAGCGGTGATGATAGCTACGACAAGAACTATCTGTTGGACTTGTCACTCGGTCGAGTCAAGACTTGTTGCATGACCGATCGCGAGAAAGCCACCAAACCGGAGGATCTCACCCGGCTGTTCGTCGAGCGGGCCAACGCCAAGGACGCCGAGGGCATCTCGTTGCTCTACGAGCAGGATGCCGTCATGGCCTACCCGCCCGGCCGGCAGACCGTGGGACGCGCGGCCATTCGTGAGCTGTGGGAGGAGGCGCTGGCGCACCTGCCCGCGTTCGAGCAGGAGCCGCCGCTGCCCACCCTGATCAGCGGCGACCTGGCGTTGACCTCGACGCCGCCCAGGGACGGCGCCGGCGCCCGCGCCCAGGTGGTCCGCCGGCAGAGCGACGGCACCTGGTTGCGGGTCCTGGACCAGCCGGAGTTCGTTACCCCCTGAGGCGGGCGAGGATCGCCTGGCCCGCGGCCTCGGCCGAGGCCGGGTTCTGCGCGGTGATCAGGTTGCCGTCGACGACCACGTGCGACGACCACGCGGGGGCCGACTCGAACACCGCGCCGCCCGCGCGCAGCCGGTCCTCCAGCAGCCACGGCGCCTTGTCCGCCAGGCCCGCCTGCTTCTCCTCGTCGTCCGTGAACGCCGTCAGCTTGCGGCCCTTGAAGAGCCAGTTGCCCTCGGCGTCGCCGGCCGCCAGGAACGCCGCCGGACCGTGGCAGAGCGACGCCACGAGCTTGCCGGTGTCGGGCAGCATCGCGGCCAGGATGCGGGCCACGTCCGGGTTGACGGCCAGGTCCTGCATCGGGCCGTGGCCGCCCGGGATGAAGACCGCGTCGTACGCGGCCGGGTCGACGTCCTCGAGCCGCACCGGCGCCTCCAGCACGTCCTTGACGCCCTCCAGGTACGCCCGCAGCTCCGCGCCCGACTCGTCAGCCAGGCTCGCCTGGTCGACAACCGGCACCCGGGCCCCCGGGGTCGCGATCGTGACCCGATGCCCCGCCCCGATCAGCAGGCGGTACGGCGCGACGAACTCGTCGGCCCAGAACCCGGTCGGGTGCTGGGTGCCGTCCTTGAGACTCCATACCCGGGCGCCGGAGAGCACCAGCAGGACAGATGACATGTCTACCTCCACGAGTCGACTTCGTGACCACCGTATGCCGGACGGCTGTAACCAACCACGCGGGCGAGGCTCAAGTGTTAGGACCGTCTCCCGTTAGGCTGGAACAATGCAGCAGTGCGACTCCGGCACCCTCCTCGTGGGCTTCGCCAACAGCGGGGCCGGGCTCGCCGCCTGGCTCACCCGTCACGCCGGCGAGCCGGCCGTCGACGAGGCCGATGTCGTGGCCGCCCGGGATCTGCGGTCCGCCCTGCTGACGCTGCTGCGGGAGCATTCAGGCTGTGTTGCCGATGAGGCTGAGGTGCCGGCGGCGCAGGCCTATCTGGGGCGCGTCGCGGGCCGGTATCCACTCGTTCCGCAGATCAGTGCCGGGGGCTGCACGCTCGCCCCGGCGCAGGGTGGGGTGCTCGGCGTCTTCGGCGCGGTGCTGGCGGCGGTGACCGATCTGGCGTACCGGGGTGAGTGGCCGCGGGTGAAAGTCTGCAAGAACAGTGCCTGTCACGAGGCGTTCTTCGACAAGACGCGGAATTCCTCGGGGCTGTACTGCAGCGCAGCGTGCAGCTCGCAGGTGGCGATGCGGGCGTACCGCAGCCGGCAGCGGGCCGAATGACAAGCCGCCAGGTCTCCGGGGATCGCGCGTCGCTGAGTCGTACGCCTCATGTGCGAGCAGCTGACCTCCCGGTTCGCCGCCGTACTGACCGCAGAACCTGCGGTGTTCGGCCGACCGGTGAGCCCGCCTGGCGACTCGTGTGTCAGCCTACACGGGTGGTGCGAATCGGCAGTCCGCGAAAAATGAGGTGGGCCCGGCGGGAAACGGATTCGTGCTACGGTGGTTGTGTTCCCGTTTTGAAATCCGTTGACGTTTTCCGCGCCTGATGGGTAATACGCACCCGTCCGGCGCTTTTTCGTTTTCGCGACGTCACGACACCTCATCCAGACGGGCCAGACATGATCATCCAGAAGAGCGCCATCGTTGCCAAACTCCGCGAGCGCGGGCTGACCGCCCGGGCGGACTGGGTCGACCGGGAACTTCCCGACGACGTCGACCCGTTCCTGCACAGCGGCTTGCTGTCCACTCTGCATCTTGATCTCAAAGAGCTGGAGAGCCCGCCCTCGTCCGCCCCCACCCCATAAGAGCATCGGATCGGTCAATGAACTCCACGGACAACAACGACGCCGACCTGTTCCTCGCACCGGCCGGAAGTGCCGCGCCCGAGGACAAGTCGGAGGTAGCGGACAACAGCGCCGAGGCGATGACCCGGCTGCGCGATCCGTTCGCGGTCGAGGGCGCCGAGCCCACCACGCGCGGCGAGCGCCAGGCCACGGCCGAGGCGCACTAGTCGCTCGGAAGGGCCGGCCATGATCGCCCAGCGGATGGCGTTCTCTGCTGCCACCGGCACCACTTCCCTAGCGGTCGTGACGGTGGCATCCGGGCCGGTCACGGTGATCTGCGCCACCGGCGACCTGGACATGGACACGGTGCAGCAGTTCGGCCGGCACCTCGACCGAGTGGTCGCGGCACACGCGCCCGAGCTGCTGATCGTCGACCTGAGCGGGCTGGGCTTCCTCGGCGCGGCCGGGATCGCCGCCCTGCTCGCCGGCGCCGACCGGGTCGGCAACGGCGGCGGGCGGCTGCGGCTGCGGCGGCTGTCCGAGGCGGCCCGGCTGGCCCTGGAAGCCACCCGCACACTGGACCTGTTCGACGTCGAGAGCGGTTCCGGTACGCCCTGACGTGGCCGGACGCCGCCATGGTCTGTCGCGGAGAACGAGTGATGGCAGACTGGCCCGGTGCAACGCCGATACCCGGGGTTGTCCGTTGGGCGTCCGGGACTGCCTCGCCCACCGTCTGCCGCTGGTCCGCTGGATTGACGTTGCCACCTTCCACCCCTCCGGAGCACTTCGCCGGCGGCTGCCTCGCTGTCCTGGACGACGTCCCGGCCACCGGTTCGGCCTGCGGGGTGGGGCGCCGGTTCGTCGCCGAGACCCTGCGCGGCTGGGGTGTGCCGGAGCCGATCGTCGAGGTCTCGGTGCTGGTCACCAGCGAACTGGTCGCGAACGCGGTCAACCACGCCGCGCCGCCGGGATACCTGCAGGTGCGCGCCGACCACAAGCTGGTCCGGATCGAGGTCAGCGACGCCAGCGAGCGGGAGCCCCGGATGGTCCTGCCCGGCGCGGCCACGGCCGGCGGCCGAGGGCTGCTGCTCATCGACCGGCTTGCCTCCCGGTGGGGCTGGGACGCCCGGCCACCCGGAAAGGTGGTGTGGTGCGACGTGCGCATCATGCTGCCCCCGGACCGGCTGTAGGCTGCGATTTGTGGGTGGTTCGCACGCTCCGGACGATCGGCGGAGGGTCAGGGCAGACAGCTTGGACGAGTGGGAACGCCGCCTCGACGAACGGGAGCGCGCGGCGGACGAGCGTGACCGGCGTGCCGACCAGCGCGAGCGCGAGGCCGACCGGCGCGAGCTGGACGCCGACACGCGGGAGGCCGAGGCGACCGCGCGCGAGCGCCGGCTCGACGAGGACGCCCAGCACCAGGACGATCGCACGGTCGACCCGATCGGGCGGTTCCGCGACGCGATCGAGCGGACCTCCGCCAAGACCGACCGCAGCAACGAGTTCCTGCAGCGCTCCCGCGCGGCGGTCCAGCGCGGTGTCGACCGGATCGAACGCGTCCGCCTCGAGACCTCGGGTGCCCGTGAAACCGGCGACGGAGACCCGGAGCAGCCCGCCTCCTGACCCGGCGGCGCCCGGCTCAGCGCACCTCGATCTCCAGCAGTGAGTAGCCGTACTGGGTCGAGCGGGCGGTGCCGTACACGCGGACCAGGCGGGCCGGGAGCTTCGGCACCTGCACGGTCACGTCGCCGCCGGAACCGGCGTCGGTGCCGTAGACCCGCTTCCACTTCTTGCCGTCGGTCGACAGCTCCACCCGGTACGCCGTGGCGTGGGCGTTCTCCCAGCGCAGCAGCACCTCGCTGATCTCCCAGCTCTTGCCGAGATCCACCGTGAGCCACTGCGGGTCGCTGAACCCGCTGCTCCACCGGGTCGCGGTGTTGTTGTCGACGGCGTAGGCCGGCCCCCACGCGGACCCCTCGACGCTGGAGGCCGTGGCCCGCGCACCGAGGGCCAGGTTGCGGCCGGACGGGTTGGCCGCGGCACCGACCGGCGTCCGCTCGACGGTCCTGGTCGCGCCGCCGGCCGCCGGGGAACCGCCGGAGGACGCACGCCCGGGAGCGGCCACCGACGCGGCGGCGGACGGGGCATCGCTGCCCACCCCGGCCGACGCGCCCGTACCCGGAGCGGTGATCCGCATGGTCGGCGCCAAGGCCGGGGCCGGCGCCGCACGCGGCGCTTCCGGGGCCGCACGGTCCCGCGACCACCAGAATCCGCCGGCCACCAGGATCAACGCGGCCACGGCGGCGGGCAGCACCCACGACCGGCCCGACCGGCCCGCACGCTCCGGCTCGGCGACAACCGGCGGGGCGGCGGGAGCTCCGGTCGCCGGGGCGCGGCGGGGGATGCCGGTCACCCTCGGCAGCGGGGTACGCGGCAACCGGCCGGCCGCCTGCGCCGGTGACTCGGTGTGCACGGAAGGCGCCGGCCGGTCCGGCCCGACCGTGCCGGGGTGCGGTCCCGCGAAGGGGATCCTGGTCGGCAGCCCGGTCGCATCGCCGGGTTGCTGCTCGGCAGGGTTCGGCATCGTGGGCTTCCTCCGCGGGGACACGCTCGGTGAGTCCGAGCGACCCACCCTAGTGGAGGGTCATGCCGCCCGGGCTACGGAATCACCACGACGCGGTGGTCGGTGCGGTGCCAGGCGGTGGTGATGTCGGTCAGCCGTACCGTGGTGTGGTCGACCGTCAGGTGGCCGGCCGCCGCGTGGGTGGCGATCAGGGTGAGGGCCGCCGAGCGTGCCGCCGGGGTCAGTTCGTTGTTCGTGTAGCCGAGGATGCGCAGCGAGCCCGCGCGCAGCGGCGCCGATTCCAGCGGCGCGGTCTCGCCCGCCGCGCTGCCCAGGTTGACCAGCCGGCCGCCCGGGCGCAGCGTGCGCAGCGCGGCCGCCGCCGGGATGCCGAAGAGCGGGTCCAGGACCAGGTCCACCGGTCCGCCGGCGGCGGACCGCAGCCGGGACGCCAGCCCGGCGACGTCGTCGCCCTGTTCCAGCGGTACGACCACAGCCGCCCCCGCCCGCGCCGCCCGCTGCTGTCCGGCGGACGACCGGGCTGCCGCGATCACGGAGCCCGCACCGGCCAGCAGGGCCAGCTGGACGGCCGCCTGCCCGACCACCCCGCCCGCACCCAGCACCAGCACGCGCTCGCCCGGCTGGAGCTCGCCGCGCCAGGTCAGGGCCAGCTGGGCGGCCACCGCGGAGAGCCCGAGCGCCGCGATCAGCCGGTGGTCGACGCCGTCCGGCAGTTCCACGGTGTCGGCGGCGCGCACGGCTGCGTACTCGGCCAGGCTGCCGTCGCCGGGGCGCATGCCCGCGCTGGTCGGGAACCACACCGCGGTGCCGTCGTCCCGGACACCGACCCCCTGCACGCCCGGGACGTACGGGGTGGCCGGCGCACCGAAGTAGGAGGTGCCGCTCGCGCACAGCCGGTCCAGCGGGGTGATCGACGCCGCCGTGACCCGGAGCAGCAGCTCGCCCTCCCCGGGCACCGGCACCGCCCGTTCCCCGGCCACCGGCGGGGCGCCGCACGTGTGCACCAGCGCGGCCCGCATCAGGTGGCGATGTCCGGGTACGGCAGCGCGAAGTGCGCGAGCCGCGCGCCGAACGCCTTCTGGTACTCCAGCGGCCCGTGGTCGCGTTCGAACATCGCGATGAACAGGGTCAGGGTCAGGAACGGGTGCGCGCCCAGCGTGAACAGCGCGACGTGGTCGTGGGCGGCCAGCGCCTCGCGTTCGGCGTCGGTGAAGCGCAGCCAGGTGCTGGCCTCACCGGCGTGGCAGTTCAGCACCTTGTTGGCACACTCGGCCTCCCACCAGGTGACCGTGCCCCGCGGGTCCTCGCGGTAGCGCTCGACCAGCTCGGGGTCGCGGTCCACGTAGTACAGGAACTTGTCGAGCAGGTACTTGCTCATCTCTGCCCCCGCTCCGCGGCTCGGCGATCATCCGCCGTCGTGGTCCGGACCGTAGCCTCTCCGCTCCCGCTCATGTCCACCCCGTTCGGGTACCAGGTGAAGTAGGCCTCCATGGTGTGGAACAGGTCCAGGGTGTCCACGTGGTCGGCCTTCTGGCCGGCGCCCGCGACACCCATCATCAGCATGAAGTCCATGAAGCCGTGCGTGGCGTTGCCGGGGGAGTGCAGGCTGTCCAGGGTCACCTCGGCCAGGCAGCGTTCCAGGTCGCCGGTGGCGATCCACTCCACCGCCTTGCGGTCGAACTCCGGGTCCGGGCCGTGCGGGCCGAACTGCCGCGGTCCGCCCAGCTCCAGCGAGAGGTGGCCGGTGCCGATCACCGCGACCCGCAGGTGGCTGGGCCACGACTCGACGATCTCCCGGATGGTCTTGCCGAGCTGCACGAAGCGCTTCGGCTGCGGCAGCGGCGGCGCGAAGATGTTGGTGTAGATCGGCACGATCGGCAGGTCGGCCTCGGGCCGCAGGGTGATGATCGGGCAGGTGATGCTGTGGTCGATCCGCAGTTCGTTGCTGAACGCCAGGTCGAAGCCCTCGTCGAGGCCCGCCCGCAGGATGTGCGCGGACAGGTCTTCCTGGCCCTTGAGCAGCATCCGGGGCAGGCCGAACTCGCGTTCCTCGTTGTAGAAGTTGGCGTCGTAGAACGGCGCCTTGCCGACCAGGAACTGCGGCATGTTGTCCAGCCAGAGCTGGTGGAAGTGGTCGGAGCCGACCATCACCAGCACGTCCGGGCGGGCCCGGGTCAGCGTCTCGCGGAAGGCGGTGATCTTGCTGACCCACTCGTCCGCGAACGGCGGGCGGTCCTCGCCGGTCGCGGTGCTGGCCTTGTAGTAGAAGGGGTGGTGGGTCGAGGCGATCACCGCGACGACGGTGGCCATGCCGGCTCCTCTCTTACTCTTCGTAGACGGCGTTGCGGTCGACGGTCAGGTAGACGTCCATGCCGATCGGGTTGCGGCGCTCCTCGGCCAGGTGTCCGAGCAGCCCGGCCGCGCGGGCCAGCAGCGCGAAGCCGCGCAGCAGGTCGACGGGCAGGCCCAGGTCGGCCAGCGCCGCGCCGCACACCCCGGCGCCGTTCAGCGGCAGGGTCTTGTTGAGCACCTGCGGGTGCACCCGGCCGATGGCCTCGAACAGCCGAAGGTGCGGCCCGCGCAGTCCTTCTTCGTCCGCGATGCGGATCAGGACGGGGGTACGCGGGTCCTGCTTCTTGTGCACCGGATGGCCCAGCCCCGGCACGAACTTCTTCGCGGCGCGCGCCCCGGTGACCACGTCCAGCGCGAGCGCGTCAAAGCCCGCGTCGTCCTCCGGTACGCCGTCGGCCAGCGCCGCCGCCAGGAACCGTCCACAGTCCTCGGTCACACCCAGGAAGCGCGAGCCGCCACCGAGCAACCCGGCGGCCAGCGCGCCCTGCAACGACTCCGGCGCACTCAGGTACGTCAGGCGCGCGGCGATCGCCGTCGGGGTGAAGCCGTGGTCGGCCAGCGCGACCAGCACCGTCTCGAAGACGCGCACCTCGCCCGGGGTGGGCCGGCGGCCGGCCACCAGCCAGTACGCCAGCTCGCCGAAGCCCACCTTGCCCATCAGGTCGGCGGCCAGATCCTGCCCGAGCAGCCGGATCTGCGTCTCGTCGGAGGTGCCGAGCGCGGTCGGGAACCTCAGTCCTTCGTCAGCCACGCGCGAATCTCCTCACCGTGTTCGTCGAGCCCGGGCGGGGGCAGCTCGTAGCTCGCCGGGGTGCCGGAGAACGTGATCGGGTTGCGGATCCCGGGCACCCCGCCGGCCTCCACCACCGGCTGCAGCCCCAGCTCGTCGGCGAGCGCCACGCCGCCGTCGATGGTGTTGATCGGCGCGCACGGCACGCCGGCCGCCAGCAGCTCGCGGAACCACTCGTCCTTGGTGCGCTTGCTGAGCCGTTCCACCAGCAGCGGGCGCAACGCCTCGCGGTTGGCCGTCCGGTCCTGGTTGCGGCCGAAGCGCGGGTCGTCCGGCAGCTCGGGCAGCCCGAGCACCTGGCACAGCTTGCGGAACTGCCCGTCGTTGCCGGCGATGACGATCAGCTCGCCGTCGGCGGTGGGCAGCGGCTCGTACGGGAACAGGCTCGGGTGCGCGTTGCCCATCCGGAACGGCACCGTCCCACCGGCGACGTACGCGCTGGAGTGGTTGACCAGCCCGGACAGCGCGGAGGAGAGCAGGTTGACCTCGACGTGCTGGCCGCTGCCGGTGGCGTCGCGGTGATGCAGCGCGGCCAGGATGCCGATGCTGGCGTGCAGCCCGGCCATCACGTCGAAGACCGAGATGCCGGCCCGGTACGGCGAACCGTCCGGGTCCCCGGTGAGGCTCATCAGGCCGGAGATCGCCTGCACCATCAGGTCGTAGCCGGGGTAGTTGGCGCCCGCGCCGGTGCCGAAGCCGCTGATCGACGCGTACACGATCTTGGTGTTCGCGACCGCGACCGTGTCGTAGTCGAGGCCGAACCGCTGGAGCCCGCCCGGCCGGAAGTTCTCGATCATCACATCGGCGCGGGCGGCCAGCCGCTGCGCCACGTCCAGGTCGTCGGGCTTCTTCAGGTCCAGCGCGATCGACCGCTTGTTGCGGTTGATGCCCAGGTAGTACGTCGACACGTCGTCGCGGACCGGGGGCATCCAGGTGCGGGTGTCGTCGCCCGCCGGGCCCTCGACCTTGATCACCTGGGCGCCGAGATCGGCGAGCAGCATGGTCGCGTACGGGCCCGCGAGGATCCGGGAGAAGTCCGCGACGAGCAGTCCGCTGAGGGGTCCCATGTGCCGCCTTCCGAGCATTGACCGCTAGACGGACGGTTGTCCGCGCTTTTGCCAGTCTCGGCGTAGGGCATTGAGCTGTCAACGGTCATCGCTGCGAAACATGTCCTTGACATGCCTGGTGAGCCGCAACACACTGGCGCCGAGACAGTGACCGCTAGACGGACGCCTGTCCGGAAGGGGCGACGGCGAATGACCGACAGTGTTCTGTTCCGCAACGGCACCGTGCTGACCATGGACGACCGGCACACCGTGCTGCCGAACGCCGACGTGCTGGTGATCGACCAGAAGATCGCCGGGGTCGGCGTCGGGCTCACCGCGCCCGAGGGCGCCACCGTGATCGACGCGACCGGCGGCATCCTGATGCCCGGCATGATCGACACCCACCGGCACATGTGGCAGACGGCGATGCGCGGCTACGGCGCCGACTGGACCCTCACCCAGTACTTCGTCTGGTACTACCTGGAGTCCGGCAAGCTGTTCCGCCCCGAGGACATCCACGCCGGCAACCTGCTGGCCGCCATCGAGGCGATCGACGCCGGGGTCACCACCACCGTGGACTGGTCGCACGGCCTGCAGACGCCGCAGCACGCGGACGCCGCGGTCGACGCGCTCCAGGCGGTGCCCGGGCGGTTCGTGCTGGCGTACGGCAACATCCAGCAGGGCCCGTGGGAGTGGTCGGCCAGCCCGGAGTTCCGCGACTTCGTCAGCCGGCGGATCACCCCCGGCGACGACATGCTCGGCTTCCAGATGGCGTTCGATGTCACCGGCGACCCGGCCTTCCCCGAGCGGGCGGCCTTCGAGGTGGCCCGCGAGCTGGGCGTGCCGGTCACCACGCACGCCGGCGTCTGGGGCGCGACCAACGACGACGGCATCCGGCTCATGCACGAGGCCGGCTTCATGACCCCGCAGACCGTCTACGTGCACTCGGCGACGCTCAACCACGACTCGTACCACCGGATCGCCGCGACCGGCGGCTCGGTCTCGGTCTCCACCGAGAGCGAGCAGAGCGCCGGGCAGGGCTACCCGCCCACCTGGACCCTGCGGGACCACGGCATTCCGGTCTCGCTGTCGATGGACACCAGCGTGTGGTGGAGCGGCGACCTGTTCTCGGCGATGCGGAGCACGCTGGGCGCTGACCGCTCCCGCGAGCACATGGAGGCGCACAGCCGGGCCGAGACGGTCACCCATGTGCACCTGCGCGCCGAGCAGGTCGTCGACTGGGCCACCCGCGGCGGCAGCAGGGCGCTCGGGCTGGACTCGGTCGTCGGCAGCCTGGAGGCGGGCAAGAAGGCCGACATCGTGCTGCTCAAGAACGACGACTCGCCGGTGATGTTCCCGATCCTGCACCCGTACGGCCACGTGGCCTTCCAGGCGCAGCGCGGGGACGTCGACACGGTGCTGGTCAACGGCAAGATCGTCAAGCGGGACCACAAGCTGGTCGGGGTGGACCTGGCTGCGGCCCGCGAGCAGGTCGGCCGGACCATCGAGCACCTGCGCTCGACCATGGGCGAGGAGGCCTGGCTGCGCGGGATGAACCCGGACGTGCCCGAGACCAAGGTGCGGGACAACCCGTACACCTACACCGAGTGGGACGCCGGCTCGGCGCAGTGGAAGCATTAGCCGGTCCGACGATCACGAAGGGGGGCTCGATGGCACGGGAGACCGGACCTGACTTCATCGAGGCCCTCGCCCGCGGGCTGGACGTGGTGCGCAGCTTCCGGCCGGGCCGCCGGGTGTCGACGCTGAGCGAGATCGCCGCCGACACCGGGCTGGCCCGGCCGACCGTACGCCGGATCCTGCTCACGCTCACCGAGCTGGGTTACGTGCGGGCGGTCGAGCGCGGGTACAGGCTGACCCCGCGGGTGCTCGAGCTGGGCATGGCGTACGTGAACTCGCTGGACATGTGGGACGTGGCGCGGCCGCACATGGAGTGGCTGGTCGCCCACACCGGCGAGTCCACGTCGATGGCCCAGCTCGACGGCTCGGACATCGTGTACGTGGCGCGGGTGGCCGTACCGAAGATCGTCACGCTCGCTGTGTCGATCGGCACCCGCTTTCCCGCCGCGCCCACCTCGATGGGCAAGGTGCTGCTGGCCGCCCTCGACCCCGCGCAGCTGGAGGCCGTGCTCGCCGAGCCCGGCCGCTCCGGGATCAACGCCCGCTGGCGGCCCGACCGCCCGGCCCTGGAGGCGGCCCTGCGCGAGGTCCGGGCCAAGGGCTGGGCGCTGGCCGACCAGGATCTCGCGCTGGGCATCCGGTCGATCGCCGCGGGCGTGCGCAACGGCGACGGCAAGGTGGTCGCCGCGCTCAACGTCACGGTGCACGCGGCGGAGACGTCTGTCGATAAATTGACAGGCGAGTATCTGCCGTTGCTGCTGCGTGCGGCCGCAGACATAAGCCACGACTGGTCATTGCTCGATACCGCGCCGATGGTGGTCCGGGGCTGAGACCGGTCACCCGGCTTTCTTAAGGCTCCCCTACTGGCCGGAACCGGGTGGTTACCGGCAGGATCGGCGCATGACGACCGCCGGCCGCCTGCCCTATCCGATCGCGCTGACCGGAGACGGCGTCTCGCTCCGGGAGTGGCGGGACGAGGATCTCGAGGATCTGGTGGAGCTGCTCGACGAGCCCGACATCGCCCGCTGGACGCCGATGCCGTCGCCGTTTGATCTCGAGGCGGGTGTCGCGTACCTGAAACGGGCCCGGCAGACCCGCGCCACCGGCCAGCGGATCCAGCTCGCGATCACCCTGGACGGCGGCAAGCCGGTCGGCGAGACGCTGCTCTTCGGGGTCGACGCCGGCCTGCGGGAGGCCGAGCTGGGCTACCTGGTGGGTGCCCCGCACCGCCGGCGCGGCCTGGCGTCGGCGGCGCTGTCGCTGCTGTCCGGCTACGCCCGCGGCCCGCTGGGCCTGCAACGGCTGCTGCTGCGCATCGACGCGGCGAACACGGCGAGCTGTGCCGTGGCCCGTCGCTGCGGCTACCGGCTCACCGGCGAACCACCCATCCTCCAGGAGGGCCCGTACGGCCCGAGCAGCCTGGACACCTGGGAACTCGTCTCGCCCGGCGGCGGCACCCGGCTCGAACGGCTGAGAAATGTCGCAGCCCGGCGCTACGGTCGTCGCGGGTGAAAGGTGGGTCCCATGGACGTGGACCGGGCACAGGTGATGGCATACCGGCTGGCCGCCCTCGGCCTGGCCACCCGGAGCAGGGCACGCCCCGGTGACCTGCCCGTGCTCGACCTGGGCGTGCAGGAATACACGCCGGGTTCGGTGCGGGTGGCGCTGGCGGCCCGCACCGACGCGGAGCTCGACGACGACCGCCTGCTGATGGTCTGGGCGACCCGGGGCGCGCCCCACCTGCACCGGCGCAAAGACCTCAAGACGCTGGTCAAGGCGCTCTGGCCGGTCAGCGACGCGGACGCGGCGGCCCGGATCAAGAGCGGCCAGACCCCCGACGCCGGCAAGCTGGGCATCCGGGCGTTCACCCTCACCGCGCAGGCGTTCCGCGAGGTCGTGCGCTCCTCGATGCCCCGCGGCGAGGTCAGCACCCAGGTCAGCGCGCGGGTCCCGAAGGAGCTGACCTACGACTGCCGCAGCTGCGCCGCCCAGCACATCGCCGGCAACGTCTGGCAGCACTCCGGGCTGGCCGGCGGCATCCAGGTCGAGTCCCGCGGCCGCGACGCCACGCTGGGCCCGATCCGCCCCGCCCCGCCGCAGCCGGCCGAGAACGAGGGCATCGCCGGGCTGATCACGGCGTACCTCCGGCTGCTCGGCCCGGCCACCCCGGCCGAGCTGGGCAGATACCTCGGCAGCTCGACCGCGGAGCTGAAGAAGGTCTGGCCCGCCGACCTCGCCGAGGTGCGGATCGACGGCCGCAGGGCCTGGCTGCCGGCGGCGGCGGTGGGGGAGCTGTCCTCGGCCGAGGCGGCGCCGGGTGTGCGGCTGGTGCCGGCGATGGACCCGCTGCTCCAGGCCCGCGACCGCGACGTGCTGGTGCCGGAGAAGGCACGGCAGAAGGAGATCTGGAAGCTGCTGGGCAACCCGGGGGTGCTGCTGGTGGACGGCGAGATCGCGGGGGTGTGGCGGGCGAAGCTGGCCGGCAAGCACCGGGTCGACCTGACGGTGACGCCGTTCGAGGGGCTGACCGCGAAGGCCCGCAAGGCGGTGGAAGCGGAAGCGGCGGTGGTCGCCCGAGCCCGCGACGCGGTCGACGCGACCGTCACCTTCGCCTGAGCAGGGGCTCGCGGAGCCCGCGGCTACCAGGTCGGGGGGAACGGGTCCGGGTTGGACTCGTCGCGGCCCGGGCGGCGGCGATAGCCCAGGGCGGCCACGATCACCGTGCCCCAGACCGCCGCGACGGCGGCCGCGCCCCACCAGCCGAAGATTCCCAGGATCAGGGCCGCGGCCCAGATCACCACCGCGGTCAGCAGCAGGGAGATCGGCCTGCGCCGGCGGACGGGCAGGTCGCCGGCCATCCGCGCGCAGAAGTCCGGGTCCTCGCGGCGGAGCTGGCGTTCCAGCTGGGCCAGTCTGCGGCTGTCTTCTTGGCTGAGCATGTCGCCACCTCCGGCGGGGCCCGGACTCAAAGGCACATCGACCGGGGCCCGTGACGCGGCCCCGATCCCTGCCATTGTTACCCGCCGGTCACCGATTTCCTACAGCCGGAGCACTTGCGTTCACACCGGCTTCATGCAAGACCGGACGTGCGGTATGGGTGGCGCGGAAGACCCAGATCCGCATCAGCAGGAAACGCACCCCGGTGGCGACCAGGTTCGCGACGACCAGCACGGCCAGCTCCACCATGGTCGGTGGCTCGGTCAGCGCGTGCAGCAGCGCCAGCGAGCCGCTGGTCAGGCCCAGTCCGACGGCGAAGACGACCAGCCCCTGGGCCTGGTGCCGCCAGGCGCCGTCGGTGCCGCGTACCCGGAAGGTGACCCGGCGGTTGACCGCCGTGTTCGCCACCGCCGTGACCAGCAGGGCGACCAGGTTGGCCCACTGCGGGCCGGCGCCGGTGCGCAGCAGCGCGTAGAGCAGCAGGTAGGCCAGCGTGCTGGCGACCCCGACGCCGGCGAAGCGCAGCAGCTGGCCGGTCAGCCCGGCCGGCACCCCGGCGACCGGCAGCGGGTTGCGGCCCAGCTGCTCGCGCAGGGCGGCCAGCGGCAGCCGCCCGGTGCCCAGCGCCCGGGTCAGCCGGGCGATGCCGCGCAGGTCGGCCAGCGCGGTGGCCACGATGTCCACCCGGCTGTCCGGGTCGTCCACCCAGTCCACCGGCACCTCGTGGATGCGCAGCCCGGCCCGCTCAGCCAGCACCAGCAGCTCTGTGTCGAAGAACCAGCCGGTGTCCTCGACCATCGGCAGCAGCCGGCCGGCCACGTCCGCGCGGATCGCCTTGAAGCCGCACTGGGCGTCGGAGAAGCGGGCCGACAGGGCGCCGCGCAGGATCAGGTTGTAGGTGCGGGAGATGAACTCGCGCTTGGCGCCGCGGACCACCCGCGAGCCGCGGGCGAGCCGGGAGCCGATGGCCAGGTCCGAGTGGCCGGAGATCAGCGGGGCGACCAGCGGCAGCAGCGCGCCGAGGTCGGTGGAGAGGTCCACGTCCATGTAGGCGAGCACGGTCGCGTCGGAGTGCGTCCACACGAACTTCAGCGCCCGGCCGCGGCCCTTCTCGGCCAGGTGCACCGCCCGGACCTCGGTCAGCTCCCCGGCCAGCCGGTCCGCCACCTCGGCGGTCGCGTCGGTGCTCGCGTTGTCCGCGATGGTGATCCGGAACCGGTACGGGAACTCGGCCCGCAGATAGGAGTGCAACCGGCGCACGCACGGCTCGAGGTCGATCTCCTCGTTGTACACCGGCACGACCACGTCCAGCACCGGGGCAACGACCCGCACCTGCTCGGCAGCGTGCGAGGGCAGCGTGGAAAGGCTCATGCCACCAAGGTCGGCTTCGCGGCTTTGCCCGGATTGTGGCGAGGCTGTGGCAGGGCTGTGAAAGCCCGCGGGGCGGCCCTCGGCATCGAGGACCGCCCGCGGCGCAGGTGGGGTTTCTATTGCGCGGTCAGGTCGTAGAGGGTGACACCGTCCACGGTCTGGGCGGTGTAGTTCGCGGTGACCCACTCGGAGATCTGCGAGCTGTAGTTGCTGCCGCCCGAGCCGGCGCCGCCACGGCCGCCACCGCCGGTGCCGCCGCCGATGAAGTAGTGGATCTTTCCGTCGGCCACGTACTGCTGGAACTGGGCGAGCGTCGGGGACGGGTCGCTGCCGTTGAAGCCGCCGATCGCCATCACCGGGTCGCCGGTGGCGAGCTGGTAGCCCGAGGCGTTCTGCGAGCCGACCGCCGCGGCCACCCAGGTGTAGCGTTCCGCGTCCGCGTCCAGCAGGGACTTCATCTCGTCGCTGACCGTGGCCGCGTTGAGCAGCCCGCCCATGCCGCCACCGCCGCGCATCCCGCCACCCTGAGCAGCACCGCCGGTCGTGCCCCCGGTCGTGCCGCCGGGCGCGGTGCCGGTGGCGCCGCCCGGGGCCGTGCCGGTCGTGCCGCCGCCGGGCATCGCGCCGGGCATCGCGCCGCCGGGGAAGCCGCCGCCGGGGAAGGCGCCGCCGGGGAAGGCGCCGCGCTGACCCCGGCCGCCGCCACCGCCGGGACCGCCCCGCCCGCCGAAGCCGCCGCCCTGCGAGGCCGGGCCGGCCGACGGGATCGATCCGGTGTGCGGTTCGGCGGCCGTCTGCACCGCGTACGCGGCGGGGCCGGCGAGCACGGCGGCCACGGCGAGACCGGCCGTGGCAAGCGCGATCCGGGCCGGCAGCCGCAACGTGGCGAGCACGCCGAGCGCCGCCAGCGCGCCGCCGATCAGCACCACCCAGCGCAGCCACGGCAGGAAGTCGGCGCTGCGGCCGAGCAGGTGGAACGACCACCAGGCGCTCACCGCGATGGTCGCCGCCAGGGTCAGCGCCGCGAAGACGTTACGCCGGTGCCGCCACAACAGCACCGAGCCCATGCCGACCACCGCGCCGATCGCCGGGGCCAGCGCCACCGTGTAGTACGCGTGGAAGATGCCCTGCATGAAGCTGAACACCGCGGTGGTGACGACCAGCCACGAGCCCCACAGGATCAGCCCGGCGCGCAGCCGGTCGGTGCGGGCCGCCCGCAGCGTCAGCACCAGCCCGGCGACCAGCGTGATCAGCGCGGCCGGCAGCAGCCAGGAGACCTGACCGCCCTGCGAGCTGTCGAACATCCGCAGGAAGCCGGACTCGCCCCACATCCCGCCACCCGCGGCGCCGCCACCGCCGCCGATGCTGCCGGTCTCCTCGCCGTTGAGCCGGCCCAGGCCGTTGTAGCCCAGGGTCAGCTCCAGCAGGCTGTTGTTCTGCGAGCCGCCGATGTACGGCCGCATCGACGCCGGCACCAGCTCCACGATGGCGATGTACCAGCCGGCCGCGACCACCACCGCCAGCCCGGCGAGCAGCAGCTGCCAGATGCGCTTGCCCAGCTTCGGCGGGCCGGCGAACAGGTACGCCAGCGCGTACGCGGGCACCACCAGCAGCGCCTGGAGCATCTTGGTGAGGAAGCCGAAGCCGACGAACACCCCGGCCAGCACCAGCCACTTCGTCGAGCCGTTCTCGATGGCCCGCACGGTCGCGTACGCGCCGGCGACCATCAGCAGCACCAGCAGCGCGTCCGGGTTGTTGAAGCGGAACATCAGCACCGCGACCGGGGTCAGCGCCGACACGGCACCGGCGAGCAGGCCGGCGGCGGGGCCGTACCAGCGGCGGACCGTGGTGAACAGCAGGCCGACCGTGGCGACGCCCATCAGGGCCTGCGGGACGAGGATGCTCCAGGAGCTGAGGCCGAAGACACGGACCGACAGGGCCATGATCCACAGGGAGCCGGGGGTCTTGTCGACCGTGATCGAGTTCGCCGCGTCGGACGAGCCGTAGAAGAACGCCTTCCAGCTCTCCGAGCCGGCCTGCACGGCCGCCGAGTAGAACGCGTTGCCCCAGCCGGACGCGCCGAGCCCCCAGAGGTAGAGGACGCCGGTGAGGATCAGCAGGGCGAGCAGGGCGGGCCGTACCCAGGCGGCGTCGTCCGCCCGGCCGCGGAAGAACGCCGACCAGCGGGACCGGGGACGGTCCACCGGTGGCGGCGTGACCGGTGGCGGGCCGGCCGGCGACACCATCGGCGGTACGGGCAACGTCGAGGTCATCGAGGTTCCTTAGGGCAGGCGGAAGCACTGACCTCGTTACTGTCTTCCGCCTGCCTGTCGGCCCGTTATGCCGTTACTGTGCGCCGCCTGTGAGTCAGGCCGATCGCCGTTTCGCCGCCGCGGTCGCGAGCCGGTCCAGCACGCCGACGGTCGGGTCCCAGCCCATGCAGGCGTCGGTGACGCTCTGCCCGTACGCCAGCTCGCCGCCCAGGTCCTGCCGGCCCGCGATCAGGAAGCTCTCCAGCATCACGCCCTTGATGCCCTGCTGCCCGGCCTCCAGCTGGCCCGCGACATCGTCGGCCACGATCGGCTGGCGCAGGTGGTCCTTGTTGCTGTTGCCGTGCGAGCAGTCGACGATGATCCGCTCCGGCAGGCCGGCCTGGCGCAGCAGCTCCAGCGCCGCGTTGACGTCGGCGGCGCTGTAGTTCGGGCCCTTGCCGCCGCGCAGCACGAGGTGGCAGTCCGGGTTGCCGGTGGTGTGCATGATCGCCGGGGTGCCGGAGACGTCGATGCCGGGGAAGACGTGCGGCGCCGCGGCGGCGTTGATCGCGTCGATGGCGGTGGTGATGCTGCCGTCGGGCCGGTTCTTCATCCCGATCGGCATCGACAGGCCGGAGGCGAGCTGGCGGTGCACCTGCGACTCGACGGTCCGGGCGCCGATCGCGCCCCAGGCGACCGTGTCCGCGATGTACTGCGGGGTGATCGGGTCCAGGAACTCGACGCCGACCGGCAGGCCCCGGCCCAGCACCTCGAGCAGCAGCGCCCGGGCCACCCGCAGGCCCTTGCCGACCTCGCCGGTGCCGTCCAGGCCGGGGTCGTTGATGAGTCCCTTCCAGCCCACGGTCGAGCGCGGCTTCTCGAAGTACACCCGCATCACGATCAGCAGGTCGTCGGCGAGCCGGGCGGCCTCGACCCGGAGCCGGTCGGCGTACTCGGCGGCGGCGACCGGGTCGTGCACGGAACACGGCCCGACGACCACGAGCAGGCGGGGATCTCGGCCGTCGAGCACGGCCTCCACCTGCCGGCGGCTGTCCAGCACGGTCGCCGACAGCTCGTGGGTCAGCGGCAGCTCGTGATGGAGCAGCGCGGGGCTCATCAGCGGCACGACGGTCTCGATGCGCTGGTCGCTGACCCGCTGCACCTCGGGGATGGTCACGGCTGTCTTCTCCTCCGCCGGTGCCCGGGGCCGGCGGCCCGGGTGAGGCCGGCTGTTTTGCGCAAACGAAAAGGCAGCGACGACTGTCGCTGCCTCGGCCGGCCCTACGGAAGGTGTCTCAGGTCATGGGATCATGGCCGAGGCACCGGCGGGAGCCGGCCTCGTAAACCACTGATACCAGAAGGACACGCGGTGAGCTTAGCCCATCGGTGCACGAGAGTGTCCGTCAGCCGGGGTATGGGCACGTGCAAGTTGCTGTGCTGCCATTGAACACATGAACAACGCGAGCGCGCCGTACCTGCTGGACGGCCTGGCCGAGCTCCCGCCGGCCCGGCGGAGACAGGCCGTCGCCGCGGTCGTGCTCCGGGTCTGGGAAACGCCGTCCGTCCTGCTGGGTGAGATACCGGCGACGCAGGCATTGATCGCGATCGCGGCTATCGCGGCCGGCCTGCCCGGCGCGGCGAACCGGCCCTGGCTGGACGACCGCCTGCTGGCCGCGGCCTGCCCGGAGGTGACCAGCGAGCTGGCCGGCCGGGCGCTGTGCGCGCTGGACGTGCTGGTGGGCCGGGACCGCGAGTCGGTGCCGTTGGAGCTGCACGTCACCGACGGCGAGGCGGCCGGCGCGCTGCTGGACGACCTGCGCGACGTGCTCATGGACGCGCTGCGACAGGGGAACCGAGCGTAGGGACCGCCGGCAGCGCCGCGGTCATCGGCAGCCGGACGGTGAACTCGGTGCGGCCCGGCCCGCTGCGCACCGCGACCGTGCCGCCGTGCGCCGTCACCACCGCGTGCACAATCGACAGACCCAGGCCGGTGCTGCCGGCCGCCCGGGACCGGGAACTGTCCCCGCGGGCGAACCGTTCGAAGATGTGCGGCTGGAGATCGGCGGGGATGCCGGGGCCGGCGTCGGTCACGGTCAGCACCGCGGCGCCGCCGCTCTCGCTCACCCCGACCGTCACCGTGGTGCCCTCCGGCGTGTGCGTCCGGGCGTTGCCCAGCAGATTCGCCAGCACCTGGTGCAGCCGCTGCGGATCGCCGGTCACGGTCACCGGCTCGTCCGGCAGGTCGAGCTGCCAGTCGTGCCGCGGGCCGGCGGCGTGCGCGTCGCTCACCGCGTCCACGATCAGCATGGTCAGGTCCACCGGGTCCTGGGCCAGCGGCCGGCCGGCGTCCAGCCGGGCCAGCAGCAGCAGGTCCTCGACCAGCGCGGTCATCCGGGTGGCCTCCGACTCGACCCGGCGCAGCACGTGGCCGATCTCGTCCGGCACCGGCCGGCGGCTGCGCCGGCTCAGCTCGGCGTAGCCGCGGATCGCGGCCAGCGGGGTGCGCAGCTCGTGGCTGGCGTCGGCGACGAACTGGCGTACCTGCATCTCGCTGGCGTGCCGGGCCTCCAGCGCGTTGCCGACGTGGTCGAGCAGCCGGTTCAGCGCCGCGCCGACGGCGCCGACCTCGGTGCGCGGGTCGGTGTCCGCGGCCGGCACCCGCTGGGCCAGATCAACTTCGCCGCGGTCGAGCTCCAGCTCGGAGACCCTGGTCGCGGTGGCCGCGACCCGGTGCAACGGCTGCAGGGTACGGCGGATGATCACCGCGCCCGCCCAGCCGGCCACGACCAGCGTCACCAGCACCGCCCCGCCGGTGACCAGGGCCATCGCCAGCAGTGTCTCCTGGGTGTCGGCCAGCGGCAGGGCGGCGACCACCACGCCGCCGTCGTTGGTGAGCCGGGAGACCACCCGGTAGTCGCCGAGCGTGCCGAGGTCGACGTCCACCGGCTGGTTGTTCGGGGCGACCGCGCTCAGCTGGGCGACCGTGGCGGCCGTGAGGCTCTCGAACTCGTTGTCGTAGATGCCGTTCGCGTCGGGGCTGAGGGCGACGATGCCGCCGCCGCTCACCTCGCCCGTTTCGGTCAGGTTGAGGAAGATGGAGTCGGTCTGGGCGCCGGGTGGGGGCTTCTGCAGGAAGTCGCCGCCGCGGAACTGGCCGTCGCCGGGGAAGTCGCGGCCGGGCCGGTTCTGCGCCCGGTTGGCGGTCTCCTGGACCTGCGAGTCGAGCCGCTGATAGAGCGTGTTGTGCAGGTACACCTCGGCGGTGGCGCCGACGACCAGCCCGAGCAGCGCCAGCAGCACGATCATGATGGCGATCAGCCGGGTGCGCAGCGGCCAGCCGACCGGGTTCCACCGGCCCGGCCGTGCCTCAGTCAGCGGGCTTGAGGACATAACCCGCTCCGCGCATGGTGTGGATCATCGGGTTCCGGCCCGCGTCGATCTTCTTGCGCAGGTACGAGATGTACAGCTCCACCACGTTCGCCTGGCCGCCGAAGTCGTAGTTCCACACCCGGTCCAGGATCTGGGCCTTGCTCAGCACCCGGCGCGGGTTGCGCATCAGGTAGCGCAGCAGCTCGAACTCCGTCGCGGTCAGCGTGACCAGGTCGCCGCCCCGGCGCACCTCGTGGCTGTCCTCGTCCAGGCTCAGGTCGCCGACGATGAGCTGGGAGTCCGTCCGCATCGGGGAGTGGCCCATCCGGCGCATCAGGCCGCGCAGCCGGGCCACGACCTCCTCCAGGCTGAACGGCTTGGTGACGTAGTCGTCGCCGCCGGCGGTGAGCCCGGTGATCCGGTCCTCCACCGAGTCCTTGGCGGTCAGGAACAGCACCGGCACGTCGGGAGTCTCGCCGCGCAGCCGGCGCAGCACCTCGAGGCCGTCGATGTCGGGCAGCATCATGTCGAGCACCACGGCGTCGGGGCGGAAGTCGCGGGCGGTCCGGACGGCGGTGTGCCCGTCGCCGGCGCTGCGGACGTCCCAGCCCTCGTATCGCAGGGCCATCGAGAGCAGCTCGGCCAGGGTGGGCTCGTCGTCCACCACGAGCACCCGGACGGGGCTGCCGTCGGGGCGCCGGAGCTCCGTGCTGCTGTCCGCGTTCGCCATCGTCATGCCCCTACTCTCGCGGGCCACGCTTTGCGCCACCTTTCCGCTCCCTGTGTAGCACCTGTGCGTCCCGGACACAGCCTGACCATGGTTTTCGCACAGCGTCGTGACACCGGCGGCGGACACAGTCGGCGGCATGACGAACCTGACGATCTCCCGGACCGCCTTCCCGACGAGCCGGGCGCGGTGGCGCCGGCGGACCACCGGCGCGGCGCTGGTCGCGACCCTGGCGCTGGCCGCCGTGCTGGGGCCGCCGCTGGCCCCGGCGACCCGGCTCGGCGCCGGTGAGCTGGTCGGCTTCTCGACGGTGAGCGCGGCGGACACGATCATCAGCAGCGGCGTGCTCGCCGACGTGCCCGCCGCGGGCCGGGGGCGCAGCGTGTCGGAATCGGACTAAATGCCGGAAACTCCGCATAATGTCCCGCGTTGTGTCGGCGGGTGAGCGGAGGAACGGGTGCGGCTTGGTCGTCTCGGAGGTGTCCTCGCGGCACTCGCCCTGGTGGTGCTGCCGGCGGTGCCGGCCGCCGCGCAGGGGCCGTACCCGCCCGGCATCAACGCCGACACGATCCGGACCGCGGCCCTGACCGCGACCGTCGCGGCGGGCGGCGCCCACTCGTGCGCGCTGACCAGCGTCGGCGAGCTCTTCTGCTGGGGCGACGACTCGTCCGGGCAGCTCGGCGACGGCGCCGCGGCGCACGCCTTCGGGCAGCCGGTGCTCGCGCTGCGCGACGCGGTCCAGGTCGACGCGGGCAAGGCGCACACCTGCGCGATCGACGTCCGGGGCGCCGCGCACTGCTGGGGCGACGACTCCGCCGGCCAGCTGGGCGACGGCGGGTACGCCGACCGGGACGCCGCGGTCGCGGTGACCCCGCCGGCCGCCCGGCATCTCGTGAAGATCACCACCGGCGCCCGGCACACCTGTGCCGTGGACGACGTGGGCAGCGCCTGGTGCTGGGGCGACGGCTCGCACGGCCAGCTGGGCGTGCCGGGGCTGCGGGGCTCGGCGGTGCCGGTCCGGGTGGGCACGCACAGCGGGATGCGCGGGGTGGTCGTCGACATCGCCGCCGGGCGCGACACCACGTGTGCGGTGACCGCCGCCGGCGCCGCTTTCTGCTGGGGCTCCGACGCGTACGAGCAGCTCGGGACCGGTGGGCACGGGGACCGGGACGAACCGGTGGCGGTCGCGACGACCGGGCCGATGCGCGGCAAGGTCCGCGAGGTGACGGTCGGCGGGACGCAGGCCTGCGCGCTCGGGGTCGAGGGGCCGGCGTACTGCTGGGGTGCCCGGGGGCTCGGGGCCGGGACCCGGGCGACCCGGACGGAGCCGGTCGGCGTGGAGCTGGGCGCGGCGCTGGCCGAGGTGACCGCCGGCGGTGAGCACACCTGTGGGCTGGACCGTGGTGGCCGGGCGTCCTGCTGGGGCGAGGGAGCGGACGGGCGGCTCGGCAACGGCCGTTCCGCCGCCGGCCCGGTGCCGGTCGGCGTCAGCGCCGGGGGCACGCTGCGCGATGTGGACGCCGGCGAGGAGCACAGCTGCGCCTCCGACACCCGGGGGTACGCGTACTGCTGGGGTGCCGGCGCCGACGGGCAGCTGGGGGCGGGGCGGAGCGCGGCGAGTGCGGTGCCCGTACCGGTGGTGGGGTTGCCCCGGCCACCCGGTGCCGTGACCGGTGTGCGGGCCCGGGCCCTCGACGGCGGCCTCCGGATCGACTGGCGGCCGCCCACGGACCTCGGCTCCGGCGCGTTCACCTACTACTGGGCGACGACCGCCGGCTACGAGTCCGGCTGCACGCTGACCGACGCCACCGCCGACGGCTGCGAGCTGACCGGGCTGCGCAACGACCGGGAGTACGACGTCGCGGTGGTCGCGCGCACCCGGGACGGCATCACCGTCAGCAGCTTCGTCACCGCCACGCCCGCCGCCGCGGCGCCCCTGCCGTCCGGCACCCCGGCGCCGCGCCCGTGGAGCGCCTCGGTCCTGCCCGGCGCGAGCGACCTGCCGGTCACCGGGCTCAGCCCGATCGCGCTGGTCGCGCTCGGCACGCTGCTGCTCGGCGGCGGCCTGACCGCGCTGCTGGTCCGGCGCTCATGAGCCGCCCGTCGCCAGGGCGGCGTCGCGGAACTGCTCGGCGCCCTGCTTGAGGCGCTCGGTGGAGTAGGTGCGGTTCCAGTTCACCCAGGTCACCGGTCCGGCGACCTGATCGGTGCCGGTCGCGGAGACGGTGACCCCCACCCCGGGGGACGCGCGCAGGGTCAGCGTGCCGCCGGCCGGCACGCCGACCATGTGCTTCGACGGGTCCGCGTAGCCCAGCAGCGCCCACGGCACCCGGACCAGCAGGTCGTCGCCGTCGCGGTGCCACAGGGCCCGGCTGTCCGCGGCCGGGTCGCCGTACCGGAGCAGACCCGCGTTCTGCAGCTCGGCCGGCAGCTTCTCGCCGGTCGTCGGCACCGTCCGGGCCCGGTCCACCAGCAGCTCGAACCGCTGCCAGCCGATCGCCGCCGGCCCGCGGGCGGCGGCCGGCACGGCCAGGTCCAGCGGCAGCGGGTCGAGCTCGGCGCGCAGGTACGCCTGCCCGGTGCGGGCCACCGTGTCGAGGAAGAACGCGGCGTCCGCGGCGCGGTTCGCGGTGCCGGGCGCGGGCGGGCCGGTCAGCCCGGGCAGCACGTCGAAGCCGAGCGTGAGCGTGCTCGGCGCCGGCGTGCCGAGCCCGATCCGCAGCCGCAGGTACGCCTCGTCGACCCGCGCGGTGACCCGCTTCGCCGGCCAGCCCCGCTCGTCGTCCAGCAGGTACTCGGTGGTCGCGTCCGGGGAGCCGGCGGCGTCGGTCGCGATCAGTCCGAAGTGCTGCTCGGCGGTGAGCGGGTCGTGCCAGAGCTGGCGGCGCTCCGGATTCTGGTGCCGCCGGGTGTTCCAGGAGCCCTTGAACCACTCGTCCGCCCAGGCGGAGAGGAAGCCGCCGGCCAGGCCCTCGTCCCGGAGCAGCCGCAGCAGCTCGGCGTTGATCCGCAGCGCCTCGCGTTCACTGTGGTCACCCTGGCCGCGGCCGAGCGGCCCGCTGTGCGCGGAGCCGATCGCCGACGGCACGCCGAACTCGGTGATCAGCGTCGGCAGGTCACCGTGGTGCCGCTTCAGCGCGGCGACGTAGCCCGCGTACGGGTCGGCCCGCCCGGCGTGCCGGTGCGCCAGCAGCGCCGGCTCATGCCGCTGGAAGTCGGGATAGTACGGATACGCGTGATAGCTGGCGAAGGTCCCGGCCGGCCAGGCCGCGGTCGCCACCACGTGGTTGGCGTCGAGCCGGACCAGGTCCTCCTCTCCTGACGGCTCCTCGGGGTGCCGCAACGGATCGGTGGTCGGCCAGTTCACGAACGCGATCGGCTGGCTCAGCCCGGCCGCCGCCTGCAGGGTGGCCAGCTCGTCCATCCGCCGGGCGTACCACCGCTCGGTCGGTGACGCGTCCGGAGTGCTCCGGAAGTACCGGCCGCGGGCGGCGGGGGCGGCGGCGTTGCGGGACTCGGCGCGGTCGGTGGTGACCGGGTCCAGCTCCGCCCCGATGATCCAGCCCACCAGCCAGGGCGTCACGTCGGTGGACCAGGTGCCGTCGGCCCGGCCCGGCCGCGGTGCCCGGGTCAGCTCGCCGCGGACGGCCTTGTCGGCATCCGTCAGTTCCTGCCGGAAGGCGGCGGTGGCGGACGCCGCGGAGAGATCGCGCGACTCGTCCGGGGGACGGACGCCCTGCATGAGGTAGAGCGGCCGGTCCGCGCTCGCCCGGTTGACGGCCGCCAGTTCCCGGTAGAAGGCGGGCGGGTGGATGGTGTAGATCCGCACCACCCGGATGCCGAGCCAGGCCATCGCCGCGAACCAGGTCCGGTACTGCCCGGCGGTGACGGACAGCTCGCCCGGCTGGTGCCCCGGTGTCGTGCCGCCCAGGTTCACCCCGGGCAGGAAGGTGACGTCCCCACCCGCCGTGTGCAGGGCGAACGTGCCCTTGCCGGCGGTCGCCAGGCTGCGCAGGCCGCCGGTGCCGGCCGGCGCCGGCGCCCAGGACCGGCCCAGCGGCGGCGAGCCGATCGCGGTCATGCCCGGGATCGCGAAGGCCGCCGAGCGCAGCGCGGGCCGCGCCGCCGCGCCGGCCAGGAACAGGCACATGGCCAGCGTGACCACGCCGATCAGCAGCGTCCTGGCGCGCCCGGAAGCCGGACGCGGAGGCGCCTGGACCAGATGGAGCGGGAAGTCCCCCACGCAGGCATTCTGTGTCGCGCAGGTTGCGGAATCGGGTGAATTGTCGGGAAGCTTGGGACGGTGGAACACTCGCCGTCCGACCGATGTTGTGCTTCCGTTGGTCTTCTGGCGCCGGCGCGAGCGTGTGGGGAGCGGGTCGTGGATCTTCTGGAGGAGTACCGCAGGGCCACCTTCTTCTTCGAGTCCGGCGACCCGCTCGGGGCGGCCCGGCTGCTGGAGCCGATCGTCGAGGCCGAGCCGCAGAACGCGGCTGTCCGCCAGTTACTGGCCCGGGCCTACTTCAACTCCGCGCAGCTCAACGGGGCTGAGGCGCAACTGCGGGCGCTGATCGACCACGATCCCTCCGATCACTACGCGCACCACGTCCTCGGCCGGACCCTCGAACGGGCCGGCCGTTTTCGTGAGGCCCTGCCGCACCTGCGCCTGGCCGCCGCGATGCACCGGCACGGCGACTACACCGAGGCGCTGCGGCGGGTCGAGACGTGGCTGGGCAAGAACGGCGGGGGCGGCGGCGACGGCGGTTTAGGATCGCAGGCGTGAAGATCAAGCTGGACCTGCACGACATCTTCAACAAGGGCACCCAGATCGACAAGGCCCTGCGGGATGTCATCGACGAGGCCATCCAGAAGAAGGCCACCCTCGTCGAGATCATCCCGGGCAAGGGCTCGGGCGCCCTGAAGAAGAAGGTCATCCGCTTCCTGGAGCAGAAGGACATCAAGCAGCTCTACCACCGGGTCGAGAAGGACGGCGACAACTGGGGGCGGCTGTTCGTGCACTTCAAGTTCGAGTCCTCGCAGGGCAAGGGCAGGCGCGGCCGCTAGCCCGGTTCACAGGGTGTCGGTGCGCGCCACGGCCAGCATCTCCGAGCTGTGTGAACCCATCACCCCCACGTCCGCCGGCCGCGCCCGGAAGCCCGGTACGGCGCCGAGCCCGTCGCTGGCGTCCATCACCCGCAGCCGGAGCGGGGTCTTCGCGGGCACGGTCAGCGTGACCTCGACGCCGTCCGGCGGCGGGGCGTGGAACCCGAAGCCGAAGCCCCAGGGGCCACCCGCCCGCCGGTCCGTGGGGACCTCACGGCCGGCCACCCGGGCCGCGGTGACCGTCGCCTCGACGTTCACGTGCAGGGTCAGCAGGCGTACCGGGCGTTGCGGGGTGAGCCGGAAGGTGACCGTCCGCAGCTCGCCGGTCGTGGTGTCGGCGGTCTTGGCCACGGTCGGGGCCGCCAGCGCGGCGGCCGGGGCCGGACCGGTGAGCAGTTCCGCCGGGCCGAAGGCGGGCAGCGTGTCGACCACCGTGGTGGGTTCGCCCGAGACGTACTGTCCGGTCCACTGCTGCGGCTTGTTCTCCTCGCTCAGCCAGCGGGCCTGACCGGTGTCCGCGTCCAGGGCGTACATGAGGTGGGTGGGTGCCGGGTGCGCCGCGTCGAAGCGGTCCACGGCCAGGCCCGTCGCCACGCAGGCGACCGCGGTCAGCAGCGCCGCCAGCGTCGGCAGCCCACCCAGCCGGCGGGCCCGGGCCGCCACCAGCCCGCGCTGGCCGCCGGCCTCCGGGTGCAGCAGGTCGACGACCGGGAGCAGGGCCAGCGCCAGCAGCGTCGTGATTCCGGCGCCGGCGCCGGCCAGCGCCAGCCCCAGGGCGGGCAGGAACAGGACCACCAGCGGCAGCAGCAGCACCACCGCGACGGCCCCGCCCGCAGTCACCGCGAGCACGGCCCACCAGCCGCGCAGCAGCACCGCCACGATGCCGGCCAGCGCCCCGGCCAGCGCGGGCAGCGCCGCGAGGTAGGAGCCGCCGGGCGCGAAGGCGGCCAGCAGGAGACCGAGCACCGCCAGCCAGCCGAGGCCGCCGACGGCCAGGGCGGCGGGGGTCAGCCGGCGGCGCAGCAGCACGTACCAGGCGCAGACGATCGTCGCGGCCAGCGCCACGATCGCCAGCCGGTACCAGAACGGGCGGTACGGGTCGATCAGCTGAGCGGCGTACCCCGGGCGGACGATTTTCAGCAGCGCCCAGAGCAGTTGGGCCGACCCGGGCACCAGGATGATCGGCGCCAGCGCCACGGCGAAGCCGCCCGCCAGCCGGCCGCCGGAGGTGAGCCCGCGGCGCCGGGTCAGCCAGGCCAGCACCAGCACCGCCACCAGCGCCAGCCCGGCCAGCGGCCAGGTCAGGCCGCCCGAGTAGACCGCCAGGCCGCCCGGCACCGGGAAGTAGGTGGCGTCGCCGGTCGAGCGCAGCGCGGGCAGGTCACGGCCGCCGAGCTCCCGGGTCAACTTCAGGGCGTTGGCGCCGAGGTGCTGCAGGCTGTCCCGGTCCATCGTCGCGGGCGTGTCGGTCGGCGCGTGATAGACCGCCGCACCGTCGATGTACGCGCTGTTGAACCCGGTGAAACCCGCCTGAAGGAACGGGGTGAAGTCCGTGTCGTTGGGCAGCAGCCGGTAGACCTCCACCGCGACCGAGGTGCCCACCGGCTTGGGCGCGGTGGCGAACACCCCGGTCAGGCCCGCGTTGTCGGCCGCGGTCTCGAACATGATCGCCGGACCGGAGCTGCCGCGCGCCTCCAGGTTGAGCACCACGCCGCCGTCGCGGGCCAGCGGGTGCTGGTCCACGAACGCCTGCGCCCCGCACAGGCACGCCTCCTCGGCGTCGGTGAGCACGAGCACCACGTCGTTGCGCAGGCGCGGCCCGCCGGCCAGCGCCCGGGCCAGCTCCAGGATCGTCGCCGTGCCCGCCCCGTCGTCGTTGCCACCGGGGGAGACCTGCGCCGAGTCGTAGTGGGCGACCAGGAAGATCCGGCCGGTCGGCGCGGTGCCCGGCAGCAGCGTCACCACGTTGCGCACCCGGGCCAGGCTGATCCCGCCCGCGCTCGACGACAGGTCGCCGCCCTGCACCGAGGCGGTGTCCTGCACCTGCGGGTCGAGGCCCAGGCCGCGCAGGGTGGCCAGGAGGTGGTCGCGGACCCGGTCGGCCGCCGCGCTGCCGGCTACGTGCGGTTCGGTGGCGATGGCTCGTACCTGCTCGAACGCCCGGCCGGCGCTGAACTCCGTGGCCGGCGCGGTGGCGCCCAGGGCCGCCGGCGAGCGGACGGACTGCAGCGCCGCCACCGCGACGACCAGCAGCACCACGATCGCGGCCGATGCCGCGCCCACCCGGTGGGAGGGCCGGGCCAGCGCCCGTGCCGCGGCCTCGATCGGTGGTACGTCCACGTGAACCTCCTACGACGGTGTGGAGGACAGCTAACCCGTTGCGGCCCCGGACGGGTACCCCGTGGATCTTCCCGGCCGGTGGCATAACTTTGTCCGGTGACCGCCCCGCTCGACCCCCCTGCCGTTTTCGCCGAGTTCATCGATCGGGTCGCCTGCTACGACCCGACGCCCGAGGCCGGCCCCGCCGCCGTGCTCGGCCTGCGCACCGCGCTCGGGGAGGCGACGTTCCAGGTCAGCGATCATGTCGTGCGGGCGATGTGCCGGGCGCTGGAGGGCTACCGCGATCCCGCCGACCGGGGCACCTGCATCGGCTGCGGCAGCCGCCGGCTGGACGAGAACCTGCACTGCGCCGACTGCGGGCGGCTGCACGGCATCCTCGGCGAGGTGATCGCCGAGCACGCCCGGCGGGTGGCCGAGGACCGGTCGTACGGGCCGCCCGGGTGAGACGTACCGCTGCCGTGGTCTCTGGTGTTGTGCGTCCGCAGCCCGTGGTGGACTATCAGCGGGTCACGCCCGAAGGAGTCGAGCCATCAACCGTTCCCACCGCGCCGGAGCCGCCGTTGCGCGCACCCCGTCGTGCGGGGTGGCGTGGTGAGTGAACGTGCCCTCGCAGCGCCACCGCCGGCGCTGAAGGCTCCCGAACGGCTGCGCATCCTGCTCGTCGAGGACGACGAGGGTGACGCCTTCCTCGTCAAGGAGCTGCTCGCCGAGGCGGGTGCGCTGTTCGACCTGCGGGTGGCGACCAGCCTGCGCGAGGCCCGGCCGATGATGCGCGGCGTGCAGTGCGTGCTGCTCGACCTGGGCCTGCCGGACGCCGAAGGCATCGACGGGCTGCGCAAGCTGCTCGCGGTGGCAGGCAGCGCCGCGGTCTGCGTGCTCACCGGCCGCTCCGACGAGCACCTGGGGGTCGCGGCGGTCGCCGAGGGCGCCCAGGACTACCTGGTCAAGGGCCAGGTCGATGGCGTCCTGCTGGTCCGGGCGCTGCGCTACGCGGTGGAGCGCAAGCGGGCCGACGAGAACACCCAGCGGCTGCGCGAGGTGGAGCTGCGGCAGGCCGAGTCGGCCCGGCTCGAGCGCGGCCTGCTGCCCCAGCCGCTGATGCAGACCACCGAGGTCGCGGTGCACACGTTCTATCGCTCCGGGCGGGCGATGGGCCTGCTCGGCGGCGACTTCTTCGACGTGGTGCAGGTCGGGCCCGACCGGCTGCACGTCATCGTCGGCGACGTCTGCGGGCACAGCGTCGACGAGGCCGCCCTGGGCGTCGAGCTGCGGGTGGCCTGGCGGGCGCTGGTGCTGGCGGGCGTGCCCGAGGACAAGGTGCTCGGCGCGCTCGAACAGGTGCTGATGAGCGAGCGGCGGGCCCGCGAGGTCTTCGCCACGGTCGCGGCGGTCGTGCTCGACCTGAGCGCCAACCGGGCGACCGTCCGGCTGGCCGGGCACCCGCCGCCGGTCCTGCTCAAGGACGGCCGGGCGGAGCCGGTCGCCGCGCGTCGCGGCATCGTGCTGGGCGTCCGGCCGACCCCCACCCCGGCGACCGACGTGGAGCTCACCGGCGATGACTGGTCCCTGCTGATGTACACCGACGGACTGATCGAGGGGCACAGCGGCGTGGGCGACGAACGGCTGGACGTGGACGGGCTGTGCGGGGTGCTCGCCGAGCCGGCCGCCAAGGAGGTGCCGCTGGCCGCGCTCCCGGCCTGGCTGGTGGGCCGGGCCGAGCAGGGCAACGGCGGCCCGCTCGCGGACGACGTGGCGATGCTGCTGATCTCCCGGGGCGGTGGCCGATGAGCCTGCTGAGCCTGCGCTCCTGGACGTTGCGGCGCCGGGTGGTCGCCCTGTCCACGACCGTCGCGCTGGTGCTGACGATCATCGGCGTCTTCGCCGCGATCACGGCGGCCAGCAGCAACGAGCACATCGACATCATCCTGAACAAGACCGGCCCGATGCGGGCGGCCGGCGAGAGCCTCAACACCGCCGTGGTCAACCAGGAGACCGGCGTCCGCGGGTATGCGATCAGCGGCAACCTGGACAACCTGAAGCCGTACAACGACGGGCTCGCGGCGCAGAACCAGCTGCTCGCCCAGATCGGCGACCTCAACGGCCCCGACGGCGACCCGGCCGTCCGCGCCGCCCTGCAGGTGGTGCAGCAGCGGGCGGACGCCTGGCGGGCCGCGGTCGCGGATCCGGTGATCAAGGCCGTCCAGGCCGACGGCCCGGAGGCCGGGCAGGCGCTGATCGACGCGGCCGACACCGCCGAGTTCGACGCGTTGCGGGCCTCGATCGCCGGGCTGCAGGACGACATCTGGGTGGTCCGCGCGGCCGCCGCGGCGGCCGCCAAGCGCACCGGCACGGTCCTGGTGGCGCTGGAGATCTTCGCCGCGGTGGTGGTCATCCTGGCCGGGGCGGCGCTGTTCCTGCTGCTCGACCGGCTGGTCAGCCGGCCGGTGACCGAGCTGGCCGAGCAGGTCCGCGAGGTGGCCGACGGCGCCTACGACAAGCGCATCACCAGCACCGGGTCGCCCGAGCTGAGAACCCTGGCCGCGGACGTCGACGGGATGCGCCGGCAGATCGCCGCCGAGCTGACCGAGGTCCGCGAGGCGCGCGAGCAGATCGAATGGGTCAACGACCAGCTCAAGCTGCAGGCCGAGGAGCTGACCCGGTCCAACCGCGACCTCGAGCAGTTCGCCTACGTGGCCTCGCACGACCTGCAGGAGCCGCTGCGCAAGGTGGCCAGCTTCTGCCAGCTGCTGCAGCGCCGCTACGCGGGCCAGATGGACGAGCGGGCCGACCAGTACATCGCGTTCGCGGTCGACGGCGCCCAGCGGATGCAACGCCTGATCAACGACCTGCTGGCGTTCTCCCGGATCGGCCGGCTCACCGCGGGCTTCACCGACGTGGACCTCAACCGGGTGCTGACCGAGGTGAAGTCGCAGCTGGAGGCGCGGGCCGGGGACGACGCCGAGATCATCTGGGCCGACCTGCCGACGGTCGAGGGCGAGGAGCCGCTGCTCACCACGCTCTTTGTCAACCTGGTCGGCAACTCGCTGAAGTTCCGCCGCCCGGACGTGCCCCCGGTCATCCAGATCACCGCCGAACGCGGTGCCGAGGAATGGCAGATCAACGTGCGGGACAACGGCATCGGCATCGAGGCCGAGTTCGCCGACAAGGTCTTCGTGATCTTCCAGCGGCTGCACGCGCGGGATGCGTACGAGGGCACCGGGATCGGGCTGGCGATCGTCAAGAAGATCGTCGAATACCATGGCGGGCGGATCTGGCTCGACCTGGACGTCGCCGAGGGTACGTCGATCTACTTCACGTTGCCCCTGCTGGCCGGCGTACCGGTGGCGGAGCCGCGGAAACAGGATGAGGTCGCGGCGTGATGCCAGGCGACGTGCCAAAGGAGGCTCAGCTATGACCGATTGCACCGAGCGTCGCCGGCCGGCGGCTGGCGGCGACCGTGACCGCGAGGGCCATGAGGGCATGGCCAAGGAGGCTCGGCCATGACGGGTGCGGTGCGGCAGGATGGCACGCCCATCGAGGTGCTGCTGGTCGAGGACGACCCGGGCGACGTGCTCATGACGCAGGAGGCGTTCGAGGAGCACAAGGTCCGCAACCGGCTGACCGTGGTGTCCGACGGCGCGGAGGCGCTGGCGTACCTGCGGCGCGAGGGCGCGTACGAGGGTGCGCTGCGCCCGGACCTGATCCTGCTCGACCTCAACCTGCCCCGCCGCGACGGCCGGGAGGTGCTGGAGGAGATCAAGAAGGACGACGATCTCTGCCGGATCCCGGTGGTGGTGCTGACCACCTCGGCCGCCGACGAGGACATCCTGCGCAGCTACCAGCTGCACGCCAACGCCTACGTGACCAAGCCGGTCGACTTCGACCGGTTCATCTCGGTGATCCGGCAGATCGACGAGTTCTTCGTCAGCGTCGTGAAGCTGCCGCCGCGTGCGTGACGACCTGATCGACGAGGTCACGGCGCTGGTCCGGGAGGTGGCGCAGACCATCGTGCTGCCCCGGTGGCGCAACCTGAGCGGCGCCGAGATCCACCAGAAGTCCCCCGGCGACCTGGTCACGATCGCCGACCAGGAGTCCGAGCGGGCGCTGGCCGCCGGGCTGACCGCGCTGCTGCCCGGCTCGCAGGTGGTGGGCGAGGAGGCGGTGGCCGCGGACCCGGGCGTGCTGGGCCGGGTCGGCGACGCGGGTGCGGTCTGGATCGTCGATCCGGTCGACGGCACCAACAACTTCGCCGCCGGCAAGACCCCGTTCGCGGTGATGGTGGCGCTGCTGCGCGACGGTGAGACGGCCGCGGGGTGGATCCTCGACGTGGTGGCCGACCGGATGACGGTCGCGGAGGCGGGCAGCGGCGCGTTCATCGACGGGCTGCGGGTCAAGACCCGCACCGACGACCCGGGCGCGGCCGGGCTGACCGGCTCGCTGTCCCGCACGTACTTTCCCGACGGCCTGCGCGAGCGGATCGAGGCGCGGATCGGCGCCGTGGGCGCGGTGACCGGCGGCCGGCACTGCGCGGGCTACGAGTATCCGGCGATCGTCTCCGACGAGCAGCAGTTCGCGACCTTCTGGCGGATCCTGCCGTGGGATCATGTGCCGGGGTCCCTGATCGTCCAGGAGGCCGGCGGCACGGTCCGGCACCTGGACGGCTCGGCGTACCGGCCGACCGACGCCGACCTGGGCCTGCTGGTGGCCGCCAACGAGGACATCTGGCGGAGCGTGCACACCGCCCTCTACGCCTGAGGCTGGACCATGTCTGCGTACCTGTCTGAGCTTTTTGGTCTGGCCGGCCGGACCGCGATCGTGACCGGCGGCAGTTCCGGGATCGGCCGCGCGATGGCCGGCGCGCTCGGCCGGGCCGGCGCGCGCGTCGTGCTGGTGGCCCGGCGCTCGGAGCCGCTGGCCGAGACCGTCCGCGAGCTGACCGCCGCCGGCGTCGAGGCCGGCGCGGTCTCCGTCGATCTCGCCGACCGGTCCGCGCTCGCGGCCGCGGCCGACACCATCTTTTCCCGGTACGGCGCCGCGGACGTGCTGGTCAACGCCGCGGCGGTGAACCGGCGCCCGCCCCTGGACGCGCTGACCGAGCAGGACTGGGATGTGACGCTGGCGGCGAACCTGACCGCGCCCTTCCTGCTCGGGCAGCGGTTCGGCCCGGCGATGGCGGCCCGGGGCTGGGGCCGGATCATCAACGTCGTCTCCCAGCAGGCCTTCCGCGCGTACGGCAACAGCGGCGCCTACGGTGTCGCCAAGGCCGGCCTGGTGGCCCTGACCCGCTCGCAGGCCGAGGCGTGGTCGGCGCGCGGCGTCTGCTGCAACGCGGTCGCGCCCGGGGTGGTGCACACCCCGCTGACCGAGCCGGTCTTCGCCGATCCGGAGACGGTCGCGGCGCACGCCCGGCGGACGATGATCGGCCGCAACGGGGTCCCGGGGGATTTCGCCGGATGCGCGGTTTTTCTGGCGAGTGCTGCTAGCGCTGCGGTGACCGGCCAGACACTCTTCGTCGACGGTGGATATTCATCAACGTGAGCGCGCTGCCGTTCTGGCGTGCGGCGCGGTAGAGTCACCGCGCTCACGACTTGGGAGGTAGACCGTGGCGGCGACTCTCCTGCGCCGGCTTCAGCCTGTCCTGGCGATCCTCATCGCCCTCGCGGTGCTGCTCGTGGCCGCACCGGCCGCGCACGCGGACCCGGATTCCGAGGGCGGCACGAAGAGCCTGCGGACGGCGCTCGAGTCCGCCGCCAAGGGCCACATCGAAGCCAAGAACAAGCTCGAGAATTCCAAGAAGCGGCAGAAGCAGCTCACGGCCACGCTGGCCGAGGCGAAGCAGAAGGCCGCCTCGCTGGAGACCCGGGTCGGCGAGGTCGCCAGCCGGTCCTACCGGCAGGGCCGCTTCAACACCATGACGCTGCTGCTGAACAGCTCCTCCCCGGACGCCTTCATGGAACGCGCGCTGCGGCTGGACCAGATGGCCCAGGTCGACGGCAAGGTGCTGACCGGCTACCAGGAGGCGGTGGTCACCACCGAGCAGGCCAAGAAGGCCATCGACCTGGAGATCAAGGAGCAGCAGAAGCAGGTCACGGTGATGGCCAAGAAGAAGCAGCAGGCCGAGCAGGCGCTGGCCATCGCCGGCGGCGGCGCGGCGCGCAGTGGCTTCATCAACGCCAACTCGCCGCTGGCCAAGCCGGCCCCGCGCAACTCCGACGGCTCCTGGCCGAAGGAGTCCTGCTCGGTCAACGACCCCTCCCCGGGCGGCGGCGGGTGCATCACGCCGCGGACGCTGCACGCGTACCAGCAGGCTCGGGCGTCGGGCTTCAAGCGGTACACGGGTTGCTTCAGCCAGCGTTCCTCCGGTGAGCATCCGAAGGGCCGGGCCTGTGACTTCTCCGCGGCCTCCGGCGGCTTCGAGAACGTCAACGCCTCCGGCGGCGACCGTACGTACGGCGACAACCTGGCCGCGTACTTCGTGAAGAACGCCGACCGTCTCGGCGTGCTGTACGTGATCTGGTACCGGCAGATCTGGCAACCGGGCCTCGGCTGGAAGTCCTACAGCGGCTCCGGCGGCCCGAGCGCCACCCACACCAACCACGTGCACCTATCAGTCATCTGACAGGCGCGCGCCGGTAGCATCCGCGCGATGGAGAACTCCGCACCGCGTGCCCTGCCCTCCGGACTGGCCACCGCGCTGGTGTTCTTCGCCAGCGGCGCCGTGCTGGTCCTGGAGATCGTGGCGCTGCGGCTGGTCGGCCCGTACGTGGGCGTGACCCTGCAGGTCAGCAGCTCGGTCATCGGGATCTCGCTGGCCGCCATCGCGTACGGCACCTGGCTCGGCGGCCGGCTCGCCGACCGGTACGACCCGCGGCTGCTGCTGGCACCGGCGCTGCTGCTGTCGGCGATCTTCACGGCGATCACCCTGCCGCTGGTCCGCTGGGGCGGGGAGGTGCTGCGCGGCGGGTCGGCACCGGCCGTGCTGCTGCTCGCCGCGCTGGCCGTCTTCCTGCCCGCGTTCCTGCTGGCCTCGATCACCCCGCTGACCGTGAAGCTGCAGCTGGGCGACCTGCGCCGCACCGGCGAGGTGGTGGGCCGGCTGTCCAGCTTCGGCACGCTGGGCGCGATCACCGCGACGCTGGGCACCGGCTTTGTCTTCGTCGCCGCGATGCCCAGCAGCTGGATCGTGCTGACCCTGGCCGCGGTGCTGGCCCTGGCCGGCTTCGGGCTCGGCTGGTGGCTGCACCGCAAGGACCCGTCGCTGCGGTTGCCGGGCAAGGCACGGACCCGGGCGGTGGTGGTAACCGTCGGGCTGTTCGGGGCGGGGCTGGGTGCTACCGCGCCGACCCCGTGCGACATCGAGACGGCGTACCACTGCGCGCGGGTCGACAACGATCCGGCCCGGTCGGGTGGGCGGACGCTGATCCTCAACTCGGCGCGGCACTCGTACGTCGACCTGAACGACCCGACCCACCTGGAGTTCGCGTACGTGCAGTGGCTCGGCGCCGTGGTCGACGTCGCCAAGGCCGGCGGCGCCCCGCTGAACGCGCTGCACCTGGGCGGCGGCGGCTTCACCGTCCCGGAGTACGTGGCGCGCACCCGGCCCGGCAGCGACCAGCTCGTCCTGGAGCTCGACGGCGGGCTGGTCGACCTGGACAAGCGGGAGCTCGGCCTGCGTACCGGTCCGAACCTGCGGGTCCGGGTCGGCGACGCCCGGGTCGGGCTGGCCGGGCAGCGCGGCGCGGGGTACGACCTGGTGGTCGGCGACGCGTTCGGCCACCTGGTGGTCCCGTGGCACCTCGCCACCCGGGAGATGGCCGCCGACATCGCCCGCGTGCTGCGCCCCGACGGCGTGTACGCCCAGAACGTCATCGACTACCCGCCGGACCGGTTCATCCGGGCCGAGCTGGCCACGGTCGCCGCCGTCTTCCCGCACGTCGCACTGGTCGCGCCGCAGGCCGCCCTGAACGGCGAGACCGGCTCGAACTTCCTCATCGTGGCCTCGAAGTCGCCGCTGGCCCTGGACGAGCTCCGTAACCACCTCGACCTGGTCGACGAGCCGGTGCAGCTGGTCTCGGGCGCCCGGCTGACCGCCTTCATCAACGGCGCCCGGGTGCTGACCGACGACTTCGCGCCGGTGGATCAGCTCCTGGCCGGGTGATCAGCGGGTTATTCCGGACAAAGAGCGATGTGCTGGTCAGACCACCGATGACGGCCCCCGCGATTTCCGGGACCCGCGGTGGGCGGGGTGTCCCTCGGGCCACAATCGGCACATGGGTTGGCTGGCGACCGGGGGACAGAACGGCCTCGTCGGCGACCGGTACCGACTGCTCGAGCGGCTCGGCAGCGGCGGCATGTCCGTCGTCTGGCGCGCCCACGATCAGGTGCTGGGCCGGGCCGTCGCGGTCAAGATGCTGTCGCCGCAACTCGCCGGCGACGACACGTTCCGCGACCGGTTGCGGCAGGAGGCGCTGGCCGCCGCGCGGCTGTGCCACCCGCACATCACCGGCATCTTCGACTTCGGGGAATCCCCGCTGGACGAGCACCGCACGGTCCCGTACGTGGTGATGGAGCTCAACGACGGTGAGTCGGTCGCCGCGCGGCTCAGCCGCAGGGGTCCGCTGCCCTGGCGCGACGCCGTGCTGATCGTGGCCGAGGTCGCCTCGGCGCTGGCCACCGCGCACGCCCGCGGCGTGGTGCACCGCGACGTGACCCCGGCCAACGTGATGCTCACGGCGACCGGTGCCAAGGTTGTCGACTTCGGCATCTCCGCGCTCGTCGGGCAACGGGACGCGGCGCCGGACGGCAGCCTGCTGGGCACGCCGGCGTACCTCGCGCCGGAGCGGCTCGGCGGCGGCCCGGTGGCGCCGGCGACCGACGTGTACGCCCTCGGCCTGCTGCTCTATCGCACGCTCACCGGGCGGCTGCCGTGGCCTGCCGGGAACACCACGCAGGCGTTGCGGGCGCATCTGTTCGTGGATCCGGAGCCCGTACCGTCGCTGCCCGGCCTGCCGGCGCAGGTGGCCGACCTCTGCCTGCGCTGCCTGGCCAAGCAGCCGGAGGACCGGCCGGGCGCGGCCACGGTCGCCGAGGTGCTGGCCGCGCTCGTCGGCTTCCAGCCGATCATCCCGCCGGTCGCCGCGGACCTGGTGCCGCGCCGGCGTCCGTCGCCGCATCCGCGGCCCCGCCCGGTCCGTGCCCCCGGGCTGCGGGTGCGCACCGGCCTGCGGGTGGCCCGGGCGCTGCGGCTCGGCGGCGCGCAACCGCTGGGCGACGGGCTGTTCCGCGCCGGTGGGCTGCTGCGCGACCTGCTGCCCGGCGGCCGGCTCGGCGCGGCGGTGCTGGCCGGCCGGCACCGCTACCAGGCCGGGGTCGCCACGGTCGTGCTGATCGCCTCGATCGGCCTGGCCTGGTCGTCGACCCGCGAACCCGCCGACGTCGGCACGGCGCAGGCGGCCGCGGCCGGCGCCGGCCCGGGCGCGGTGGTGCCGCACGGCGCGGGGTGCAAGGTCCGCTACCGGGTGCAGCGCGACTCCGGCTCGGACTTCGGCGCCCAGGTCACCGTGATCAACACCGGTGCGCACGCGCTGTCGGCATGGTCGCTGGAGTTCGCGTTCACCGGCGGCCAGCGGCTGACCGACGCGCCGAAACGGCTCACCCAGCGGGGCCGCAAGCTGGTCCTGCGTGCCAAGGACGACACGGAGCTGCGGCCCGGCCGGTCGGCCAGCGTGACGCTCAGCGGCAGCTACCGGATCAGCAACCCGCTGCCGGTGGCCTTCGCGCTGAACGGGCACGCCTGCCGGGCCGAGGTGATCGGTGCGGTGGGCGCGGCGGCGACCGAGGCGGCCGTCCCGGGCGGCACCCCGGCTGCGGACGTACGGAAGAAGCCCGCACCCCGCAAGACGACGCCACCCCCGTCACCGGCTCCGGCTCCGGCGGACTCCGGCCCGCCCACGGACAAGAAACCGGGCTTCTCCGTGACGGTGTGACGCCTTAGGGTGTCGGAGTGATCAGGCTCGCACCTCTCGCCCTGCTGTGCTCCGCCGTCCTGCTCGCCGGCTGCACGTCCGAGCCCGAGCCCGCCCCCGCCGCCGACGCCGTCCGCAGCACGAAGAGCGCGCCGATCGAACGGATGGAGCACCTCGGCGTGGTCGAGGAGGGCTACTGGCTCGACGAGCGGTCCAAGGACCTCACCACCGGCGACGAGCCGGCCGGCCGCTGGGTGCAGGGCGTGGCCCGGCTGTCGCAGGCCGACTTCGACCGGCTGTTCGCCAGCCGGCAGTGGCAGCCGTTCAGCACCGAACCGATCATGCCGGCCGCCCTCAAGGGCAAGCTGGCGGCCGGTGACACCTGGTACCTGGGCGAGAACGAGGACGGCGTCTACTACCTGGAGACCGACACCCGGTTGGTGCTGTTCATGGTCTGGCCCGGCTAGGTCACCGCCGCGAACTGCTCCACTTTGGTGGTGTCGCCGGCCACGATCAGGATGCAGCCCTGCGGCACGACGGTTCCCGGGCGCGCGTACGTGAAGTCCTTGCCGGGCAGCTTGATGCCCACCACCGTCACGCCCCACTTGCTGCGCAGGCCGATGTCGGCCAGCGTGCGGCCGGCCGCCTCCCGCGGCGCCCGGACCTTCGCGATGGCGAAGCCGTCGTCGAACTCGATGTAGTCCAGCATCTGCCCGGTGATCAGGTGCGCGACCCGCTCGCCCATCTCCGCCTCCGGGTAGACCACGTGCCGGGCGCCGACCGAGGACAGGATCTTGCCGTGCTTGGTGCTGATCGCCTTGGCCCAGACCTCCGGCACGCCGACCTCCGTGAGGGTCAGCACGGTCAGCACGCTGGCCTCAAGATTCGTGCCGATGCCGACCACCGCGCGGGCGAACTCCTGCACGCCGAGCTGGCGCAGCGCGTCGGTGTCGGTGGCGTCCGCCTCGACGACGTGGGTGAGCCGGTCGGACCAGTCCTGCACGATGCGCGGGTCGGAGTCGATGCCGAGCACCTCGTGACCGAGGTTGACCAGTGAGGCGGCGACCTGCCCGCCGAACCGGCCCAGCCCGACGACAACAACGTTGTCCGGGCTCGCGGTGAGCTTCTTGTCAGCCAACGAGGGGTCGCTCCTCCGGGTAGCGGTAGAGCCGGCTGCGGGTGTTCAACGCGATCGCCGTTCCCACGGCGATCGTGCCGACCCGGCCGACATACATCAGGATGACCAGTACGACCTGCGCGGACGGCGGCAGGGTAGGGGTGATGCCGGTGCTGAGCCCGACGGTGGCGAACGCCGAGGTCACCTCGAACAACGCCCGGTCGAACGGGATGTCCTCGGTCAACATGATCAGCGCGACGGTGCCCGTGGCCACCAGGGCCACCCCGAGCAGCGCGACGGTGACCGCCTGGCGCTGCGTCTCCTCGGCGATCCGGCGCTTGCGGATGACCACGTCCGGCTCACCCCGGATCTCGGCCCAGATCACGTACGCGAGCAGCAGGAACGTGGTGATCTTGATGCCGCCGGCGGTGCTCGCGCTGCCACCGCCGATGAACATCATCCCGTTGGTGACGGCGATCGTCTCGGTGTTCATCCCGCCCAGGCTGATGCTGTTGAAGCCGCCCGAGCGGGTCATCACGTCCTGGGTGAACGCGGCCAGGATCTTGGTCGGCGTGCCCAGCGGGCCGAGGGTCTGCGGGTTGCTCCACTCGAAGGTCAGAAAGACCAGGAAACCGACCCCGCTGAGCAGCAGGCTGCCCCACACGGTCAGGCGCGTGTGGGTGGACCAGAAGCCCGGCGAACGCCACTCCCGGGCCAGCTCGAACAGCACCGGGAAGCCGATCGAGCCGGCCATCACGCCCAGCGACAGCGGCACGCAGATCCACCAGTCGCCGACGAACCGGACCAGGCTGTCCGGGTAGAGCGCGAAGCCGGCGTTGTTGAAGGCCTGCACGGCGTGGAAGACGGCCTCCCACACGGCCCGGCCGAACGGATAGTCGTACGCCAGCCAGAACCGCAGCGTGAGCACCACGCTGATGACGGCCTCGGAGGCGAACATGACGATCGCGACCCGGATGAGCACCCCGCCGACATTGCCGCCGAGCAGCCCGGAACTCTCGGCCTGCGCCATGAGCCGGCTGCGCAACCCGAGCCGCCGCGACACCAGCAGGCTGAGCAGCGTGGCGAGCGTCATGATGCCGAACCCGCCGATCTGCGACAGCACGGTGATCAGCACCTCGCCGAAACCGGACCAGTAGGTCGGCGTATCGACCACACCCAGCCCGGTGACGCAGACCGCGCTGGTCGCGGTGAACAGCGCGGTCACGAACGGCGCGTGCCCGGGCTCGGCCCGCGCGGCGGGCAGCATCATCAGCGCGGTCCCGATGCCGATCGCGCCGAGAAAAGCGATCGGCACGATCCGCGCGGGATACCGCCACGGTGAACGACCCCGCACCCGCACCTCCTCATTTCGATCTAGAGTTCATCATCAAACGATGCGGAAGGGGTGCGTGATGCAACTCGACATGGCAACGGTCTTCGCCCCGACGCGAGGACGCGCCGCTTAGTCTCCCGCGGCCCGGGTCTCCTCGCACGGGGCGGTCGTCGACCGTTTCCCCCGGCTCGAGGAGCAATCGTGCGTGCCCTTTTCCCGCGCCTCGGCGCGGACTTCAGCAAACTCTGGACCGCGAGCGCGGTCTCCAACATCGGCGACGGCATCACCATGGCGGCCGGTCCGCTGCTGGTCGCCTCGATCACCACCGACCCGGCGGCGGTGGCCGGCGCGGTCTTCGCCCAGCAACTGCCCTGGCTGCTGTTCGCCCTGATCAGCGGCGCGTGGGCAGACCGGCTGGACCGCCGCCGCCTGGTGGTGACGGTCAACCTGATCCGCGCGGCGGCCCTGATCACGCTGGTCGCGGCGGTCTCCTGCGACCTGGTCACCGTGCCGCTGATCTACGCGGTCTTCTTCGTGCTGGGCACAGGCGAGACGCTGGCGGACACGGCGTCGTCGGCCTTCGTCCCGGCCCTGGTCCCACCGGACCGCCTGCCGACGGCAAACGCCTGGCTCGGCGCAACCTTCACGGTGCTGCACCAGTTCGCGGCAAAACCGCTGGGTGCCTGGCTGTTCGTGGTGGCCGCGGCGGCGCCGTTCGGGGCAAACGCCCTGTCGTACGCGGCATCGGCAGCGCTGATCGCCGGCATCGGCACCCTCCCGCCGCCCGAACCCCGGCCCCACCGCTCGCTCCGGACGGACATCGCGGAAGGCGTCCGCTGGCTGTGGGGCCACCGCCTGCTACGAACGCTGGCGGTGACGATGGCCTTCGGCAACATGATCTTCTGCGCGGCCTTCGCCATCTTCGTGCTGTACGCCTTCGAGCGGCTGGGCCTGGGCCGGGTCGGCTACGGGCTGTTGCTGACGGCGTTCGCGTTGGGTGGCTTGGCGGGCTCGGTGGCAGCGCCGGCTCTGCTCCGAACGGTCAGCGCGACGGTGCTGCTCCGGGGCGGGCTGGCGGTGGAGGTGGCGCTGCACGCGACCCTGGCAGCGACGCGGACGGTGTGGGTCGCCGCGGCGATGATCGTGGTCTTCAGCATCCACGCGACGGTGTGGGGGAACGCGGTGATGACGCTGCGGCAGCGATCGGTGCCGTCGGCTGTGTACGGGCGGGTGAGCAGTGTGTATGCGCTGCTGGACCTGGGCGGGGCGGCGGTCGGGTCGCTGCTGGGCGGGGCGGTGGCGCAGGCGTATGGGCTCACCGCGACGTTCTGGACGGCTGCGGGTGGGATGGGGGTGGTGTTGGTGCTGGCTTGGCGTCCGTTGTCTTCGGCGCGAGCGGCCTTCCTGCAGAGGGTGTAGCTCGACTCGTCCCGCTCTTGCCCCGCTGCTGTCACCCGGGCATCCGGGGTCGTCGGGTGGCAGTGGCGGCGGCTGGTCCGGGGTCGGCGGGCGGCTCCTCTAGAGTCGGTGGCATGTCAAGGCTTGCGGTGGTCAGCGGGGGCGGCACGGGGATCGGCCGGGCGACGGCGGGGATGCTGGCGGGAGAGGGCTACGACGTCATCATCGTCGGGCGCCGCCCCGACGTGCTGGCCGCCGCGGTGAAGTGGATCGGCCCGCAGGCGACGGCGGTCACCGCCGACCTGGCGGTGCCCGGCCAGACCGCGGCGGTGGTCGAGGCCGTCGGTGGCCGCCCGGTCGACGTGCTGGTCAACAACGCCGGCGCCTACCTGACCGGCGACGACTCCACCCCGGAAGGCCTGGCGGCGCACTGGCGGGCGAACCTCGACTCGAACGTGCTGACGGCGGTGCTGCTCACCGACGCGCTGCTGCCGTTGCTGCGCCGGCCGGGCGGACGGATCATCCTGACCAGCTCGATCGCGGCTCAGCGGGGCGGCGGCGGCCCGTACTCGGCGGCGAAGGCGGCGCTGCACGGCTATGCGCTGGACCTGGCCACCCAGCTGGGCGCCGAGGGCATCACCGCGAACGTGATCGCCCCCGGCTACGTGACGGACAGCGAGTTCTTCGACGGCCGGATGACCGAGGAAGGCCACGCGAGGCGGGTGGCGGCGACGCTGGTGAAGCGGGCAGGCGTGCCGGACGACATCGCGGAATCGGTCCGCTGGCTGGTCGGGCCGGGCGGCGGCTTCGTGACCGGCCAGATCATCAACGTGAACGGCGGGAGCGTGCTGGGCCGCTGAGCCCTTTGGCGGCGGCTGGTCGCTTGCTGCGTCCGGTCGCCGGCCGGCCCCCGCGGCCGCTACTTGGCGCCGCCGGCGAAGCGGCCCTCGCCCGGTTTGTTCGCCCGGAACCGCAGCGCCGACCAGCGGCCGTCGATCGCCACCTGCCCGTTGGGGCGCATGTCGAAGTCGGCCACGATCGGCCACAACGTGTCGCGGTTGATGTCCGCCTTGTTCCCCTTCGGATAGGCGATCCAGACCACCGCGGGCTTGGCGAGGTCTGCGGCATGCTCCTCGAGCAGCTTGCGGACCTCGGCGGCGCTGTCCGCGAACAGCACCGCGGTGCTCGCCGTTGCCGGGTTCTCGCTCTCCCGCACTCCCTCGGGCATGGGGGTCAGCAGCGGCAGGTATCCCGCGTGTGACAGCCACACCGTGGTGTGCGGCTTGATCTGCAGCTTCTCCGCAATCGTCTTCGTCATGCGGACCACGCTGCCACCGACAAATTTATTTGTCAAGGAACCGGATCAGGGCCCGTCCACCACGGCGAGGCCGGGCAGCACCGGTCCGGCCGCCGAGCTCACCCGGAACGTCCCGCCGACCCTGTCGGGCGTCCAGCCGGCCGTCAGACCCCAGGCCACGAGCTGGAGCACGATGGCGGCGCTCGGGTAGGCGTACGTCGTCTCCTCCGCCGGTGCGTGCGCGTGGTCTCCTCCGCCGGTGCGCGTCGTCTCCTCCGCCGGTGCGCGCGCTGGCGGAGGATGATCGGTGGCTGGTGAATCGCCGTGTCGGCCTCGATGGGACGGTCCTGCCCGGCTGACCGCCCGGCGGGCCTGGTCGGTCGCCGCTGGGTAGTCGTGCTGGTTCTGTTCGGGCGGCGGCTCTGCCGGGTCGGCTACCCGCTGGGTCTTGTCGGTGGCGGGTGGGTAGTCGTGCTGGCTCTGTTCGGGCGGCTGCTCCGCAGGGTCAGCTACCCGCTGAGTCTGATCGGTTGTCGCTGGGCCGTCGGGCCGGCCCCGATCGGACGGCTCTGCCAGGTCGGTGTGCCGCTGAGTCTGATCGGTGCTCGCGTGCTGCCCCGGAGCAGGCGCTTCCATCAGGTCGGCCTGCAGCACGCAGCCGGTCTTGCCCGCTCCCCAGACGCGGACCCGGATGAACCGGCGCCGCCTGCCGTCGGTGCCCGGCGCGGCTCGGATGTCTGCCTTCCACGTGAACTCCCGCCCCTCGAAGTGCAGCTTGCGTAGCCTGTCCCGCATGCGTTCATGGTGTCAGCGAAGGCCGCCCGGCCGCGCGGGCAATCTGCCGACCTGTGGATAACGAGCCCGGCCGACCCGGCCTGTGGATAACCCGGGTCTTGTCGGTCCCGGCTGGTAGACATGCTGCGTGGTCGAGATGAAGCGGGCAGCAGTGAGCGAAGCCGAGCGGGACGCGGTGCGGGAGTGCGCCGAGGAAGTGCTGCGCCGGCTCGCCGGTGAGCACGCCGTGCTCCGTGAGGATCAGTGGCGGGCGATCGAGGCTCTTGTCGTGGATCGCCGGCGGGTGCTCTGCGTGCAGCGCACCGGTTGGGGCAAGTCGGCGGTCTACTTCGTGGCCACCGCCCTGCTGCGCGACGGCATGACCGCCGAGCCCGGTGATCCTCCGGCCGGGCCGACCGTCATCGTCTCGCCGCTGCTCGCGCTCATGCGCAACCAGGTCGAGGCCGCCGCGCGGGCCGGCATCCGCGCCCGCACGATCAACTCGGCCAACCTCGACGAGTGGAGCGAGATCACCGCCGAGATCCGGGCCGGCGAGGTCGACGTCCTGCTGATCAGCCCCGAACGGCTCAACAACCCCGACTTCCGCGACAACGTGCTGCCCGGGCTCGCCGCCAGCACCGGCCTGCTGGTGGTCGACGAGGCACACTGCGTCTCCGACTGGGGTCACGACTTCCGCCCCGACTACCGGCGGCTGCGCACCTTCCTGGCCGGGCTGCCCGGTCTGACGCCCGTCCTCGCCACCACGGCCACGGCCAATTCCCGGGTCACCGCCGACGTCGCCGAGCAGCTCGGCGACGCGCTCGTGCTGCGCGGTTCGCTGGAGCGGGATTCGCTGCGGCTGGCCACCCTCGATCTGCCCAACCCGGCGCACCGGCTGGCCTGGCTCGCCGACCACCTCGACCGGCTGGCCGGTTCCGGCATCATCTACACGCTGACGGTCGCCGCGGCCACCGAGACCGCCGAGTTCTTGCGGTCACGGGGCTTCCCGGTCGCGTCATACACGGGACAGGTCGAAGACTCCGCCCGCCGCGCCGCCGAGCAGGATCTGCTGGACAACAAGATCAAGGCACTGGTGGCGACGTCCGCGCTGGGCATGGGCTTCGACAAGCCCGACCTCGGTTTTGTCGTGCACCTCGGTGCGCCGCCCTCGCCGATCGCGTACTACCAGCAGGTCGGCCGCGCCGGGCGGGCCGTGGAGCACGCCGAGGTGATCCTGCTGCCCGGCCCCGAGGACATCGCGATCTGGCGCTACTTCGCATCCCTCGCGTTCCCGCCCGAGGAGCAGGTGCGCACGGTGCTGTCCGCCCTGTCGCCCGACCGCCCACTGTCGACACCGGCGTTGGAGCCGATCGTCGACCTCCGCCGCACCCGCCTGGAACTGATGCTCAAGGTCCTCGACGTGGACGGCGCGGTCCGCCGCACCCGCGGCGGCTGGCTGGCCACCGGCGAGCCGTGGACCTATGACACCGCGCGCCTGCGCCGGGTCGCGGAGGCCCGGACCGCAGAGCAGAAAACCATGATCGAGTATGCGGCCACGACGGCGTGCCGCATGGAGTTCCTGCGCCGCTGCCTCGACGACCCCGAGGCGAAGCCGTGCGGTCGCTGCGACAACTGTGCCGAACCGCTCTTCGACGCCGAAGTGTCGACGGAGGCGCTGGCCGCGGCCCAGACCTTCCTCGGCCACGCGGGCGTGGAGATCTCCCCGAAGAAGCTCTGGCCCACCGGCCTCGCCGCGGTCGGTGTCCCGCTGAAGGGCAAGATCGGCCCGAGCGAGCAGATCCTGCCGGGCCGTGCCGTGGGACGGCTGTCCGACCTCGGCTGGGGTGACAGGTTGCGCGCGCTGGTGGCTCCGGAGGCCCCCGACGTCCCGATCCCGGACGAGATGGTGGCAGCCGTGATCGAGGTCCTGAAGGGCTGGGCCCACGGCGACGACGCCTGGGCGCAGCGCCCGGCCGCGGTCGTCTCGGTCGGTTCCCATCGCCGCCCCAAGCTGGTGGACAGCCTCGCGGAACGCATCGCGGCCGTGGGCAGACTGCCCCTGCTCGGAACGCTCACCTCCACCCACACGGGCGACGACGGGCCGAGGGGAAACAGCGCGCAGCGGGTCCTCGCGCTGCACGACGCCTTCACGGTCTCACCGGAGATGGCTGAGTCCCTCAAGGACATTCAAGGCCCGGTGCTGCTGGTGGACGACATGGCGGACTCCGGCTGGACGATGGTGCTCGCGGGCAGGGCGCTCCGCCAGGCCGGTGCGCCGGGCGTGCTGCCGCTCACCCTGGCGGTGGCAGGCTGACCGCCCGGCTTCAGCGACCGACGGAGCGGTGATTGGTGATGGGCTGATAACGCGGCGGCCCGCGGTGGGAGTGTGGGCTCGGCGGGCCTGCCGGAGGAGCATTGGCCCCGCCCGTGGTGGCCCAGCTG
>NZ_JBITLX010000001.1:519341-557014 GCF_044465625.1 Actinoplanes sp. NPDC049599
CCTGGTGGCCTGGTGGCCTGGTGGCCTGGTGGCCTGGTGGCCTGGTGGCCTGGTGGCCTGGTGGCCTGGTGGCCTGGTGGCCTGGTGGCCTGGTGGCCTGGTGGCCTGGTGGCCTGGTGGCCCGGTGGCCCGGTGGCCCGGTGGCCCGGTGGCCCGGTCGCCCGGCGGCGGCTTGGCGGCCCGGCGGCCCGGCGGCGGCTTGGCGGCTTGGGGCCGGTCGCTGGCCATGGCCGCCCGATGGCCCCAGCGGCGACCGGCGAACAGCCCGGCAGCTCGCGCTCGTCAGCCGCCCGCGCGGCCACCCGCGATGGGCCCGGAGGCCCGCAGCGGCCCACCCGTAGCGCGCCGCGGTCAGCCGATCGCCCGGAAACCACCGGCGGTCGGCGTGAGTATGATACGGGTGGGGGGTATGCTGACTGCATGACCACCGACCACGACGAACACCCCGGCCCGCACGGTTACTCGGGTGACAAGGCTGCCCTGCTAGGGCGTTTGCGCCGCATCGAGGGCCAGATTCGCGGCCTGCAGCGGATGGTCGACGAGGACACGTACTGCATCGATGTTCTCACTCAGATCTCCGCCGCCAAGAGTGCGTTGCATGCTGTCGCGGTCGGGCTGCTTGAGGATCACCTTGCCCATTGCGTCGTTGATGCCGCCCGTGCCGGTGATCCCACCGCCAAGGTCAAAGAGGCGTCGGATGCCATCGCCCGTCTTGTCCGTTCCTGATGGGGACGCGGCCGTGAAGTTGAGCGCCAAGGAAGGAAGAACCATGTCCGTCACCAGCACCTACACCGTGACCGGGATGACCTGTTCGCACTGCGTTCAGGCGGTGACCAGCGAGCTCTCCGGGCTTGCGGGCGTCGGCGCCGTCGAGGTTGACCTCGCCTCCGGCGCCGTCACGGTCACCAGTGAGGCTCCGCTTGCCGACAGTGATGTCCGTGCCGCCGTGGATGAGGCCGGCTACGAGCTCGCTGATGCCTGAGACCCTCGAGCAGGCGCCGCCCGCGCCCGCGCCGGCGACCGACCGGGCCGGCTTCCGGCTTGCTGCGTTCGCTGCCGTGATCGTCGTGGTTCTGTTCGCCGGCTATGGCATCGGGCGGCTCAACAATTCCGTGGAGCAGGCTCAGGCCGCCCCGGCCGCGACCGGGGACGGGCATGATGATCATGGAGCTGTGTCGGTCGCGCCGCATGATGATTCCGGGGCCGCGCCGCATCAGCACAATGCCGATGGCACGGTTACCCAGGTCGCCGGGGCGGGAGCGACCGCCGAGAGCGTCGGAGGGCTGGCGGTCACGTCGGCTGGGATGACCCTGGTGCCCGAGACCGGTCTGCTGAGCACCGGTGGGGCGCAGCCGTACCGGTTCCGGATCACCGCGGCCGGTGGCGCGCCGATCACCACCTATGCGGTTGTGCACGACAAGCCGTTGCACTTCGTGCTGGTTCGGCGGGATCTGACCGGGTTCCAGCATCTGCACCCCACGATGGCGCCCGACGGCACCTGGAGCATCAACCTGGCCCTGGCCGCACCCGGCAGCTACCGGGCGATCGCCGACTTCACCGCGGTTGTCGGCGGCCGGCAGACGCCCGCCACGCTGGGCGTCGACCTGACGGTCGCCGGGGACTACCGGCCGGTCGCGCTCCCCGCGCCGGCCCCGCGGGCCACCACCGACGGCTTCTCCATCTCGTACGCGGGCACGCCGCAGACCGGCGCAACCCAGCCGTTGCTGATGGCGGTGACCGGGGCGGACGGCAAGCCGGCCCCGCTGGAGCCGTACCTGGGTGCGTTCGGGCACCTGGTGGTGCTGCGGGAGGGGGACGTGGGCTACGTGCACGTCCACCCCGAGCCGCAGCCGGTTGACGGCGCGGTCAAGTTCTGGCTCGCGGCGCCCGGCCCCGGTCGCTACCGGATGTTCTTCGACTTCCAGGTGGCGGGCAAGGTGCACACCGCGGCGTTCACCGCGGTGGTGAAGTAGGCACCGCGAGCAGCTCCTGCAGGGCCGGCGTCACGCCCCACTGAGCGGTCAGCGCGTGATACTCCGCGCGCTGGTCCTCGGTCGGGGCGGCGCCGGTCAGCCGGGCCCGCAGCAGCAGGTTGCGGGGGGTGTGCGCCGAGTCGACGAACTCGACCACCTCGACCCGGTAGCCGTGCAGGCGCAGCAGGGCCGAGCGCAGCGAGTCGGTCAGCACGTCGGCGAAGCGCTCGCGCAGGATCGCGTGCCGGGTGAGCTCGCCGTACGGTGCCGGGGCGGGATGGCCCTTGAGCTGGGCCGCGATGTCGTGGTGGCAGCACGGCGCCGCCAGCACCCACTTCGCGTCCCAGCGCACCGCCCGGGCCAGCGCCTGATCGGTGGCGGTGTCGCAGGCGTGCAGGGCCAGCACCAGGTCGGGGGCCTCGGCGACAACTGCGTCCTCGATCGTGCCGGCTACGAAGGTCACCGCGTCGGCGCAGCCCAATTGCTCGGCGACGGCGCTGTTGCGTACCCGCTGATCCTCACGGACGTCGACCCCCACGACCTGGACCTTGACGCCGCGGTCGGCCAGGAAGCGGTAGGCCGCGAACGTCAGGTAGGCGTTGCCGCAGCCCAGGTCGACCACGCGCAGCTCGGCGGGCAGCTCGTCCGGCAGGGTCGCGGCCAGCGCCCGCAGGAACGCGTCGACCTGGCGGCGCTTGGCGGCCGTGCCGCCGACCACGGTGAACAGCGGATCGCCCGGGTCGAGCAGCCACTGCTTGGCGCGGTCGTGACCCTGGGTCACCGCCGGTGCGGCGGGCGCGGCCCGGTGCACCTGGGCGTCGCCCTTCTTTGTCACCCGCACCTGCACGGTGGTCGCGGCCGTCTCCACGTGCCAGTTCCCGAAGGGCTCCGCGAGCAGGGCATCAACCGCCGCCGCGGCCTCGGCGCCGGGTTCGACATTCCGGGTGTACGGCCGGGAGCCGTCATCGGTCACGATCTGCAACCGGGAGCCACCCTTGAGGGCGACCGGCCGGAACTCGGCGCGGACCACCGAAGGGGTGAGACCACGGCGCTTGCCGGCCGCGACCGCGCGGGTGAGCGCCGGGTCGAGCAGCAGGTCACGCACCTCGGCGAGGACGGCGTCCAGAGGTTGGGGCATCCCACCATTCTGCCCGCCGGCTTTTGCCGATCTTCAGAGCCTATCCGTTTGTTAGCCTTGCCTAACCCATCACGGAGGTGCAGCGATGACCCTGGCCGATCCTCCCACCGAACGACTGTCCGTCCGGCTTCGCAGCGGCACCCGGCTGGACCACGACGCGGCCCAGGGCAGCGGCTTCCTCGACGCGCTCGCCGCGGGCACGCTGCCCCGGGAGGCCTACGCGGACCTGGCGGCGCAGCACTGGTTCATCTACGAGACGCTGGAGCAGGCCGCCGCGGCGATGGCCGCCGACCCGGTCGCGGGGGACTTCGTCTTCCCGGAACTGACCCGGCTCCCGGCGCTGAGCGACGACCTGGTCACCCTGCTCGGCCCGGCGTCGGCGCTCGACCCGCTGCCCGCGACGCAGGAGTACCGCGCCCGGCTGCGCGCGGTGGCGTTCAACCGGCCCTGGGGTTTCATCGCCCACCACTACACCCGCTACCTGGGCGACCTGTCCGGCGGGCAGTATCTCGGCCCGGCGATCGCAAAGGCGTACGGTCTGAGCGGCGCGGGGCACCGGTTCTTCGTCTTCGACGGGGTCTCGCCGCCGGTTTTTCGCATCCGGTACCGGGAATTGCTCGACGGGCTCGCCTTCTCCCCGGCGGACGAGCAGAATTTCCTCGCCGAGGTGGCCGAGGCCTACCGGCTCAACATCGCCGTGCTGCGCGAGCTGAAGGAGCGCTGGGTATGACGTTCACCCCGGAAGTGGTGGCGCAGATCGCCCGCCACATGAACGACGACCACGCCGAGGACAACGTGCTGATCGTGCGCGGCCTGGCCGGCATCGGCGCGGCCAGCGCCGCCCGGATGTCCAGCCTGGACCCCGACGGGATGGACTTCGAGGCCACGGTGGACGGTATCGCGGTGCCGGTCCGGATCCCGTTCAGCGAACGGCTGACCGAGCGCCGGCAGGTCCGGGGCGAGGCGGTCCGGATGTATCAGCAGGCGTGCGCGGCCCTGGGCATCGCACCGACCCACTGACAGCGCCCGGCCGCCCGCCGCAAGCGCCGCCTGAGTCAGGCCGGCCTGCCGCAAGCGGCGGCTGAGTCAGGTCGGCCTGCCGCAAGCGGCGGCTGAGTCAGGTCGGCCTGCCGCAAGCGGCGGCTGAGTCAGGTCGGCCTGCCGCAAGCGGCGGCCAGGTGAGTCCGGCCCGGTGCATGAGGCGGCGGCCGGCCCGCGGGCGCGGGCCCGCGCCGCCTAAAGGCTCTGCCGGGAAGCAAAATGGGTGCCCCGCCCGAAGGCGAGGCACCCCGTTCGCGTGGCTGCGGGTCAGTCCTGAGCGCCGGTGCCGACGCCCGCGTCCGAGCCGCCGGTCATCTCAACCGGAGCCGGTCCGCCGTCGGCCGGCCCGGCCTCGGCAGCGGAATCCGCGCCCTCCTCCGAGGTCGCGTCCGTCCCCGAGGCGCTGCGTGCGCCCCGGCCGCCGCGACGTCGGCGTCGGCGGGGGCGCCCCGATGCGTCGTTGTCGCCGTCGTCGGACTGGCCGTCGGTGTCGCCGTCGCTCGCGGGTGCGAGCTCCGGGGCCGCTTCCGAGCCGTCCGAGAAGAGCGGCGTCGTGGCCGTACCCTCGTCGGTTGTCAGGGGGTCGCCCGCCCGGCGGCGGCGACGCTGCCGGCGGGGCCGGTCGGCGTCTTCCTCCACCGCGGGGGCGGGGGCTTCCGGGGCCGCGGCTTCCTCGCGGCGCGGGCCGCGGGCGGGCCGGTCGCTGCCTCGGTCACGGTCCCGGTCGCTGCGGCCGCCCCGGCCGCCCGGGCGTCCGCTGTCGCGGCCACCGCTGTCGCGGCTGCCGCGCCGGCGGGTGCCGCCCAGGTCTTCCTCGACCTCGGCGGACAGGCCCACCCGGGTACGCCCGGCGGTCGGCAGCGTGCCCGAGATGCCCTCCGGGATGTCCAGGTCGGAGTAGAGCGCGGGGGACGTGTGGTAAGTCTCCGGGGGCTGCGGCATGTTGAGCCCCATCGACTTGTCGATGAGCACCCAGCGCGGCATGTCCTCCCAGTCCACGAAGGTCACCGCGACGCCCGTGGCGCCCGCGCGGCCGGTGCGGCCGATGCGGTGCGTGTACGTGTCCGGGTCTTCCGGGCAGTCGTAGTTGAGCACGTGGGTGACGCCCGAGACGTCCAGGCCGCGGGCCGCGACGTCGGTGGCCACCAGCACGTCGATCTTGCCGGTGCGGAACGCGCGCAGGGCCCGCTCGCGGGCGCCCTGGCCCAGGTCGCCGTGGACGGCGGCGACCGCGAAGCCGCGGAAGTCGAGGTCCTCGGCCACCCGGTCGGCGGCGCGCTTGGTGCGGGTGAAGATCATGGTCAGGCCGCGCTCGCGGGCCTGCAGGATCCGGGCCACCATCTCCAGCTTGTTCAGCGGGTGGCTGCGGTAGACGACCTGCTTGGTCAGCGGCGACATGCCGCTGTCGGCCGTGTGGCCCGCGTGGATGGTCACCGGGTGGCGCAGGAAGCGGCGGGACAGCGCGACGATCGGGTCCGGCATGGTCGCGGAGAAGAGCATCGTCTGGCGGTCGCTGGGGAGCATCGCCAGGATCTTCTCGACGTCCTCGAGGAAGCCCAGGTCGAGCATCCGGTCGGCCTCGTCCAGCACCAGGGCCTTGATCGAGCCCAGCTTGAGGTGCTTCTGCTTGGCCAGGTCGAGCAGCCGTCCGGGGGTGCCGACCAGGATCTCGACGCCCTTCTTCAGGGTGTCGACCTGCGGCTCGTACGCGACGCCGCCGTAGATCGGCAGCACCCGCACGCCGCGGGTGCTGCCCGCGGCGGCCAGGTCGCGGGCGACCTGGAGGCCCAGCTCGCGGGTCGGCACGACGATGAGCGCCTGCGGCTGGCCGTCGGCGCCCTCGCTCGGCGCGAGCACCCGCTCCAGCAGGGGCAGGCCGAAGCCGAGGGTCTTGCCGGTGCCGGTCGGCGCCTGGCCGATCAGGTCGGTGCCGCGCAGGGCGATGGGGAGCGCGTATTCCTGGATGGCGAACGCGCGGGTGATCCCGGCCGCCGCCAGCGCCTCGACGGTCTCCGCACGGACGCCCAGCTCAGCGAAGGTGGGGCTGTCCGGGCGCACGGGCGCGCGGGTGAGGACGGGGACCAGGGCCGGTTCGGCGGCGAGAGCCGCCACCGGGTCGACGGCAGGTTCAGTTTCGGTGTTCTCGATGTCGGTCATGGAGTTCTGCGGGTGCCTCTCGTGGTGCGCCCGTCGAAGTCCTGGGGCGCGGTCTGGGTAGGGCGCGGGCCACACGCGAGATGCTCACGGGCCGCACGCGCGTCGCCGCGGCGACTCGATATATCGAGCCGACGTCGACGGCGACAGAGGAAGTCTACCCGACAGAGAGATTCCGCACCTCAGGGCGAAGGTGACGGTGCTGTATAGAAACGGCAGGGAGCCCCACCCGGGACTCCCTGCCGCTCTGTGGTGCTGTCTGCTAACGCCCGGTGAAGCCGAACGGCCGCTCGGACTTCTCGGCGATCTCCACGTAGGCCACCTTGGCGATCGGAACGATCACCTTGCGGCCCTTCTCGTCGGTCAGGGTGAGAACGCTGTCCTTGGCCATCGCCTCGGTCACGGCCTGCTCGACCTCGGCCGGCGTCTGCGCGCTCTCCAGCACCAGCTCGCGCGGGGCGTACTGCACGCCGATCTTGACCTCCACGGGGTCCTCCTCCTCAGATGTCTTCCGCCCTGAAGGCTAGCCGATTTCCTCGGACGTACCGGGCGTTGACTCACCCTGCAGCGGGAAGCTGGCGATACCCCGCCAGATCAGGGCGGCGACCAGGGCTTCCGCTTCGGCCTTGGGGGTCTGCCGTCCGGTCGCCAGCCAGTACTGGGCCGCCTGGCCCGCGGCGCCGACCAGTCCGGAGGCGAGCAGCTCGGCGTTCGCCTGGTGCAGACCGGTGTCCGAGACGACGGTGTCGGTGACCGCGGCGATGCAGCCCTGCTCGACCCGTTCCACCCGCTCGCGGACCTGCGGGTCGTTGCGCAGGTCCGACTCGAAGACCAGCCGGAACGCCTCGCTCTCGTGATCGACGAAGTCGAAGTACGCCTGGACGGCGCCCTTGACCCGCTCCTTGTTGTCCGGCGTGGCCATCATCGCGCTGCGCACCTTGGCGATTATCGCGTCGCAGTGCGTGTCCAGCAGCGCCAGATAGAGATCCAGTTTGCCGGGAAAGTGCTGGTAGAGCACCGGCTTGGAAACGCCGGCCCGCTCGGCGATCTCGTCCATGGCGGCGGCGTGATAGCCCTGTGCCACGAAGATCTGCTGCGCGGCGGCAAGCAACTGCTTACGGCGCGCGGAGCGCGGCAGGCGCGTGGGTCGCCCCGCCGTCTGTGCCCCGCCGGACGCAGCGGTCATGTGAACCTCCGAGATTTCTTTCCCCCGCGGTAGGGCGCGGATTGCCCGGTTCGCCGTCTGTCGATTGCCGGGCGGGCAAATGTCGCGACGCTGCAACTTATCGCCACTGCAACCACACGGTAGCCTCAGCGGGGGCAAGCGAGGAGCGCACGGTGGACGAAACAGGGCATTCCGGGGACACCGGTGCAGCGGACGGTGGCACCGGCGCCGAGTCGCGTGACCGCACCCTGTTGAACGGCTGGGCCGCACGGGAAAGTCCGTGGTCGAACGCGGGTTCCGCGCTGGACCCGGAGACCGACGTGCCCGCCTGGCGGCGGCCCGCCACCGAGATCCGGCCGTTCACCCAGGACCGTCCCGGCCCGGCGGAACCCCCTTCGGGGGAAATTCGGCCCTTCGTGACGCCACCGCCCCCGCCGTCCTTCTCCCCGGCGCCCGAGGGGCCCCAGCCCCGCATCGAGAACGCCGCCGCCCCCCGCTGGTCCGACAGCCGCGCCCGCTACCAGGATCTGCTCTCCCACTTGTCGCCCAACGGCAGCGAGCCCCGGCAGAACGAGCCGCCCCGCGCCGCCGAGCCGCCCCGGGCCGGTCCGGTCCGCCCCGACCCGCTCGCGCCCGAGCTGCTGCGCCCGGACGCGCAGGACACCACCGAGCTGCGTGCGGTCAACGGGAACAGCCCGGCCAGCGCGCCGCCGTACCCGTACGAGGGTGATCTGGACGACACGCGCCGGGAGCCGCCGCGTCCCCAGGCGGGCCAGCAGCGTGCGGCCGTGCCGGCCGAGCGGCCCTTCCCAGCGGTACGCCCAGCCACTCCCGGCGGCCGCCGCGCAGACTGGATCACCAGCGAGTCCGCCCGGCACTCGCTGGACGCGGCGACGCCCATGGGAGGGCTGCCCGACATCGCCCAGCCGCTTGCTACCGACGAGTCGCGTTCCGGTGATCAAGGTCTGAGCCGGCCGTCGTACGATCCCCCCAGCTTTCCCCGCCGGCTGCCGTACGAGCCCGCCGAGACCCCCTCCGGCTACGCCCAGCCACCGGCGTTTCCCGGTCCGGCCGGCTCGGGGGAGCAGTCCTTCCCCGCGTTGCCGCAGCGCGTACCGGCCCAGCCGGACGTGCCCACCGTCCCGGAGCCGCCGTCCGTGGAGCCACCCGCCGAGACCCCCGCGCTGGCCCGCATCGCGACGCATCTGCGCCGCGGTGACGTGCTGTCGGCGCAGGAACGGCAGGAGGGCTTCGACGTGAACGCCATCCTGGCGGCGGTCCGCGAGGTCGACGGGGTGCGTGACGCCTCCCTGCGGTCCACCCCGGCCGGCGCGCACAGCCTGCGGCTGGACCTGGCCGAGGGCGCCGACCCGGCCGAGGTGAGCCGCCAGGTCGCGCGGCTGCTGCAGGACCGGATGGGCCTGGACGCCGCGATGAAGGGCGCCTCCCCGCTGGCCGGTCCCCAGGCCCCGCCACCGCCGGCACCCCGGTCCGCGCCGCCTGCTCCCCGGTCTGCCCCGCCGGCTCCCCGGTCCGCGCCGCCTGCTCCCCGGTCCGCGCCGCGCTCGGGTCCGCCCGCGTCCTCGCCGCTGTCCCCGGCATCGGCGCCGCGGTCGGCCCCGCCGTCCTACTCGGCCGCTCCGGTGGCCCCGGCGCCGGTGTCGCCGCCGCCCACCGCACCCGTGTCGCCGCCGCCCGCCGCCCAGGCCTCGGCCCCGCCGGCCACAGTCGCGCCGTTCGTGCCGAGCCAGCCGAACCCGACCGGCCGGCCGATGCCGACCGGCACCAACTACTCGTCCGGCTCGCGCCCGGTGCCGAGCGAGACGCCGACCAGCGTCGAGCCCGCCCCGCCGCGCCCGCTCGACATCGGCGAACGGCCGCCCGGCCCGCGGGTGACGATCGAGAACGTCCGGGTGAACACCTTCGGCACCGAGGCCACCGTCGAGGTGCGGCTCACCGTCAACGGCCGGGTGGCGGCCGGCGAGGCCACCGGGCCCGCGGTCGACGGCTACCTGCTGCGGCTGTGCGCGATGGCCACGGCCGGCGCCATCGACGAGCTGCTCACCACCTCCGACCACGCGGACGGCCCGGCGAAGTGCTTCGTCGAGCACGCGGCGGCCGTGCCGTTCGGCTCGATGCAGGTGGCCGTGGTGGTCATGCTGCTCTCGGTAGGCGGCTGGGTGGAACAGCTCTCCGGCTCCGCGGTGATCACGGGTGACGACCGGCACGCCATGGTCCGCGCCACACTCGCCGCGGTCAACCGTCGCCTTGAGGCACTGTTGTCCTGATGAAGGGTGCGATGCTCGCCGGCGACGACGCGCTGCCCCCGGACGGTGCCGTGCCGCCGCCGTGGCCCGCCCGCCGGGTCATGATCGACGGCACGATGCTGCACGTCCGGGACACCCCGGGCACCACGCCGGCCGCCGAACCCGCCGTCTACGTGCACGGACTGGGCGGCTCCTCGCAGAACTGGACAGACTTCGCCGGCCTGCTCGCCGACCGGCTCGACGGCCAGGCGGTCGACCTGCCCGGCTTCGGCTACAGCGACCCCAGCCGGCGATACTCCATCGCCGCGTTCGCCGACCGGCTGATCGGTTACCTGGAGTACGCGGGACGGGGCCCGGTCCACCTGATCGGCAACTCGCTGGGCGGGTCGATCTCCGTACGCGTGGCGGCCTTGCGCCCCGACCTGATCAGGACGCTGACGTTGATCTCGCCGGCCATGCCGTTCCTCGACCCCCGCCGCACCGCACAGGGCCCGGTGCTGCCGCTGCTCGCGCTGCCCCGGGCCGACCGGCTGCTGGCCTGGGGGATGGCCCGGCTGACCCCGGAACAGATGGCGCAGCAGGTGCTGCTCGCCTGCTTCGGCGACACCACGAAGGTGAGCCCCCAGCGCCGGGCCGAGGCGATCGAGGAGATCAAACTCCGCTACACCGTCGAGCACTACTCGAAGGCGTACCTCGGCACGTTGCGCGGATTGGTGTCGAGCTTCGTCCGGGCGTACCTACCAGGAGTGAATTCGCAGTGGCGGCTCGCCGCGCGGATCACCGCGCCCACCCTGGTGATCGGCGGTCTGCGCGACGAACTGGTCGACCCGCGGGTGCCGGCGCAGGTCGCCAGGGCCATCCCGGACAGCCGGTTGCTGATCCTGCCGGGCGTCGGCCACGTCGCCCAGATGGAGGTCCCGCGCCTGGTCGCACGGGCTTTCGTGGGCCTGCTGACGGAGGTCGGCGCACCGGTCGGCGAGGCCGGCGCGCAGCGGGTGCCGCCACCCGGGTGAGGCAGATCGCTTGCGGGCCGGTAGGGCGGACAGCCCCGGCCCGCTGTGGCACGCTGTTTCCCGATGATCGAGTCGCCAGCCCCCGCCGCGGCCGCCGAACTGACCGCGAACCGGGGCGGCAGCCGGCGCCGCTGGTGGATCGCGGGCCTGGTCGTCGTGGCGCTGCTCGTGCCCGTCGGGCTGCTGTTGCCGAGCACGCCTGAGCCCGTCGCGTCGCCCACGCCGCCCGCGTCGTCCGCCGCGCCCGTGCGCGCGCCGCTGCCCTCGCCCACGGTCGGTGCGACCTCGGTGTCGGTGCCCCGGGACCTGCTGCGGCTGCCGGGCCGGGTGCCGAGCAGAGGTACGGGCACTTTCACGTACGCGCCCGGCCGCGGCAAGGTGCTGGGCGCCAAGGGACAGTTGCGGCGGTTCCGGGTGGCGGTCGAGAAGGGCAGCAACGAGGACCCGGCGGCGTTCGCGGCGCAGGTGGAGGCAACCCTGGGCGACAAGCGAAGCTGGATCGGGAACGGCCAACTGCGGCTGCAACGGGTGTCCGGCGCCGACAAGGCGAACTTCACGGTGTACCTCGCGACACGCGACACGGCGGGCCGGATGTGCCGCGTGGGCGGGGTGAACATCATGGTGCTGGGCCGGCCCTACACGTCCTGCCGCGCCACCGGCCGCGTGATCATCAACCTGGACCGCTGGCGCCTCTCGGCCCGGCCGTACCTGACGGCGAAGGTCCCCCTCACGGTCTACCGCCAGTACGTGATGAACCACGAGACCGGCCACGAACTGGGCCGCCACCACGAAGGCTGCCCGAAGCGCGGCGGCCCGGCCCCGGTGATGATGCAACAAACATTGACGGTACGGGGATGCGTGCCTTACGCCTGGCCGCGCCGGAACAACAAGCGCTTCGAGGGGCCGTCGCTCTGAGTTCCTGCTCCGGGGGTCTCGCTAAACGGCTGTGACTGGCGGCTGCCTCTGGCACTCTGGCTTGTGTTATGGCAAAGGCGACAAAAGGTTCCGCGGATCCTCCGGGCGGCGAGGGGGAATCCGCCGGTGGGGACCGGACTCGGGCGGATCGCCGGCGTGGGAAGGCCGCGCCTGCTGCCAAGGCTGTGCCCGCTGATGCCGCCCTGGCTAAGGCTGCGCCCGCTAAGGCTGTGCCCGCTAAGGCTGGGCCCGCTAAGGCTGGGCCCGCTAAGGCTGTGCCCGCTAAGGCTGCGCCCGCTACGGTCCTTAGGTCCGCGTCCGCTAAGGCCGCTAGGGCCGCGCCCGCTAAGGCCGCTAGGGCCGCGCCCGCTAAGGCCGCTAGGGCCGCGCCCGCTAGGACCGGGCCCGCGAAGGCCGCGGTCACTAGGGCCGCGCCTGGCAAGGTCGCGTCCGGCAAGGCATCGCCGCCTGCCAAGGCTGCGGTGGCGAAGACCGCGCCTCCCGGTAAGGGCGCGTCTGCCGACGAGGCTCGGCTTACGAGGGCTACGCCGGTGAAGGCTGCGCCTTCCCACATGGCTGCGCCAACGAAGTCCGGACCTGTGCGTAAGGCCGTGCCAGCGAAGGCCGTGCCAGCGAAGGCCGTGCCAGCGAAGGCTGCGTCGGCTAAGGCCGCGTCGTCTGTCGCTGAGGCTGCGGCTGTTGCCAAGGCGTTGTCTGCTGCTAAGGCGGGGTCGCTCGCTAAGGCCGGGTCTGCTGCTAGGGCCGGGTTGGTCGCTAAGGCTGGGTCGGTCGCTAAGGCTGGGTCTGCCTCTAGGGCGGGGTCTGCTGCTAAGGCCGGGTTGGTCGCTAAAGCGGGGTCTGCCGCTAAGGCCAGGTCTGCTGCCAAGGCTGCGCCAGCAAAGCCCACGACTACCGCAAAGGCCGCATCTGCGAAGGCTGCGTCTGCCGGCAAGGCCGCGCCCACGAAGGCCAAAAGGCCCGCATCCGCCAAGACGAAGCCGACGGAGCTTGTCCCGGTCATCCACCCCGGTGAGGCCGCGCCGCTGAGCTCCAGGCCGATCCGCGCGAGGCGCCGGATGACCCCATCGCCACCCGTCACGATCTCGATCAGCGAGCTCGCCGCCGGACCCCCGATGACGATCACGGTGGAATCCGCCCCGGCCGGCTCCCGCCGCAGAACCCCACCGGTCACCCCCGCACCACTCGCCCCAGCCGAGTTCACGACGGCCGAACCCGCCGCAACTGACGCCGCCGCAACTGACGCCGCCGCAACGGACGCCACCGCAACTGAACCTGCCGCTGCCGCTGCCGTTGCCGCAGCCGCAGCCGCAGCCGCAGCCGAAACCATCCCGCCCGAGCCGACCGGATCCACAACCGCCCGCCCCGCCGCCACCCGTCGACAACCCCCAACCCCGCCCCCGACCGACGATCCGGCCACAGTAGACATCGCCCTGGCCAAGGCCGCCGCCGCAGCCGACACCGAGGCCGCGATCGGTCATCAAGAGCCCGCGGCCCTCCCAGCCGAAGCCGACCTGGCGACCTCCGCCCGCGCCGCCGCGGGGAACCGGCCCCCGTCCACCTCCCGCCCACCTGCCTCCGGCCGCCCTCCGGCCCGCCCGCCGGAGGTCCTCCGCCCACCCACCGTGACCAAAACCAACTCACCCCCGCGAGCAGCCACGAAGCAGCCCACCGGCTTCCCGGAAGGCTTCCTGCCGCCGCTGGGCACGGCAGCCGACCCACCGCCAAGGCCGACCACCCCACCGCCCCCGGGCAGCGGAGCCGACAGCGAGTCGCCCGTGCACACCCCGCCGAACACGGGCAGCGCCGACAGCGAGACACCCACCACAGGCAGCGGAGCCGACGAATCAATCACCACGCGGACCTACCGGAACCGCCGCCGCGCCGCCGTCCTGGTCTTCCTCGTCCTTGCCGTCATCGTCCTGGTCCTCGGTCAGGTCATGCGGGACCGGAAGACCGCCGGCCCGGCGCTGCCCCCGGCCGCCGCTGTCACCAAGGCGTCCGTCCGGCACACCATCAACAAGGTGTCCCCGGTCGCCGTGGGCGGGTTCGCCGTCGCGGGGGGACACGGGCCCGTCCTCGGCAGTGCCGGGACGCTGCGGCGGTTCAAGGTGGCCGTGGAGGAGCGGATCGGGCGGGCGCTCGGTGGTGACTTCGCCGACGAGGTCGAGCGGGTGCTGGGTGATCCGCGGAGCTGGACCGCCGGGCGGGACTTGCGTCTGCAGCGGGTGCCCGCCTCCGCTCGTGCTGAGTTCACCGTCTATCTCGCCTCCGCCGGCACCTCCGAGAAGATGTGCGCCGGCGGCGGGTTGCGGACCGAGGCGTTCACCTCCTGCCGGCTGCCCGGACGGGTGATCATCAACAGTGCGCGCTGGGCGGCGGCCGTGCCCGGCTACGACGCTCCCTTGGCTGTCTACCGGGCGTACGCGATCAACCACGAGGTCGGCCACCAGCTCGGCCATGGGCATGAGGCCTGCGGCGGCAGGGGTGAGCCCGCGCCGGTCATGATGCAGCAGACCTACGGCCTCAAGGGGTGTGTCGCCAACGCCTGGCCCTACCTTCGCGGCAAGCGGTTCGCCGGTAACCCGATCGATTGACCTGGCATTCCCGCGTCCCGCATGTCGGGCCGGTGTTCCACGTCATGTCCATTCCGGCAACCGGCGAGCAACAATGGGTGGCGCACCTTACCGTCGAGCCCGGGGAGTTCACCGTGTCACTGCCCCCGCTCGTCGAGCCGGCCGCCGAGCTGAGCATCGACGAGATCCGCCGCTACTCGCGTCACCTGATCATTCCCGACGTCGGGATGGAGGGGCAGAAGCGGCTGAAGAACGCCAAGGTCCTGGCCGTCGGCGCGGGTGGTCTCGGCTCTCCCGCCCTGCTCTACCTCGCCGCCGCCGGCGTCGGCACCCTTGGCATCATCGACTTCGACACCGTTGACGAGTCCAACCTCCAGCGTCAGATCATCCACGGCGTCTCCGACGTGGGCCGGCCCAAGGCCGAGTCCGCCGCGGACAGCATCCGGGAGATCAACCCGCTGGTCGAGGTGATCGTGCACAACACCGTGCTGGACCGCGACAACGTCAAGGAGATCTTCAGCAAGTACGACCTGATCGTCGACGGCACCGACAACTTCGCGACCCGCTACATGGTCAACGACGCGGCGGTCCTGCTCGGCAAGCCGTACGTGTGGGGTTCGATCTACCGCTTCGACGGGCAGGCGTCCGTCTTCTGGGAGCAGCACGGTCCCTGCTACCGCTGCCTCTACCCGGAGCCGCCGCCGCCCGGCATGGTTCCGTCCTGCGCCGAGGGCGGCGTGCTCGGCGTGCTCTGCGCGTCGATCGGCTCGATCCAGGTCAACGAGGCGATCAAGCTGATCACCGGCATCGGCGAGCCGCTGGTCGGCCGGCTGATGGTCTACGACGCCCTGGAGATGGAATACCGCAAGATCAAGGTTCGCAAGGACCCGAACTGCGCGCTCTGCGGCGAGAACCCCACGGTCACCGACCTGCTCGAGGACTACGAGGACTTCTGCGGCGCCGTCTCCGAGGAGGCGCAGGAGGCGACCCTGAACGCGACGATCACCGCGCGTGAGCTCAAGGACTGGCAGGACGCGGGCAAGGACGTGTTCCTGGTGGACGTCCGCGAGCCCGCCGAGTACGAGATCGTCAGCATCCCGGGCGCGACCCTGATCCCCAAGGGCGAGATCCTGTCCGGCGAGGCGCTGGCCCGGTTCCCGCAGGACCGGCAGATCGTGCTGCACTGCAAGTCCGGTGTCCGCTCCGCCGAGGCGCTCGCCGCGTTGAAGGCGGCCGGCTTCAAGGACGCCGTGCACGTCCAGGGCGGCATCGTGTCCTGGGTCAACACGGTGGATCCGTCGCTCCCGTCGTACTAGATCACCCGGCCGGACGGCCGTCGGAGCCGCAAGGAATCGACGGCCGTCAGTCTTTTCTCCGGGAAGGCCCGCATACTCAGCGTGACCCCAGAGGTGCTGAGCTGCGGTCCGACTCGCGAAGAGGGACGGAGCGGACCTATTAGACAGTTACCGAGACAGCGCACCGGAACGCCGATCCGAGCGGTAGCGTCACCGTCGTGGTGGACATCGATGCGGCGATCGGATACGTCGTAGCCCACGGCGACCCGGTGGAGCGCGCCCGGCTGTCCTACCTCCGGGCCGGCACGCCGCCGCCCGCCGCCGTGCGGGAACGGGTCGAGAGCGAGCAGACCCCGCTGGGCGGCTGGCCCGCCGCCGGCGACGGCGCCGTACCGTCGGTCGACGCGACCTGTTTCCGCCTCGCCGAGCTGGACGACCTCGGCGGCCTGTACGGCCCGCAGGCCGACCGGGCGCTGGCCTGGCTGGCCTCGGTGCAGCGCCCCGACGGCACCTGGCAGGAGGACGAGTCGCTGGCCGCCGAGGCGCCGGCCTGGGCGATGCCCGGTGACCCCGAGGCGACGCTCTACCTGACCTCGGTCGCCGGCTTCTGGTTCACCGTCGCGGAGGTCGAGGCGCACCCGCAGCACGAGGAGCCGGCCCGGTATGCGGCGGTGCTGGACGCCGCGGCCCGGTTCGTGGTCGCCCAGCTGCGCCCGGACGGCACCTGGCCGTCGTTCCTGGCGACCGGCTGGCACGCCGCCGGGCTGCTGCACGAGCGGCAGTTCTTCTACGAGTCCGCGCGCGTGCAGCTCGTGCTCGGCGACCGGCTGCCCGACATGTCCCCGGCCGACGCCGCGAACCTGGCGGCGGCGCTGCGCCGGGTCAACCTGGGCGACGACTGGCTGCTGCAGAGCGCCCGCAAGCGGCTGAGCGAGACGCAGCGCACCGACGGCGGGTGGGACAGCGACGAGGGCCCGCTGTTCGACGTGAACACGACCCTGACGGCCATCCGCGCCTGCCGCAGAAGCGCCTTCAACGCCCCGAAATAGCGGTCAGCGGGTGTGCCCGTTGCCCGTGACGATGTACTTGGTCGAGGTGAGCTCCGGCAGGCCCATCGGGCCGCGGGCGTGCAGCTTCTGGGTGCTGATGCCGATCTCCGCGCCGAAGCCGAACTCGCCGCCGTCGGTGAAGCGGGTCGACGCGTTGATCATCACAGCGGCCGCGTCCACCCGGGCGGCGAAGCGGCGGGCGGAGACCAGGCTCTCCGTCACGATGGCCTCGGTGTGGCCGGTGCCGTAGCGGCGGATGTGGTCGAGCGCGTCGTCGAGCGAGTCCACCACCGCGACGGCGATGTCGGCCGACAGGTACTCCTTGCCCCAGTCCTCCGGGGTCGCCGGCACCACGCCGTCGAAGCCCGCCACCCGCGGGTCGCCGTGCACCGTCACGCCCGCCGACACCAGCTCCTCGATCACCAGCGGCAGGAACGACTCGGCCAGCGCCGAGTGCACCAGCAGCGACTCCGCCGTGTTGCAGGTGGACAGCCGCTGGGTCTTGGAGTTCAGCACCACGCCGAGGGCCTTCTCCAGGTCGGCGTCCTCGTCGACGTACACGTGGCAGTTGCCCACGCCGGTCTCGATCACCGGGACCGTCGACTCCTCGACCACCGTTTTGATCAGCGAGGCGCCGCCGCGCGGGATCAGCACGTCGACCAGGCCGCGGGCGCGCATCAGCTCCTTGACCGAGTCGCGGGTCGTCGCGTCCAGCAGCTGGATGGCGTTCGGCGGCAGGTGCGAGTCGGCGACCGCCTTGCGCAGCACCGAGACGATCGCCGCGTTCGAGCTCTGCGCCGAGCCGGACCCGCGCAGCAGCACCGCGTTGCCGGACTTCAGGCAGATGCCGGCCGCGTCCGCCGTCACGTTCGGCCGGCCCTCGTAGATGATCCCGACCACCCCGAACGGCACCCGCACCTGGCGCAGCTCCAGGCCGTTCGCCAGGGTCGAGCCGCGCACCACGTCGCCGATCGGGTCGGGCAGGGCGGCCAGCTGGCGCAGGCCGTCGGCCATCGCGGCGACCCGCTCGGCGGTCAGCGTCAGCCGGTCGATCATGGCCTCCGACAAGCCACCGGTACGCGCGTTCCGCACGTCCACGGCGTTCGCGGCCACGATGTCCTCGGTGCGTTCGACCAGCCGGCCGGCCATCAGCAGCAGCGCGGCGTCCTTCTCGGCGCGGGTGGCGGCGGCCAGCTCGATGCCGGCCACCCGGGCCTCGGCGGCCTGCTGAAGCACTGTCATGACGACTCCTCGTTCCCCTGCGCCGTGACGGACGGCGACTGCTCAATCCTGCACCGGTGCGGCGGCGAAGTCATGCCCCCGGGCCTCGCGGCCTCACAGCAGGACCAGGTCGTCGCGGTGGACGACCTCGCGTTCGTAGCCCGGGCCCAGCGCCGCCGCCAGCTCCGGGGTCGAGCGGCCCAGCAGCGCGGGCAGCTCGACGGCGTCGTAGTTGACCAGCCCGCGGGCGACCGGCGCGCCCGAGCCCGCGTCCACCAGGTCCACCGGGTCGCCGGAGACGAACGAGCCGTCCACCGCGGTGATGCCGGCCGGCAGCAGCGACTTGCGCCGGGCCACGACCGCGGTGACCGCGCCCGGGTCCAGGTGCAGGCGCCCGCGCGGCGAGGTGGCGTGGGCCAGCCAGAACAGCCGGGCCGTCGGGCGGCGCGCGACCGCGTGGAACAGCGTGCCGACGTCGTCGCCGGCCAGCGCCGCGGCGGCCAGCGGCGCGGCGGTCAGCACCACCGGGATGCCGAAGCCGGTGGCGATCCGGGCCGCCTCCACCTTGGTGACCATGCCGCCGGTGCCCACGCCCGACCGGCCCGCCGAGCCGATCGAGACGTCCGCGAGGTCGGCCTCGTCGCGGATCACGGTGAGCCGGCGGGCGGCCGGGGACGCCGGGTCGCCGGTGTAGAGCGCGTCCACGTCGGAGAGCAGCACCAGCAGGTCGGCGTGGACCAGGGCGGCCACCAGGGCGGCGAGCCGGTCGTTGTCGCCGAACCGGATCTCCTCGGTGGCGACCGTGTCGTTCTCGTTGACGATCGGCAGCGCGCCCAGGTCGAGCAGCTTGCGCAGGGTCCGGTACGCGTTGCGGTAGTGCGCGCGCCGGGTGACGTCGTCGACGGTGAGCAGGATCTGCCCCACGGTCAGCCCGTGCCGGGCGAAGCCGGCCGCGTACCGCCCGATCAGGAGGCCCTGGCCCACCGAGGCCGCGGCCTGCTGGGTGGCCAGGTCCCGCGGACGCCGGCTGAGCTTCAGCGGGGCCAGCCCGGCGGCGATGGCGCCGCTGGAGACCAGCACCACCTCCCGGCCCTGGGCGGCGAGCTCGCCGAGGGCGTCGACGAGCGCGTCCACCCGCTGCTCGTCGATTCCGCCGGCCGCCGTGGTCAGCGAGGACGAGCCCACCTTGACCACGATCCGTCGCGCACCCGTCACCTGTTCCCGCACCCGGCCCATTCTGCTCGCCGGGCCCTGCGCCGTCCGGGTGAGATCCCATATCGTGGCGTCGGTGACACCGCAGGAGTACGTCGAAGAGGTCCTCCGGCTCGTCGAGAGCATCCCGGCGGGCCGGGTCATGTCCTACGGGGCGGTGGCCGACGCGCTCGCGGACGCCTCGGGACGCAACTCGGCGCGGCAGGTCGGCACGATCATGGCCCGGCACGGCGGCGGCGTCCCGTGGCACCGGGTGGTCACCAGCGCCGGCCGGTTGCCGCCCGGCCACGAGCAGGAGGCACGGCAGCGCTTGCTCAGCGAGGGCGTGCCGTTGAAGGGGGAGCACGTGGACATGGCCCGCGCGAGCTGGACGCCCTGATGGAGACCGGACAGCCCAGCCGTACGGCGTTCAGCGCGGCCCGCTACCGGGCGGCGCACCAGGTCATCGAGGGCGGCTCGATCTTCCGGGACCCGCTGGCCGTACCGATCCTCGGGGTGCCGCCGGACGCGGAGCAGGCGCCGGACCGCCGGGGCATGCGCCTGTTCATCGCCGCCCGCACGAGGTTCGCGGAGGACGCGCTGGCCGCGGCGGTCCGCAACGGCACCCGGCAGCTGGTCGTGCTCGGCGCGGGGCTGGACACGTTCGCCTACCGCAACCCGTGGCCGGAGCTGCGGGTCGTCGAGGTGGACCACCCGGACACCCAGGCCGACAAGCGCGAACGGCTGGCCGCGGCGGGCATCGCGGTGCCGGAGTCGGTGACCTACCTGCCGGTGGACTTCGAGCGCGAGTCGCTCGCCGACCGGCTGGTCGCGGAGGAGTCGGCGTTCTTCCTGTGGCTCGGTGTCGTGCCCTACCTGAGCCGGTCCGGTTACGACGAGACGCTGGCGCTGATCGCCGCGACGCCCAAGGCCGAGGTGGTCTTCGACTATGCGATGCCGCCGTCGTCCATGTCACCCGAGCGGCGGGCCGCGCTGGAGGCGCGGGCGAGCCGGGTGGCGCGCATCGGCGAGCCGTGGCGGACCTATTTCCGGCCCGGCGAGCTGGCCGCCGAGCTGCGCGACCGGGGCTTCGCCGAGCTGACCGACCTGGGCCCGGCCGAGCTGGCGGCCCGCTGGTTCGGCCGCCCGGACGTGCCGAAGGAGACCCCGGGCGGCCACGTCATCCACGCCCGTCGCTAGCCCGGCCGGCTGATGATCGCGGCCGCGCCGCGCATCTGCAGCTCGAAGAACTCCCGGCGGGCCTCGATGGTGTTGTTGAGCTGCCCGAACAGCTCCGCGCTGACCGCGCCGCAGAGGTTGATCCAGGCGGCGATCGCCCGCGCCACGAGCTGCGGCGGAGTGCCCGGCGCGGCCTGGGCGGCCACGTGGACCAGCTCCTCGCCGAGCTTGCCGCCGATCGGCGCGCCGGCCTCGACCTCGCCCGCCGCGGCGGCGTCGGCCACGATCCGCCCGATCAGCAGGATGACCCGGATGGCCGGCTCGACGGTGTCCCGCGGCGCCTGGTAGCCGGGCACCGGGCTGCCGTAGATCAGCGCCCACTCGTGCGGGTGGGCCAGGGCCCAGTCGCGCACCGCGTGGCACGCGCTCAGGAACCGCTGGAGGAAGGGGCCGGCGCCCACCGCCGCCTCGGCGGTGCCGCCGAGCGCGTCGTACGCGTCAATGATCATGGCCGTGAGCAGCTCGTCCCGGCTGGCGAAGTAGCGGTACACCGCCGACGAGGCCATGCCTAGGTCGCGGGCGACCGCGCGCAGCGACAGGTTCGCGCCGTCGGTGGCGAGGTGGCGCCGGGCGACGTTCTTGATCTCGTCGGTCATCTCGGCGCGTACCCGGGCCCGGATCGATGCGGCTGTCATGGGGAAAGTGTGCCACAAACGAGAGCACTGCTCTTGCGATCGGCGCGAGAAGGTGAGATTGTTGTTCTCGACAGAGAGCAGTGCTCACAAAGGAGAACGTCATGTCGAAGCACGTGATCGTCGGTTCCGGTCCCGTCGGTTCCTCGGTGGCCCGCCTGCTCGCCGAGCGCGGCGAGTCCGTCCGCATGGTGACCCGCAGCGGCACCGGTCCCGCGCACCCGCTGATCGAGCGGGTCGCCGCCGACGCCGCCGACGCGGCCCGGCTCACCGAGCTGACCCGCGACGCGGTCACGCTCTACAACTGCGCCAACCCGAAGTACACCCAGTGGGAGTCGCTCTGGCCGCCGCTGGCCGGCGCCATGCTGACCGCCGCGCAGCGCACCGGCGCGGTCCTGGCCACCACCGGCAACCTCTACGTCTACGGCCCGGTGCCGGGTGGCCGGATGACCGAGGACAGCCCGCTCGCCGCGACCGGCCGCAAGGGCCGCGTCCGCATCAAGATGTGGCAGGATGCCCTGGCGAGCGGCGTGCGCACGGTGGAGGTCCGCGGCTCGGACTACATCGGCGCGGGCGCGGCCTCGGTCTTCTCCATGGTGCTGCTGCCGGCCATCCACAAGGGCCGCACGGCGTGGGCGCCCGCCGACATCAACGCGCCGCACACCTTCACCTACACCGGCGACATGGCCCGGGCCCTGGTCGAGCTGGCCGGCGACGAGCGGGCCTGGGGCCGGGCCTGGCACGTGCCGTCCGCCCCGGCGATCAGCGTCAAGGACCTGGCCGCCCGCTACCTGGCGATCAGCGGCGACAAGCCGGTGCCGATCCGGCAGCTGCCGCGTTTCGTGATGCGCACGGCGGGCCTGGCGGTGCCGATGGCCCGCGAGCTGGCCGAGATGGACTACCAGTTCTACGCGCCGTTCGTGATGGACAGCTCGCTGACCGAGCGCACCTTCGGCCTGAAGGCGACGGACCTGGACGTGTCGCTGGCCGAGGTGGCCGCCGGTGCGGCAGCCACCGCGAGCCGCACGATGTGACCCGGGTCAGAGCAGCAAGCCGACCCCGGCCCGGCGGGGGTCGCCGGCCGCGCCGCCGACGCCCACCGCCGTGACGCCGCCGAAGTAGTGGTTGAGGTCCGGCCAGCCGTGGATCCGCCAGCCCGCGTCCGCCAGCGCGGCCAGCTCGTCGCGTGGGTAAGCCGGCTCGGCGTGGATGGTGTCGTCCACCGCGTGGAACCGGGGGCGGGCGATCGCGGTGGGCATGTCGACCCCGTCGACCAGCACCCCGATCAGCGTGTCGACCAGCGCGGTGCGGATCCGCGAGGCCCCCGCCGACCCGGCGGCCACCGCCAGCGCACCCTCGTCGTCGATGACCACCAGCGGGCACATGTTGGACGACATCCGCACGCCGGGCACGAGGTCGTCGGTGATCAGCTCGCCCTCGCCCAGCATCGAGTTGAGGTTGACGCCGAGGCCGGGCAGCCAGACCGCGGCGCCGAGGCCCATGGTCGTGGTGATCACGCAGGCGTTGCCGGCCGGGTCGACCACCGACACGTTGGTGGTGTCGCCGATCTTCTGCCGGCCCCGGTCGCGCAGGGCCGCGGCCACCGCCACCGCCCGGGCCGGCCGGGGCAGCACGGCCAGGTCGGCGGGCAGGGCCGCGATGGTGTCGACCGTGCGGTTGAGGTCGTGCCGGGCGCGGACCTGGTGCGAGGCGAGCGTGGCCCGGTCGACCGGGGTCTCCAGCACCCGGTAGTCGGCCAGGTCCCGCGGGCCGAGCGCGCCACCGGCGGCGCGGACCGTCTCGACCAGCAGCGGCGCGTACGAGCCGGTGTGGAACAGCGCGGGGCCCTCGGCGGCGAGCGCCGCCATCGCCGTCGCCAGCCCGGGGTGGAAGAGCAGGTCACCGCCCTGGAGCAGCTTTCCGTGCGGCGCGTAGACGGCGGCGCCCTCGCCGTGCGCCAGCGCCGGGGCGCAGGCCTCCAGGGTCCGGGCGTGCGCCGGCGGCATGGCCACCCCGGTACGGGCCAGCTCCAGCGCCGGCGCCACCAGCTCGGCCCAGGGCAGCCGCCCCCAGCGCCGGTGCACCTCGCCGCAGCCGACCGGCACGCCCGGCACCGCCACGCTGGCCCCGCCGATCGAGTACACCTGCGGCACCCCGCCGAAGAACACGTCGACCGCGAGCATCGGGCCGGCCACCCGGTCGCCGTCCGTGCCGGGCACCGAGACGAAGAAGTCCAGGCAGGTGACCGAGCCGGTGGCGGCGTCGAAGTAGGTGGCGAATCCGCCCCCGCCCAGCCCGGTGTAGACGGTCTCGGCGGCACAGGTGGCGAGCACGGCGGCGACGGCGGCGTCGGCGGCCGTTCCGCCGGCGCGCAGCACCCGCAGCCCGGCTTCGGCCGTCGCCGGATGGCTCGCCGCGACCCCGGCGGCGACCCGGGACGGCCGTGCGGAATTCTCCATTCGGCGAAGCGTAGGCGCAGCGGCCCGCCCATGGTTACCATCCGCGTCCATGACGGTCGCCGGTCCCTCGCACGACGTACTTCTGCCCCGCCGGGTCGTCGCCGGATACTCCCTGGGCTCGCTGGTGACCGGACCTTTCGGGACAGTGCCCGGTCTACTCCTTTTGCCATATCTGACCGACACGCTCGGTGTCGCCGCGGGCGTGGCGGGCCTGCTCGTGCTGCTGCCGAAGGCGTGGGACGTGCTGGTCAACCCGGTCGCGGGCCGGATCTCCGACCGCAGCGGCGACCGGCGCGGCTTCCTGCTCGGCGCCGGCCTGGCGCTCGGCGTGCTGTTCGCCGCGATCTTCGCCGGCCCGTTCGGCACCGGCGCGGCGGCGGGCGGCTACGTCGCCGTGGCGTTCCTGGCCGCGGCCACCGCGTTCGCCTTCTTCCAGGTGCCCTACGTGGCGATGCCGGCCGAGCTGACCGACGGCCGGGCCGAGCGCACCCGGCTGATGACCTGGCGGGTCGCGGTGCTGGCGCTGGCCATCCTGGTCTCCGGCGCGCTGGCCCCGCTCGTCGTCGACCTCGGCGGTGGCGGCCTGACCGGCCACCGGTGGTCCGGCGCGTTCGTCGGCGCGCTCATCGTCGTGGGCACCCTGGGTGCCTTCTTCGGTACGCGTACCGCCGACTCCCGCACCGCCGCCGGCCAGGAGCCGAGCCTGCGCGCCCAGTTGCGGATCGCCGCGGCCAACGCGTCCTTCCGCACCCTGCTGATCTGCTACATCGTCCAGGCGGCCGGCATCGGCACGATGCTGGCGGGCGTGCAGTACTTCGCCGACCACGTGATCGGCCAGGACTCCGGCGCGACGTTCCTGTTCGCCGCGTTCGTCGGCCCGGCGCTGCTGGTGATGCCGCTGTGGAGCCGGGTCGGCGCCCGGCACGGCAAGCTCCGCGGCCTGATCGCCGCGTCCCTGCTGTTCGGCGCCGGCGCGCTGGTCCTGCTGGCGTCCCCGGCGCTGCCGGCCGTGGCGATCTACCTGGTCGTGGCGCTGATCGGCAGCGGGTACGCGGGCCAGCAGGTCTTCGCGCTGGCGATGTTGCCCGACCTGATCGAACGCGACACGGTCCGCACCGGCCGCCGCCAGGCCGGCGTGTTCACCGGGCTGTGGACCGCGGGGGAGACCCTCGGCCTGGCCCTGGGCCCGGGCATCTACGCGCTGGTGCTCCAGCTGTTCGGCTACGTCTCGTCGGCGACCGGCGAGGCGGCGGCCCAGGACCCGACGGCCCGGCTCGGCGTGCTGCTCGGCTTCACCGTGGTCCCCGCGGTGCTGGTCGGGGCGGCGGTCACCCTGCTGCGCCGCTATCAGGACTAGCTTGGTGGTCATGATCGAGGCGTTGCCGTCCACCGGCGTACCGGGTGAGCAGGTGCTCGCCGAGCTGCACGAGCTGCGCGCCGCCGACCTGCCCACGCACGGCGGCCGGCTGTTCGCCTACGTCTACGACCCCGCGGTCGGCGGGCTGGACGAGCTGGCCCAGGCCGCGTACGCGATCTCCGCGCACGTCAACGGCCTGGACCCGACCGCCTTCCCGTCCCTGCTGGCGATGGAGAACGCGCTGGTCGCGGCCGCCGGCCGGCTGCTCGGCGGCGGGCCCGGCACGACCGCGCCGGAGGTGGTCGGCAGCGTCACCAGCGGCGGCACCGAGTCGCTGATCCTGGCCGTGAAGGCCGCCCGGGACGCCCACCCGGAGCTGGACCGGCCGCGGCTGGTGATCCCGTCGACCGCGCACGCCGCGTTCGCCAAGGCGGCGCACTACCTGCGGGTCGCCCTCGATGTCGTACCGGTCGGGCCGGACCTGCGGGCCGACCCGGTCGCCACCGCGGCGGCGATCGGTCCGGAGACCGTGCTGGTGGCGGCCTCGGCGCCGAGCTACGCGCACGGGGTGATCGACCCGATCGCCGGGATGGCCGCGGTCGCCGCCGAGCGGGGCGTGCGGTGCCACGTCGACGCCTGCTTCGGCGGCTGGGTGCTGCCCTACCTGCGGCGGCTCGGCGCCGACCTGCCGGCCTTCGACTTCTCCGTGCCCGGGGTCACCAGCATCTCGGTCGACCTGCACAAATACGCGTACGCGCCGAAGGGCGTCTCGGTGCTGCTGCACCGGGACGCGGCGCTGCGGCTGCCGCAGTTCTTCGCGTACGCGGACTGGCCCGGCTACACGATGGTCAACCCGGTGATCTCGTCCACCCGGTCCGGTGGCCCGATCGCGGCGGCCCTGGCCACGATGCGGCACCTCGGCGACGACGGCTACCTGCGGCTGGCCGGGCGCACCCGGGACGCGGTCGCCGTGCTCGCCGGCGCGGTCGAGGCCACCGGGGGCGTCCGCCTGTTCGCGCCGCCCGAGACCAGCGTCGTGTGCCTGGCGGCCGAGCCGGACGTCGAACTGTTCGTGCTCGCCGACGAGCTGGCAGCGCGTGGCTGGCACACCCAGCCCCAGCTCGCGTACGGGAACCTGCCCGCGACCATCCACCTCACGGTGACCGCCGCGGTCGGCGCGACCGCCGCCGAGTTCGCGCCGGACCTGGCCGCCGCGGTGGCCGCGACCCGCGCCCGCGGCCCGGTCGAGCTGCCGCCGGAGCTGCTGGCGGCGGCCGGCGCGCTGACCCCGGAGCTGGTGACCCCGGAGCTGGTCGAGGGACTGGCCGCCGGCCTCGGGCTGGGCGACGACCTGGGCCGGAGCATGGCCGCGGTCAACTCGCTGCTGAACGTGGCGCCGCCGGCGCTGCGCGCGGCGCTGCTGACCGGCTTCCTGAGCCTGCTCCAGCGGCCCACCTGGCACGGGGTAGGTTGACGACATGTCCGGCCTGCCAGGAGTTATCGGGGATCCGATCAAGTTCGTGCTGAACTGGGGCCGCCGCTACTCGCTGTGGGTCTTCAACTTCGGCCTGGCCTGCTGCGCGATCGAGTTCATCGCGACCAGCATGGGCCGGCACGACTTCATGCGGCTGGGCGTGATCCCGTTCGCGCACGGCCCCCGGCAGGCCGACCTGATGGTGGTCTCCGGCACGGTCACCGACAAGATGGCCCCGGCCATCCGCCGGCTCTACGACCAGATGCCCGAGCCCAAGTACGTGATCTCGTTCGGCTCCTGCTCCAACTGCGGCGGGCCGTACTGGGACTCGTACTCGGTCACCAAGGGGGTCGACCAGCTCATCCCGGTCGACGTCTACGTGCCCGGCTGCCCGCCGCGGCCGGAGGCGCTGCTGCACGGCATCCTCCAGCTGCAGGCGAAGATCGCGGCCGAGCAGTCCGGCCCGGGCGGGGTGCACCGGCCCGACCCGCTGATCCCCGGCCCGCCCGTGGCCGCGCAGCACCGGGACGCGGCCTCGCTGACCGCGCCGCCGGTCAAACGACCCTGATCGTTGGCTGGTACAGCTAGTCTGCTCAGCATGACCGAGCAGTCCCGTCCGGACTTCATCAGAGACGTACTGACCAGGGAGTTCGGCGACCTCATGGCGCTGGACCCGGCGGCCTTCCGGCGCAAGTTCCGGAAGATGGCCGCGTCGCCCTTCGCGTTCTACCGGGGCAGCGCGTCGCTGTTCTACGCCGACCTGACCGGGGCGTACCGCGACGACACCTTCCTCGACGAGCGGACCAGCCGGGTCTGGATCCACGGCGACCTGCACGCCGAGAACTTCGGCACCTACATGAACTCGTCGGGCCAGCTGGTCTTCAACGTCAACGACTTCGACGAGGCGTACGTCGGGCCGTTCCTCTGGGACCTCAAGCGGTTCTGCGCCAGCGTGGCCCTGATCGGCTACAGCAAGGCGCTCTCCGACCAGGTGATCACCGAGCTGGTGAGCACGTTCGCGCGGGCGTACCTGACCGAGCTGCGCGCGGTGGCGGCCGGCGGCGACGACGCGCTCGGCTCGATCACGCTCGACAACGCCGCCGGGGTGCTGCGCCGGGTGCTCCAGGAGGCGCGGCTCAACACCCGGGTCGACCTGCTCGCCGGGCAGACCACCATCGACGACTACGAGCGCCGGTTCTCCCTCGGCGACGGCGTGTACGACGTCGACGAGCCCACCGCCGCGACGGTCCGGGCGGCCTTCCAGGACTACCTGACCACGATCCCGTCGCACGGCGACTCGGTGTCCACCAACATCAAGGACATCAAGCTGCGCAAGGGCGTGGGCATCGGGTCGGCCGGGCTGCCGTCGTACAACCTGCTGCTGGAGGGGCACACCCAGGCGCTCGAGAACGACGTGATCATCTACATGAAGCAGGCCCAGGTGCCGGCCGTGGCCCGCTGGATCGACGACGAGCGGGTCCGGTCGTACTTCCGGCATCAGGGCCACCGGACGGCCGAGTCGCAGCGGGCCCTGCAGGCGCATGCCGACCCGTGGCTGGGCTTCACCGAGCTCAACGGGGTCGGCCAGCTGGTCGCCGAGGTCTCGCCGTACGCGGCCGACCTGGACTGGGCGGACGTCAACGAGCCCGAGGAGCTGACCGGCGTGGTCGCCGACCTGGGCCGCGCGGTGGCCCGGATGCACTCGGTCGCCGACGACGAGTCCAGTCACGACCTGGTCGACTTCTCCACCGAGGAGGCCATCGTGGCGGCGGTCGACAAGGACGAGGCCGGCTTCCTCGGCCTGCTGGTGGACTTCGCCCACAAGTACGGCGACCAGGCCCGCGAGGACCACCAGGACTTCGTCGACCTGTTCCGCAACGGCCGCCTGCCGGGCCTCTGAGCCGGCGGGGCCGGCGCCCGAACGCCTGGTTCAGGCAGGGACGCCATACGTTCGTCAGCGTCACCGCGGTGCCGTGCGGCCAGCTCCGGCGCCGGACGAGACAGCCGACGGTCGGCCTCGGCCTGCTCACGCCCGGCCTCAGCGCCGTCGCCGACCTCGCCGGTGTCCGCCTCGGGTGCGGGACACAGGATGGTCGCAAGCCGGGCGCGCGCCGGATCATAGGATGTGCGACATGACGCCCGAAGAGGTCGGCGAACGGATGGTCGCGCTGCTGACGGCAGACGCTGCCGACGCCCCCGCCGAGGGCACGATCAGCGCCGGGGTCTCCGGCGGCGGCCCCGGCCACGAGCGGGCCGTGGTGGACGTGCCGGCCGCGCTGTGGTGGGCGGCGATCGACGCCGCCCGCGATCCCGGCGCGCTGGGCTGTGACTTCTTCGACTGGCTGTCCGCGGTCGACGAGCTGGACGAGGGCTTCACCGTCGTCGCCCACCTGTGGTCCACCCGCCGCAAGCACGGGCTGCTGGTGCGCGCCCGGCTGACCCGGGACAACCCGGTGGTCGAGTCGATCGTCGACATCTTCCCCGGCGCGGCCTGGCACGAGCGGGAGACCCACGAGATGTTCGGCATCGCCTTCTCCCGCCATCCCGACCTGCGGCCGCTGCTGCTGCCGCCCGGCTTCGAGGGCAACCCGCTGCGCAAGGAGTTCGTGCTGGCCTCGCGGGTCGCCAAAGCCTGGCCGGGCGCGAAGGAGCCGGGCGAGTCGGAGGCGGGCACGGCCAAGCGCGCCCCGATGCGGCCGCCGGGCGTACCGGACCCGAACGAGTGGGGCCCGATGAAGGGCAAGATCCCCCCACCGGAGACCCCGGCCCGCCGCGCCCCCGCCGCCCGCCCCGCCGCCGGCGACCGCCCGGCCCGGCCCGCCGCCGGCGACCGCCCGGACCGCCCGGCACCGCCGGATCGCGGCGCTCGAGCGGCGCTCACGGAACCCCCGGCGGCCGACCCGAGCGCGGCGGCGACGACAGCGGCGGCCGGTCAGGCCGAGGCTGCCGCAGCCGCCGACCAGGCGAGCGCCGCCCGCACCGCGGCCGAAGCCGCTCCCGCGCCCGCCTCCCCGCCGGAGACGGTGACCCCGCCGGAGACCGGCACCGCGCCGGAGACCCCGCCGGCGCCGAGCGACGGGGAGGACGCCTGATGCCGGTCTGGCTGGAGCTGACCGTCCGGATCGTCGCCGTGGTCGCCGCCTTCCTGGTCCTGCCGCTGGTCGTCGGCCAGATGGAACACAAGGTCATGGCGCACATGCAGAGCCGCCTCGGCCCGATGTACGCCGGCGCTTTCCACGGCTGGGCGCAACTCGTCGCCGACGGCGTCAAGTTCGTGCAGAAGGAGGACATCACCCCGCGGGACGCCGATCGCCGGGTGTTCCAGCTCGCGCCGCTCGTCGCGCTGTTCCCGTACCTGATCGTGCTGCTGGCCATCCCGCTCGGGCCCGGCGGCCTGGTCGCCCAGGCCATGGACATCGGGCTGTTCTTCGTGCTGGCCGTGCTGGGCGTGGGCGTGGTCGCCGTGCTGATGTCGGCGTGGGCGTCGGCGAACAAGTACAGCCTGCTCGGCGGCCTGCGGGGCGCGGCCCAGCTGCTCGGTTACGAGCTGCCGCTGGTGCTGTCGGCCGCGAGCGTGGCGATGGCCGCGGGCACGCTGAGCCTGTCCGGCATCGTCGAGGCATGGTCGCCGTGGTGGCTGCTCTGGCAGGCGCCCGCGATGCTGGTGTTCTTCGTCTCCGGGCTGGCCGAGATCCGCCGGCCCCCGTTCGACATGCCGATCGCCGACTCGGAGCTGGTCTTCGGCTACCTGACCGAGTACACCGGCCTGCGCTTCGCCTTCTTCCTGCTGGCCGAGTACGTCGGCATCGTGGTGATCGCGGCCCTGACCACGGTGCTGTTCCTGGGCGGCTGGCACGGCCCGGACCCGGCGCACCTGGGCTGGCTGTGGACGCTGGTGAAGATCTTCGCCGTGTCCTTCGTGGTCATCTGGCTGCGGGTCAGCTACCCGCGGATGCGCGAGGACCAGCTCCAGCGGCTGTGCTGGCTGGTGCTGGTCCCGGTGGCGCTGGGCCAGCTGGTGCTGACCGCCGCGGTCAAGCTGGCCCTGTAGGTAGGGCCAGCCCTGGCCATGGCGCTCTGCGGGTGACCGGCGAGCTGCCGGGCGCCGAGGGGCGCCCGGCAGCAGCGCGTCAGGTCAGCAGCGTGACCGTGTAGTTCAGCGTCGTGCCGCTGGCGGTGTACGTGGCGGTCTGCCCGTTCACGCAGTACGACACGAAGTTGTTGCCGAGCACGTCGTCACCGGCGGTGGCGTGCACCAGCGGCCGCACGTCCACACCCTCGGCGAGCGGCGTGGAGGTCAGGTCGACCAGCCGCCACTGGTTGACCGGGTAGTCGTCGGTGGGCGCGGAGAGCTGGCCGTCACGGGTGGTGACCTGGAAGTTCATCACGAACCCGCCGTTGTTGACGACAGCGATCTTCTGCACGCACGGTGTGGCCAGCGCGGCGGGCGCGGCGGCGGCGGGCTGGGCGGTGACGCCGAGCAGTCCGGCGGTCGCGAAGGCCGCGGCTGCTGCTGCGGTGCGGTTCATCGGGCTTCCTCCAATGTGGTGGGTGAGGAGCTGTCGCAGCCGTCAGTAACCGGACACCGGGGCACTAAACCGATGATGTTCAATATAAAAGACTTTAAATGTTAAAGGCCCTGACAGTGATGTTCGGCTCAACTGCCTCCTACCAGGCTCCGTGCCACAAAGCCCCCGGTGCCGGACACGATGCGAGGCAACTGCGGGGGTGTGCTCGCCTCCGCCGGTGCGACCGGGCAGGATATGACCTTATGAGCGAGCACGGAGATCGGCACATGCCGGGCGAGGGCCTGATCAACGGCCTCGCCGTCACGCTCAAGACGATGACCAGGCGCTCGACCACCCAGCAGTATCCGGACGTCGAGCCGGACCTGCCCCCGCGCTCCCGGGGGGTCATCGCCCTGCTCGAGGAGAACTGCACGGTCTGCATGCTGTGCGCCCGGGAATGCCCGGACTGGTGCATCTACATCGACTCGCACAAGGAAGAGGTCGTCGTCCCGGGCGCCGCCCGCCCCCGGCAGCGCAACGTGCTCGACAAGTTCGACATCGACTTCTCGCTGTGCATGTACTGCGGCATCTGCATCGAGGTCTGCCCGTTCGACGCGCTGCACTGGACGCCGGAGTTCGAGTATGCGGAGACCGACGTGCTCAACCTGCTGCACGACAAGAACCGGCTCGGCGACTGGATGCAGACCGTCCCGCCGCCGCCGGCCCACGACGTGCTCGGTGAGCCCTCGAAGGAGGAGGCCACCGCCGCCCGCAAGGCCGCCGGCCCCGGCGCGGTGACCCCGGCCAAGACCGCGCGAGCCGCCGTACGCCCGGAGCCGAGCTCGTGACCGTCGCGGACGTGCTGCTGCTCGCGCTCGGTGCTGTCGCGGTGGGCTCGGGCGCGGCCGTGGTCACCAGCACCCACCTGGTCCGCTCCGGGCTCTACCTGGTGATCAGCCTGGGCGCGGTGGCCGGGCTCTACCTGGTCCTCGGCGCCGAGCTGCTGGCCTGGGTGCAGGTGCTGGTCTACGTCGGCGCGGTGGTCGTGCTGCTGCTGTTCGCGGTCATGCTCACCCGCGCCCCGATCGGCCCCTCCCGCGACCTGGACCGCCCGGCCTGGCCGGCGCTGATCGTCGGCGGCGGGGTCGGGCTGGGCCTCGCGGCGCTGCTGGCCGACGCGTTCCGCTGGACCCTCTACGACCGGCCCGCGCCGGGCACCGCCGAGCGGATGGGCACGCAGATCTTCGGCGCGTGGGTGCTGCCGTTCGAGGTGCTGTCGATCCTGCTGCTCGCCGCGCTGGTCGGCGCGATCGTGCTGTCGCGCCCGGACATCGGCGCCCGCACCGAGGAAGAGGCCTGATGCACGCCGTCATCCCGTACGTGACGGGCGCGCTGCTGTTCGGGCTCGGCGTCTACGGCGTGCTGCGCCGGCGCAACGTCATCCTGGTGCTGATGGCCGTGGAGCTGATGCTCAACGCGGTCAACCTGATCTTCGTGACCGCCGACACCGCGGTCCGGGCCACGCTGGTCGGCGTGCAGATCGAGGCCTGGGCCTACCCGAACGGCCGGCCGGGGCACTCCGGCGGCGTGTTCGCGCTGTTCGTGATCGTGCTGGCCGCCGCCGAGGTGGGCGTGGGCCTGGCCATCGTGCTCCAGTACTACCGGATGCGGCGGGCGGTGCACGTGGACGAGGTCGCCCTGTACTACGAGGACGACGAGCAGGTCAGCCGATGATCGAGAAGGTCCTGGGGACGGCGCTCTTCGCCGTACCGGTGCTCTTCGGCCTGCTCGGCCTGTTGCTGCCGGCCGGCGACGGCGGCCGCGCACCGCGCCGCCGGTCCGCCGCGCTCGGCATCGCCGGCGCCGCCGTCGCCCTGGCGATCACGATCTTCCTGCTGGTGGTCACCGACAACCCGATCGGGTACGGCGTGGAGGCGGTCCGCTTCGGCGACCTGCCGATCACCTTCGGCGTCTCGCTGGGCCCCGCCGCGCTGTACGTCGCGCTGGCCGTCACCGTCGTGGCGCTGGCCGTGCAGGTCTACTCGGTCGGCTACCTGCACGACGACCCCCGGTACGCGCCCTACGCGGCGCAGATCAGCATCTTCACCGGCGCGATGCTGCTGGTCGTCTCGGCGAGCGACCTGATCGTGCTGCTGGTCGGCTGGGAGGTGATGGGCGTCTGCTCGTACCTGCTGATCGGCCACGACCGGCGGTTGCCCGAGGCGCCCCGGGCCGCGGTGAAGGCGTTCCTGGTCACCCGGGTCGGCGACGTCGGCTTCCTGCTCGGCATCGCGCTGCTCGGCGTCTCGGCCGGCAGCTTCGAGATCTCCGCGGTGCTGGCGAGCTCGCCCGCGCACCTGACCGCCGCGCTGCTGCTGATCCTGGCCGGGGTGGCCGGCAAGAGCGCCCAGTTCCCGCTGCACACCTGGCTGCCGGACGCGATGGCCGGCCCCACCCCGATCTCCGCGCTGATCCACGCCGCGACCATGGTCGCCGCCGGCGTGTACGTGGTCTTCCGGCTCTTCCCGCTGTTCGCCCGCGCGCCCGGCGCGCTGGCCGTGCTCGGCGTCATGGCGGCGATCACCCTGCTGCTGGGCGCGCTCGCGGCCACCGCCCAGGACGACCTCAAGCGGGTCCTCGCCTGGTCCACGGTCTCGCAGATCGGCTACATGACCGGCGCCCTGGCCGTCGGCGCGCCCGCCGCGGCCCTGTTCCACCTGCTCACCCACGCCGCGTTCAAGGCGCTGCTGTTCCTGGCCGCCGGCGGGGTGATCCACGCGGTGGGCACCAACCTGATGTCCCGGATGGGCGGCCTGCGCACGCACCTGCCCGCGACCTTCTGGGCGTTCGTGATCGGGCTCGGCGCGCTGGCCGGGCTGCCGCCGCTGGCCGGCTTCTGGTCCAAGGAGAACGTCCTGGTCGCCGCGGCGCACGCGACCGAGGGCCACGGCCCGGCCCCGGCCTGGGTCGGCTGGGTGGTCTGGGTGGCGGGCCTGCTCGGCGTCGCGATCACCGCCTGGTACGCGACCCGGCTGCTGCTGCGCACCTTCTTCGGCCACGCCCGGTCCCGCACCGAGCTGTGGCACGTGGGCTTCGACGACGCCGCCTACGAGCGCGAGCCCGGTGCCCCGCACGATCCGCCCGGCCTGCTGCTTTGGCCGGTGCTGCTGCTCGCGGTGCCGGCCGCGCTGCTCGGGCTGGCCGCGTTCCTGCCCGGCTTCCGCGGCGCGCTCGAGCTCGAGGCGCCGCACCTGGAGGTCAGCATCGTGTTGCCGCTGCTGCTGCTGGCGCTCGGCGCGGGTGGCGCGTACTGGCTGTGGCACACCGCGCCGGGCGTGGACCCGGCGCAGGCCCTGGGCCGGTTGCGGCCGTTGTTCGCCGCCGGCTTCCGGCTCGACGACGTCCAGGACCGTTTTGTGGTACGCCCGGTGCGCGCGCTCGCCACCGCGCTGCGGGTGGTCGACGAACGGGTGGTCGACGCCGCCGTCGAGGGCACCGGAACGTCCACCACCCGGCTCGGCGTGGTGCTGACGAACGCCCATCGCGCGGCGCTGCCCCGGGCGGCGGTCGCGGTCTTCGCCGGCGCGCTGGTGCTCGGCGTCGTCGCGGCGATCTACGGAGCCGCCTCATGACGCCCTACCGCGACTACCTGACGACCGGCGGCTCGGCCGCGCAGGTCCTGCTCATCGCGGTGCTCGCGGTGCCGGCGCTCGGCGCGCTGGTCGTCGCGGTGCTGCCCGCCGCCCGCGACCGTGCGGCCCGCATCCTGGCGACGGTGTTCGCGACGGTCACCTTCGTGCTGACGACGCTGCTGGCGGTGCCGGAGGCGGACTACGGCTGGTTCGCCTATACCGCCTCCGACCGGCCGCCGGCGGTGCTGCCGTGGATCAACGTGAACGTGTCCTGGGTGCCCGCGCTCGGCATCGACTTCCACCTCGGCGTGGACGGGATCTCCTATCCGCTGGTGGTCCTGACCGGGCTGTTGACGGCGCTGTGCTGCGCGTACACGGTCTGGAAGGTGCCCGCCGGCGGCAGCGGCCGGACGCTGGCGGCGCTGCTGCTGGTGCTCGAGGTGGGCATCCTGGGCACGTTCCTCGCCCTCGACCTGGTGCTGTTCTTCATCTTCTTCGAGGTTGTCCTGCTGCCGATGTACGCGGTCATCGCCGGCTGGGGCGGCCCGCGGCGTCGGCACGCGGCCCGCAAGTTCGTGCTCTACACACTGTTCGGCTCGGTGCTGCTGCTGCTCGGCGTCTTCACCGTGGTGGTCGCGGCCGGCACCGGCGACCTGATGGCCCTGACCGGCGGCACCGGCCTGTCCCGCACGGTGCAGCTCACGGCCTTCGCGCTGTTCGCGGTCGCGTTCGCGGTGAAGGCGCCGCTCTGGCCGCTGCACTCCTGGCTGCCGGACGCGCACACCGAGGCCCCCACGGTCGGCAGCGTGATCCTGGCCGGCGTCCTGCTCAAGATGGGCACGTACGGCCTGATCCGGGTCGGCGTGGGCGTGACCCCGCTGGGCGCGGTCTGGGCGGCGCCGGCGCTGGGCATCCTCGCCGTCGCCGCGATCATCGTCGGGTCGCTGGTGTGCCTGCGGCAGACGGAGCTGAAGCGGCTGATCGCGTACTCCAGCGTCGGGCACATGGGCTTCGTGCTGCTCGGCATCGCGACGCTGACGGCGACCGGCCTGCAGGCCGCGCTGCTCGGCAACGTGGCGCACGGCGTCATCACCGGCCTGCTGTTCTTCCTGGCCGGGGCGATCAAAGACCGGGCGCACACCGGCGCGCTGGCCGACCTCGGCGGGCTGCGCGAGACCGCGCCCCGCCTGGCCGGCCTGCTCGGTTTCGCGGCGATCGCCTCGCTGGGCCTGCCCGGCCTGGCCGGCTTCTGGGGCGAGGCCTTCGCCGTGGTGGGCGCGACCGAACGCGGCGGCCCGCTGTGGCTCACCCTGGCGATCCTGGCGGCGATCGGCGGGGCGCTGACCGCGGCGTACTTCCTGCGGCTGCTGCGCCGGATCACCCACGGCCCGGCGACCCCGGCGGTGACCGGCATCGCGGGCATCTCCCGGCCGGAATGGCTGGCCTGGTCGCCGCTGGTGCTGCTGGCGCTCGCGATCGGCCTGGTGCCGGCGCTGGTGCTCGCCGCGACCGCCGACCCGGTGGCCGCCCTGACCGGAGCCGTGCGATGACCCAGACCGTGAACCACTTCGCCCTGCTGCCGCTCTACGCCGCGGCCGGCACCGCGCTGCTCGTGCTGGTGCTGGAACTCGCCGTCGGCCGCTTCGCCGTGCCCGCGGGCATCGCCGGCGGTTTGGCCACGGCCGGCGCGGCGGTCGCGCTCGCGCTGCGCCCGGCGTCGACGTTCTGCGGCCCCGAACACTGCTCCTGGGTGAGCGGCCCGCAGGCGGCGGTGGTCGCGGTGCTGTTGGCGGCGCTGACGATGGGGGTGCTGGCCCTGTCCGCGCCGGCGCTGCGCGCGGGCATCGCCCCGGCGGGCGAGTACTGCTTCCTGCTGACCAGCTCGATGGCCGGGGGAGTGGTGATCGCGTACGCGGGCGACCTGATCACCCTGATCGTCGGCCTGGAAACCCTGACCCTGCCGCTGTACGTGCTGGTCGGCCTGCGCCGCTTCGCCCCCCGCGACCGGGTGACCACCACCGGCGCCTCGGCCGCGGTGACGTTCTTCCTGGTCAGCGTTATCTCGACGGCGATCGCCCTGCTCGGCGCGGCGCTCCTGTACGCGGCCACGGGGGTGCTGCACCTGGCCGTACTGACCGGGGCCACGGGCACCCTGGCGCCACTGGGTTCGGTCGGCGGCACGCTGCTGGTGGTCGGCTTCGCGTTCAAGGTGGCGGCGGTCCCCCTGCACGCCTGGGCGCCGAGCACGTACGACGGCGCGCCGGTGCCGGTGGCCGCGTACCTGTCGACGGCCTCGAAACTGGGCGGCGTGGTGGCGCTGGCGGCGATCGTGCAGCGGCTGGACACCGGGCCGCTGGTGGCGGTGCTGGCCGTCCTGACGATGACGGTGGGCAACCTGGTCGCCCTCCGACAGACCCGGATGGTACGTCTGCTGGCCTGGTCATCGGTGGCGCAGGCGGGCTACATCCTGGCGCCGCTGGCGGTGGGCTCGGCGGGCGTACCGGCGGCATTCGCGTACGCGGTCTTCTTCGTGGTCCTGGAATACCTGGCCTTCGCGGTGGTGGTGGCCCTCCGCGGCCCGAACCGCGACGGCGGCAACCTGACCGACTACCGAGGCGCCGGCCGCCGCAACCCGTGGCTGGGTGCGGCCCTGGTGCTGGCGCTCGCGGGCCTGGCCGGCCTCCCGCCGGGCCTGGCGGGCCTCTTCGCCAAGGTGACAGTCGTGGCAGCCCTGATCAACGCAGGCTGGGGCTGGCTGGCAGGGGTGGTGGCCCTGAACGCGGTGATCGCCCTGGCCTACTACGTCCGCGTCAGCGCCCTGCTCTACACCCGCCCCACCGAGCCAGTCATCCCGTTCGCGGCCCTCCCCACCCCCCAGCCGGAACCACCCGCCCCCACCGAGCCGGCCACCGACCAGCCGCCGGCCACCGACGAGCAGCCGGCCACCGAGCCCGCGCTGCCGGGAACAACCATGACGGCAGTCGTCGACCCGAAGCTCCTCGAAGCAGCAACCCACCCCCGCGCCGAGGTACCCCGCGCAGTAACGGCAGCGATCGCAGCAGCCGCCACAACAGCAATGATCCTGGGCCTGGCCCCCCAATGGATCTTCAACGCCCTCCTCGGCTGACCGAGACCCCAACCAAGCCGAACCAAAGGCCGCGCCGAGACGGTCGGGAAGGCCAGCAGCGCACGCCCATCGGCAAGCCGAACGCGAACCTCCAACAGCCGCCGCGGCACGTCACCAAATCCGCCCTAACGCCACAAGACCCACCCGATCAAGGCCAGCCGGGAACCAGCGCGCGGCGCTGCGCGGCGCGGCGCGGCGAGATGCGCGCTCGGGGCCGCCCGCCGCCCGC